>NZ_JAQGKF010000234.1 GCF_028290205.1 Enterovirga sp. | reverse complement strand
CCGTCGTCGGTGCGCGCCGGCCGGCGCCGCGGCCCGGCGGGGAGCGGTTTCCCCGCAGCCTCAGCGTCACGGAGATCGAGACGCTGGTGCGCGACCCCTATGCGGTGTTCGCGCGCCACATCCTCCGGCTGTCGCCGCTGGATCCGCTCGGGCTGAGGCCCAATCTCGCCGATCGCGGCTCCATCCTGCACGAGGTGCTGGCCGCCTTTGCGGCCGCGCATCCCGGTCCCCTGCCGCCGCAGGCCCGGGCCGAGCTGATTCAGCGCGGGCTCGACGCGTTTCGGCCCATCGAGGAGGCCTATCCCGAGCTCTACGCGCTCTGGGCGCCGGATTTCGAGCGCATGGTGCCTCATCTGCTGGAATGGGAGCATCAGCGCCGCGCGGCCATGGACCGGCTCCTCGTAGAGAAACCCGGCCGCATCGAGATTCCGCTCCCGTCCGGTCCGCCGCTCGCCATCCGGGGCTATGCCGACCGGATCGAGATCGCGGCCGACGGCTCGGCCACGGTGGTGGATTTCAAATCGGGCCGCATGCCGAGCCTGGACGAGGTGCGGGTCGGCTTCGCGCCGCAGCTCACGCTGGAGGCCGCCATGGTGCGGGCCGGCGGGTTCGAGGGCGTGCCGCCGACGGCGACCGTGCCGAACCTCCTCTACGTCAAGCTGGGCGGCCGCGACCGGGTCAAGCCGCAGGAGATCAAGCCGCGCGACGGCACCAGCCTCGCCGATCTGGTGGAGGCCCACGTGGACGGCGTGACGCGGCTGGCCGGACTCTTCGCGAGCGGCGAGGCGGGCTACCTGTCGCGCCGCCTGCCGCGCGAAAGCCGCTTCGCCGGCCGCTACGACCACCTGGCGCGCGTCGGCGAATGGTCGGTGCTGGGCGACAGCCCCGGCGGCGAGCCGCTGCCATGACCGCGCTCGTCATCGACGAGCTGACGCTCGGGCGGCAGCGGCGCGCCGCCGATCCGGGCCAGTCGGTCTGGGTCTCAGCCAATGCCGGAGCCGGCAAGACCAAGGTCCTGACCGACCGCGTCATTCGCCTCATGCTGGCCGGCACCCCGCCGGCCCGCATCCTGTGCCTGACCTTCACCAAGGCGGCCGCGGCCGAGATGACCCTGCGGGTGTTCCACACCCTGGGCGCCTGGGTCACCCTGGACGATGCCAAGCTGACAGAGGCTCTCCACGGCCTCATGGGCGAGCGGCCGGGCCGGGCGGTGCTGGCCGGCGCCCGCCGCCTCTTTGCCCGCGCGGTTGAGACGCCGGGCGGGCTCAAGATCGAGACCATCCACGCCTTTTGCGAGCGGGTGCTCCACCTCGTTCCCTTCGAGGCCGAGGTTCCGGCCCGCTTCGCGGTGCTGGACGACGGCCAGGCCGCGGAGCTGCGCGCCGAGGCGCGCGCCGCCGTGCTGACCGAGGCCGTGGTGCGGGCCTCGGAGCGGCCCGGCCTCGCCCGGGCGCTGGACGTCGTGTCGGCGCTCGCCTCCGGCGACGACCTCGTGGCGCTCCTGGACCAGGCCGTTGCCGATCCGCGCGTGCCGGACGGCCCGGAGGCGCTCGCGGCCGCCGAGGCGCGGCTGCGGGCGGCGCTGCTGCTCGGGCCGGAGGAGAGCCCGGACGAGCTGCGCCGCCGCATCCTGGAGGAGGGGATCGCACGCTCGGACTGGCCGGCCCTGGCAGGCCAGATCCGGGCCACCGGGAAGTCCACCGACGCAACCTGCGCCGACACGCTGGAGCGCGGCGCGGCGGCCGCCGATCCGGCGCTCGGCTGCGGGCTCTACCTCTCGGTCTTCCTCACCAAGAGCTGGCTGCCCCGCAAGGACCTCGTCACCAAGGGCGCGCCGGCGCCGGTGCGGGAGCAGTTGCAAGGGGAGCAGGAGCGCGTGCTCGCCCTGTTCGCGCGGCTCCAGGCCGCCGAGGCGCTCGATCGGACCGTGGCCCTCTATCGTCTCGCCGGGGCCGTGCGGGACAAGATTCGGGCGGCCAAGCGGCGCATGGGTGCGCTCGATTTCGACGACCTGATCACCAAGACGCTGGCCCTGTTCGGGCGCGGCCACGCCGCCTGGGTGCTGTACCGGCTCGACCGGGGCATCGACCACGTCCTGGTGGACGAGGCGCAGGACACCAATCCCGAGCAGTGGCGCATCCTGCAGCACCTGACGGAGGAGTTCACGGCCGGGCACGGTCGCCCCAGCCGGGGCCTCCGGACCGTGTTCGCGGTGGGCGACCCGAAGCAGTCGATCTACTCCTTCCAGGGGGCCGATCCGCGCCTGTTCGAGGACAGCCGGCGCTTCTGGCGGGCGCGGCACGACGCGGCGCGGCTGCGCTTCGTGGATGTCCGGCTGGACCTGTCTTTCCGGTCGGCGCCGGCCATTCTGCACGCCGTCGACCACACCTTCGCGGTGGCGGCCCATTTCCGGGGCCTCTCCTTCGAGGATGCCGCGGCCGGCACCGCCCATGCGAGCGCCCGCCCGCAGGCGCATGGCCATGTCGAGATCTGGCCGACCGAATGCCCCGGCGAGCGGGATGCGGAGCCGGATGCCTGGACCCTTCCCGTGGACCAGCCCGACAGAACGGTGCCGGCGCTGCGGACCGCGTCTCGGGTGGCGGAGGCCGTGCGGTGCTGGACCACGGTGCCGGACCCGGACACCAACCGGCTCTGGCGGCCTGGCGAGATCCTGATCCTCGCCCGCAAGCGTGGGCCGGCCTTTTTTGCCGTGATCCGGGCCCTCAAGGCGGCCGGCATCCCGGTCGCGGGTGCCGACCGCATCGACATCAACGAGCAGATCGCCGTGTCCGACCTCGTGGCGGCGGGTCAGGCCGCCCTGCTGCCGGACAACGATCTCGTGCTGGCGGCGGCGCTGAAATCGCCGCTGGTCGGCTTCGACGACGAGGACCTTGTCCGCATCGCCGCCGACCGGCCTGAGGGGGCGTCGCTGGTCGAGGCCCTGGTCGCGGCCGCGCCCAGTGACGCGCGGGCCCGCGCCGCCGTCGACACGCTGGAGCAGTGGCGCAGCCTCGCCCGCGCGCACGGCCCGTTCGGCTTCTACGCGACTCTGCTGGGCCCGGGCGGCGGCCGGCGCCGGCTGGTGGAGCGGCTCGGCGGCGAGGCGGCCGATGCCATCGACGTGTTCCTGTGCCGGGCCGCCGCGGCCGAGAGCGGCGTCGAGGCGCCCTCGCTGACCGGATTCCTGGCCGGGTTCGAATCGGCCGAACACGTGATCCGGCGCGATCCGGAGAGCGCCGGCAACGAGGTCAGGGTGATGACCGTGCACGGCGCCAAGGGCCTCGAGGCCCCGCTGGTGGTGGTGCTCGACGGTTGCGACGTGGCCGGGCAGGACCCGGACCTCCTGCCGGTCCCGGTCGGCCCGGACGAGTGCCTCCCGGTCTGGGCGGCCGGGCCGCGCGCGGTGGAGCCGCCGGCCGTGGCGGCGGCGCGGGCCGAATGCCGGGCACGGGCCCAGGAGGAGCACAACCGGCTCCTCTACGTGGCTCTGACGCGGGCGCGGGACCGGCTCGTCATCGCGCCGTTCACGACGCCGCGCGGCAAGGAAGTGCCGGATGCCTGGTGCGCCATGGTGCGGCGTGGCTTCCAGGAGGCCACCCGGGCCCTGGTCCGGACCGAGATGCCCTACGGCCCGGTGGATCTGTGGCGCGATCCGGTGGCGCCGGGTCCGGTGCAGCCGGAGGCCGGGGAGACGGAGGAGGGGCCGCTGCCGGCCTGGCTTGGAACCGTGCTGCAGCCCGAGCCCGATCCGGCGCCGCCGCTGCGCCC
>NZ_JAQGKF010000195.1 GCF_028290205.1 Enterovirga sp. | reverse complement strand
GCTGGAGGAGGAGGAGCTCCTGGCCTGGCTCGCACCCAAGGTCGCCCGCTACAAGCTGCCGCGCCGGGTGGTGTTCCTGGAGGAACTGCCGCGCTCCGGCTACGGCAAGGTCACGAAGAAGCTGGTCCGGGCCGAGATCGAGCGGCGCGGATACGTGCCGGCGAGCCCCGGCACCTGATAGCCGCCGGCGCACCCCGTCCGGCGCTCGGCGTGGAGCCGCCCCTCCCCTGAGCTGGTCGCGGCCCTGTTGGCAAGGCCACAGCCGCGCGCGAAAACCTTGCCGCACGGCACAGGCCCGTGCAGGACAAGGTCAAACAACACGGGTGGAGACGCGGAATGGCCGAGACGATCGGATTCGTGGGGCTCGGAATGATGGGCACGCCGATGGCAGCCCGTCTCGCCGAAGCGGGCTACGGCCTCGTGGTGCACGACGCCCGCGATGCTGCCCTCGCGCCCTTTCTCCAGCGTGGGGCCACCCGGGCCGGCTCGGCCCAGGAGGTCGCCGACCAGGTCGAAACGATCCTGATCAGCCTGCCCACCCCAGACATCGTCGAGACGGTCGTGCTCGGCCCTGGCGGCCTCGCCGGGGGCGGCAAGGTCAAGACCGTGGTGGATCTCTCGACCACCGGACCGCGCGTCGCGGCCAGCATCGCGGGCAGGCTCAAGGAGCGGGGCATCACCTTTGTGGATTGCCCGGTCAGCGGCGGGGTCGGCGGGGCCCGGGCCGGCACGCTCGCGGTCATGGTGTCGTGCCCGGGCGAGGTGTTTCGCCGGCTCGAGCCCATGCTCGGGGTCATCGGCAAGGTCTTCTTCATCGGCGAGACGCCGGGCTCGGCCCAGATGATGAAGCTCTGCAACAACCTGATGTCGGCAGCCGCCATGGCGATCTCGGCGGAGGCGATCACGGCCGGGGTCAAGGCCGGCATCGACCCCAAGATCATGGTGGACGTGATCAACGTCTCGTCCGGCATGAACACCGCGACCACGCAGAAATTCCCGAAATCGGTGCTCAACCGCCGCTTCGATTACGGCTTCGCGACCGGGCTGATGTTCAAGGACGTGCGGCTGTGCCTGGAGGAGGCCGAGGGCATGGGCCTCGATCTGGAGACCGCCAAGGCCGTGCGGTCCATCTGGCAGAAGATGAACGACCAGTTCGGCCCGGAGAGCGATTTCACCCGCATTGTCGAGATGGTGGAGCGCCCGGCCGGGGTCACGGTCGGAACCCCGTCCTGAGCGCTGTCGGCTCGGAGAGCTGACACGAGGGAGGGCCGGCCGAGCGGGCCGCCCCCCTCTTCCCGGCAGGAGCCAGCCCATGCCCGATCTCGAGCCCTACGAGATTCACGCCATCCGCTACGGCCACAACGCCCATGCCACCCGGCGCGAGAACTTCCTCGGTGGCGATCCGCATGATGGGCCGATGCCGCTCGACTATTTCGTCTGGGCGATCCGCGGCAACGGCCGCACCATCGTGGTGGATACCGGTTTCGACACCGCCATGGGCGAGAAGCGCGGGCGCGCCTTCCTTCGCTCCCCAGGGGAAGGGTTGCGCTGCATCGGCATCGATCCCGACAGGGTCGAGGACGTGGTGGTCAGCCACATGCATTACGACCATTGCGGCAATCACGGCCTCTTTCCGCGCGCCCGCTACCACCTGCAGGACGGCGAGATGGCCTATGCGACGGGCCGCTGCATGTGCCACCCGGCGCTGCGGGCACCGTTTGAGGCCGAGGACGTGCTGGCCATGGTCCGCAAGGTCTTCGAGGGCCGCGTGACCTTCCATGACGGCGACCGCGACCTCGCGCCCGGCATCTCGCTGCACCGGGTCGGCGGGCATTCCAAGGGCCTGCAGGTGGTGCGCGTCTGGACGCGCCGCGGCTGGACCGTGATCGCGTCCGATGCGAGCCATTTCTACGCCAACATGGAAGAGGGCCGCCCCTTCCACCTGCTGCACAGCCTGGAGGACACGCTGGAGGGCTATCGCAAGCTGTACGGCCTGGCGAGCGAGCGCTCGGCCGTGATCCCGGGCCACGATCCCCTGGTGCTGCAGCGCTATCCGGCCTCGGCGCCGGGCCTGGACGGGATTGCCCACCGGCTGGACGCGGATCCAACCGGCTGACCCGCCTCCGACCGGGCCTGCCCGTCCCGCGCCTCGATCGATGGTCGGATTGCACGGGGAGAGCCGCTCGGTCGAAGCTGGGCCGTCACGGGGGGTAGCATGGCTGAGCGACCGGAGTTCCAGAGCGATCTGTTTCGGCAAGGCAAGGAGATCCGCGGCGAGGTGGCCGGCCGGCCCCATCTCGACGCGATGCTGGCCAAGGCCGACGACTTCTCGGCGCCGATCCAGCAACTCGTCACCGAGTATTGCTGGGGCTTCGTGTGGGGCCGGCCCGGACTCGAGCGCAAGACGCGCTCCATGCTCAACCTCGCCATGCTGGCGACGCTCGGCCGGGCCCAGGAATTCAAGCTCCACACCCGCGGCGCCCTCCGCAACGGCGTCACCCGCGACGAGATCCGCGAGATCATCATGCAGGTCGGCATCTATGCCGGGGTCCCGGCCATGATGGAGGCGACCCGGGTCGCCCAGGAGGCCTTCCGCGACCACGAGGCCGCCGGCGAGTAGGGCAGCGGCCCGACCGGCTAGGCCGAACGGGCCCGCCCGGGGGCCGGGCCCCAGCGGCGGGCGAGCCGGTACATCCGGTGCTCGCCGTACTTCTTGGGCAGCGGCATGCGGCCGACATATTCGGATTCGAAGCCGGCCGTGTCGGTCGTTTCCAGGATCGCCGCAAAGGGCTCGGTCACGTAGACCGCGCCCGGCGGCGCGACCGGTTCCACCCGGGCGGCGCGCGAGACCTGCGTTCCGAAGTAGCTCGCGACCCCGCGGATCGGATCCCAGCCCTTGAAGACCGGACCGTGGTGCAGCCCGATCCTGAGCTCGGGCGCGAACCGGCTCTCCCGCCGCATGCGGGCCGCCTCCTCCTGGATCGACAGGGCGAGGCCGGCCGCCGCCTCGATCTCGTCGATCACCAGGAAGAAGGCATCGCCCCAGGTGTTGCGGTACAGCACCTGCCCGGCGAAGCCGTCGATGACCCGGCCGATCGCCGCCATGTAGTCCGACCAGAAACCCGGAAGCTGCGATTCCGGGATGCTGGAGAAGCGGTACACGTCGGCGAACAGGAACGCCCTCACCTCGCGATGCGGCGCCGTTCCGGTGTCGGGCGCCGGCGCGGCCGCGGCCGGGGCGGCCTCCGGCTCCCGCCCGCCGATCTCGACCGTGACGCAGTCGGTGCAGAGCCGGCGGGCCCGCGTGCGGGCGAGGCCCCGCGCGATCAGCTCGGCATAGGCGATCAGTTGCGGATCGGGCCAGTCGCCGTCGGCCGTGGCCGACGTCACCGTGGCGGCCGAAGCGAGGCAGTGCCGCCGCCGCGCGACCTCCGCCGCCGGGCTCCGGTCGGCGAAAAAGGAGAGGTAATCCTGTTCCGCGAAGGGCAGCACGAGATGTAGCTCGACGCCGGCGGCGAGGGCCTGCTCGGCCATGGCCAGCGAACCCGTGCTCCACAGCGTGCCGACCGCGAAGCCGACGGCTTCCCGGCGCAGCGTGGCGGAGACGGCCGCGGCGGCCTCGGCCTCCTCGTCGGCCGCGACCTCGCCGGCCCTCAGATGCGCGACCTTGGGCGGCGCCAGGATGTCCAGGAGGTCGTGGCTCCGGGCCGGATCCGGGTCGGTCTCGCCCAGAAGCGCGGCGAGCTGACGCCGGGTGCTGGAGAGCGCACCGTAATCCGCACCGGCCAGTTCCCGGGCCCGGCGCAGCGCATCGGCCGCCTCCTCCCAGCGGCCGAGCACGGCGAGGGCCTCGGCCCGGGTCGCGGCGGGCCAGTAGCTCTCCGGCTCGTGCAGAAGGCCGTCATCCAGCAGCGTGGAGGCGATCCGGCCGGCGTCCTGCCGCTGGCCCGCGAGCGCGGACAGGGTCGCGGCGTTGATGCCCGGAAAGGGATCGCGGCTCTTGCGGAAGACGCGATGGTAGGCCCGAGCCGCCTGCGCCAGGAGCGGCCCGCGGCGCTCCGGCGGAGCCGCCAGCGCCGCGTCCTTGCGGATGCGGGCCCAGAGGGCGAGGGAATCGACGTCGCCCAGGCGGTTCAGTCGCAGGGCCCGATACTGCGTGGCGGCCTTGGCCGTGGCACCGGCCCGGGCAAGCGCCAGGACGCTGAGGTAGCGCAGCCTCGGATCGTCGACGCCCGCCTCCAGACAGGCACGCGCCTTGTCATAGGCACCGATCAGTTCGGCGCGGCGGAGATCCTGCTCGATCTCCTCGAGGGTCGCCGGGGTCACCAAGGCCTCGCTCCCCGGGTGTCGCCTGGCCCGCAGAGACGGCCAGAATCGCCGGGCGGTCGCACGGCTTTCGACGCATTGCCCCGGCGAGCGGAACCATGCTGAACTCCGGTCCAGAGCCACTGCAGTGGCCGGTCACGGACTGGGAGGTCAGGCATGGGTCGGCACTGGGTGAGCGCCCTCGCGCTTGCGGCGTTTCTGGGGGCCGGCGCGCCGGCAGCCTTCGCGCAGAACTCGATCACGGTGTGGTTCAGCAAGGGCTTCTACCGTTCGGAAGACGAGGCCCTGTGGGCCGCGATCAAGAAATTCGAGACCAAGACCGGCATCAAGGTCGAGCTGTCGCAATACGCGATCCAGGACATGATCCCGAAGACCGTTGCGGCCCTCGATTCCAGCTCCCCGCCCGACGTCGGCTACGCTGACACCTACAATAATCAGGCGGCCGGCAAATGGGCCTTCGAGGGCAAGCTCGAGGACCTCACCGACGTCCTCCAGCCGATGATGGGTCGCTTCGCGCCCAGCACCGTCGAGCACACGCTGCTGCTCAACGAGAAGACCGGCAAGAAGGCCTATTACGGCTTCCCGATGAAGCAACAGTCGCTCCATGTCGAGATCTGGAGCGACATGCTGGACAAGGCCGGCTTCAAGCTCGCGGACGTGCCGACCACCTGGAAGGAGTACTGGTCCTTCTGGTGCGACAAGGTGCAGCCTGCCTACCGCAAGGCCTCGGGCGCGCGGGCTTACGGCATCGGCTCGCCGATGGGCGTGGAATCCACCGATTCCTTCCAGTCCTTCTACGCCTTCCTGGACGCCCATGACGCCAAGCTCGTCGACGAGGCGGGCAAGCTCCAGGTCGACGACCCCAAGGTTCGCCAGGGCGTCGTCAACGCGCTCAGGGACTACACCGACGTCTACGTGAAGGGCTGCACGCCGCCCTCGTCCACGACCTGGAAGGATCCCGACAACAACGTCGCCTTCCACAACCGCACCACGGTGATGACGCACAACTTCACCATCTCGATCGCGGCCAAGTGGTACGAGGATTCCGTCAACCCGAGCCTGACCCAGGAGCAGCGCGACGCCGCCAAGAAGGCCTACGAGGACACCATCATCACGGCCTCGTTCCCGAGCCGTCCTGACGGCAAGCCGATGACCTACCGGGCCGACGTGAAACACGGCGTCGTCTTCTCGCAGGCCAAGAACAAGGCCGGCGCCAAGGAGTTCGTGAAGTTCCTGATGGAGGAGGAGAACCTCCGGCCCTATATCGAGGGTGCGCTCGGCCGCTGGTTCCCGGTGACCAAGGACAGCCAGGAGAGCCCGTTCTGGCAGGCCGACAAGCACCGCAAGGCCGTCTACACGCAGTTCAAGTCGGGCACCGAACCCTTTGATTACGTGAAGAATTACAAGTTCACGATTCTCAACAACGAGAACGTCTTCGCCAAGGCCATGAACCGGGTCGTCAGCGAGAAGGTCGCCGTCGAGAAGGCGGCCGACGAGATGCTGGCCCGCATCAAGCAGGTGGCCGGGAACTGATCCCCGGCCGGCCGCCCGGTCCGGCCACGGCCGGGATTCGCTCCACCCGTCGTCCCCGGCCCGCGCCGGGAACGGCGGCACGAAGCGGGAGAGGAGACACCCCATGTCGAGCCTCGCGCTGTCCGGTTCAGCCGACACCCTTGCCCCGAGGCCGCGCCCGCGCCTGACCGCGTGGCAGGTCTGGGGGCTGCTGCTGATCGCCCCCTACCTGCTCGTCTTCCTGCTCTTTGTGGTCTACCCGGTCGGCTACGGGTTCTGGCTCGCGCGACATCCGGCGAGCTACGCGCAGCTCCTCGAGGATCCGATCTTCAAGGGCGCGGTCGTCAACACGCTGATCTTCCTGCTGGTCGGGATCAACGTGAAGATGTTGCTGGCTCTTCTCCTGTCCGGCTTCTTCACCCACCAGCGCCGCTGGATCCGGTGGCTGTCGGTCCTGTTCATCCTGCCCTGGGCCGTGCCCTCGATCCCGACCATCCTGTCCGTCCGGTTCATGCTGAACCCGGAATGGGGGGTGGTGAACCAGCTCGTCTTCCGTCTCACCGGCGACGACGGGCCGAACTGGCTGAACGATCCGGGGCTGGCGCTCGGCTTTGCCATCGCCGTCCACATCTGGAAGTCGCTGCCGTTCTGGACGCTGATCCTGCTGGCCGGCCGCCTGTCGATCTCGAACGACCTCTACGAGGCGGCCTCCGTGGACGGCGCCTCCCCGCTGCAGAAGTTCATGTACGTGACATGGCCGTCGATGCGGACGCTCTATGTCACCTGCACCCTGCTGTCGATGATCTGGACGCTGGGCGACTTCAACAGCGTCTACCTGCTCACCGGGGGCGGCCCGGCCGACCTCACCCATGTTCTGGCCACCTTGGGCATCCGCTATCTGCGCCTGGATCAGGTGGATCTGTCCATGGCGGCGGTGGTGTGCGCCATGCCGCTGGTGTTGCCGCTGGTCTGGTTTCTGATGGGGAGGCTGTCGAAGTGAGCACGACCGCGGCCGCCACGCCGACCCGGACCCTGGCCGCCGGCCGGCCCTCCCGCTCGCGCAAGCAATGGCTGAGGGAAATCGGCCCGGACGCCAAGCTCCTGCTCATCGGCATCCCGGTCGCGATCTGGACCCTGCTGCCGATCTACCACCTGTTCCTGTTCGCCATCTCTCCGAAACAGGACGCGTTTTCGGGCCAGCTCTTTCCCACCAACCCGACGCTGAACAACTTTCGCATCGTGTTTGGCGAGAAGCACTATTTCCTGTCCCATTTCTGGCAGCAGCTGACCAATTCCGTCGTGATCGCGCTCGCCACGGGCGTGATCACGCTGGTGATCGCGACGGCGGCCGCCTTCGCGATCAGCCGGCTCAGGGTGAGGGGCGGCCGCACGGTCATGAACCTGGCCCTGTTCACCTATTTCATCCCGGCCGCGTTTCTGGCGGTGCCCATGTACAAGACGATGGGCGCCTACGGCCTTCTGAACTCGCGCTGGGCGCTGATCATGGCGATGGTGACCATCGCCAGCCCCTACGCGATCTGGGTGCTGAAACAGGCCTCGGACAAGCTGCCGCTCGAACTCGACGAGGCAGCGATCATGGACGGCGCCTCGCCGCTCCAGCTCTTTCGGCTTGTCTACATCCCGCTGATGCTGCCCTCGCTCGTCGCCATCGGCATCTATGCCGTGCTGCTGGCCTGGAACGAGTACCTGTTCGCGTTCCTGCTGCTCTCGGGCGACACGCAGGTCACGCTGCCGGTGGCGCTCGGCAACTTCCTGGCGGCCGACGACAGCCCCTGGGAGCTGCTGATGGCCACGGGGCTGATCTATGCCCTGCCCCCGGCCGCCATCTACTACGTGTTCAAGCGCTACATGGTGGGCGGCCTCACGGCCGGGGCGGTGAAGAGCTGAGGACCAGCCCGGGCGAGCCCCGGCGGGCGGTCCTCAGGAGGCCAGCGGAGCGACGCCGCGGCGGATCTCGGTCAGCCCGAACGAGGCGAGCGCCGCCGCGAGCGCGGGCGAGACCTCGCCTCGGCCCGTGAACACGGCCCGGTTCCAGGAGGCGCTCCGGCCGGCATCGGCCGGAGCCGCGCCGAGAAGCTGCACCACACGCTTGCCGATGGCCGGCGCAGGATCGATCCAGGTCACGGGCCAGGGCGCGAGCCGGCGGAACCGCTCCAGCAGCAGAGGGTAATGGGTGCAGGCGAGCACGACGGCATCCGTGCGGCGCCCGTCCCGGTCGATGAAACAGGGCGCGATCTCGGCTGCGATCTCCCCGTCGGGCGCCGGGGTGCCGGAAAGCTCCGCCTCGGCCAGTGTCGCGAGGCGCGTGGAGCCGACCAGATCCACCTGGCACGGCCCGGCATAGGTCTCCACCAGCCCCCGTGTGTAATCCCGCCGCACGGTGCCCGGCGTGGCCAAAACCGCGATGCGGCCGCTGCGAGAGGCCGCGACGGCCGGCTTGATGGCCGGCACCGTGCCGACGAAGGGCAGGTCGAAGCGGGCTCGCAGCATCGGCAGAACCAGCGTGGAAATCGTGTTGCAGGCCACCACGACGAGGTCCGGCGCATGCTCGCCCACGAGCCGCTCCACGACCTGCACCACCCGGGCCACGAGCGGCTGTTCGGACCAGTCGCCGTAGGGAAAGGCGGCATCGTCGGCCGCATAGACGAGATCGGCATCGGGCCGGGCCCGTGCCACCTCGCGCAGAACCGTCAGGCCGCCGAGGCCCGAATCCAGAAGGAGGATGGTCGGCCGGAGTGCCGCGGGCGCGACCCGCGGTGTCACGGCCGCCCCGGCCAGGAGATCGATCCGCATGGACCAAGCATGTCGTCAGGTGCCGCTAACAATCCGCTAACGCTGCCTCGTCCGCCCCGGCGAGCAGGCCGCCGCGGTCACCTCCGAGGGTGCCTTTCCGCTCGCCGGGCGAACACGGAAACGCTCGGCGGCGTCTCTGTTCCCCCATCCGCCGCTTTCTGGTCCGTGAAGCCGAGCGCCGCGAGCACGGCGAGAAGATCGTCCCCCGCCATCCAGTGATGAGTGTCGACCGGCCCGCCTGCAAAGGTGCTGAGCCGGTGTCCGCCTTCATAGGTGGCTTCAAACAGCCGCACCTCGAGGCCGGCGAAGGTCACGGTTCGCGTGGGCTCGCGCTCCCCGTCCGGCACGTAATGAGTCCAGAGGTAGACAGCGTCGGTGCGCTGCGCGATCGCCGACAGGAGCCGCAACGGATCCTGCTGGTGGTAGAGCACGCCCGAGGCTACGACGAGGTCGTAGCGGGTGCTCTCCTCCTCCAGCGCCGCAATGAAGTCTCCGACCCGGAACCGCGCCGAGCGGAGGCCGACGATCTCCTTCACGACGAGGCATTTCAGAAAGGCGAGCCGGTTCGCCTCAATGGCGACCACGTCGGCCCCGGCCTGTTCCAGCATGCAGGTATGGCCGGCTTCCAGCGGCCCGAGTTCGAGGATGCGCCGGCCGGCCACCGGGCCGTGCTGCTCAATTAGCCAGCGGATCCGCTCGTCGTCGTAGAGCGGCAGGATACCGGCCTTGACGCCGAGATCGGGCGGCAGGGCCGACAGCCAGCCGGGAAGCGCGTCCACGGCGTTCTGGGCGGACGGGAGCCCCGTCGCGTACTGATCGAACACGCTCCCGGCCTGCTCGCTCCACCCCCTGCCGTCCTCGAGGGTGAGGCTCGCCTCGTTGGTCGGCCCGCGTCGACGCGCGGCGCCCCGCTTCCAAGGCCACCACCTCTCGTCCATCGCTCCATCCGCGCAGCCGCCCGCCGACGGCTCGAATGCGTCCGTGCACCCGCCCGGTGGGCCGAAAGGCGCGCTTAAAGGAGGGCCGTCCGGAAAGCCAGCACCGGCCCGGACGCGTCCAGATCCCTGCCGCGACCGTCAGGTCCTGACGCTGGTCGACAGCAGCTGGATCACCAGCACGCCCGCCACGATCAGGCCGATCCCGAGAAAGCCCGGCAAGTCCAGGCGGTCTCCGAAGACGATCCAGCCCGCGAGCGAAACCAGCACAATGCCTGCGCCCGACCACACCGCGTAGATGATCCCGACCGGCAGCACCCGCATGGTGAGCGCCAGGCAGTAGAAGGCGCAGCCATAGCCGAGCACGGTCAAGAGCGACGGCCAGAGCCGGGTGAAGCCGTCGGATGCCTTCAGCGCGGAGGTGCCGACCACTTCGGCCGCAATGGCGACGCCGAGCAGAACCGCGGCGTTCGCGAAAGCGGGCTCAACGGCCCCGCTGCGTGGTCGCGCGCCGCCGCGTCACGGGCTGCTTGCTCTGAATGGTGGGTGCCGCCGCGACGGGAGTTGCCGCCGGGGTCGTGCCGTGTGCGGTCGGTGCCGCCTCCTTGGGCGTCTCCGCCGCGAGCCGCCGCACGGGCCAGCTGTCCGACCAGCGGCCCATATCGACGAAGGCGGTATCGGTCCTGAGCGTGGCGAGGTCGCCGCCGGCCAGCGCAGCCCCGGTCAGCATGTCGAAGGTCCGCCAATAGGCCAGGTAGTCCAGCGTGTCGGTGCCGTTGCGCTGCAACTGGCCGAGCAGCACCTGCTGCTCTCCGGTCAGGACCATGTCGGCCGACCATTTCGGCCGCGCAGCGCCGCGCTCGGGCGGCGGCGCGGGCGCGAGCTTGATCAGCGCCGAATCGTAGCCCTCCTTTGGCGAAGCCGGCGAGGCGAGCGTTGCGGTCAGGGCGGGAAAGCCGTGATCGTCGGAGGCCGAGCGGATGAACAGCTTGCGGGAGGCCGGCACGCTGGTGGTTTCGCGCAGAATGCGCCGCGCGGCCCGGTCCGCGGCCTGGACGTCGCGGTCGCCCACGACGGTGGCGATCAGCGTTCCGGGATCGATCCGGGACAGGTCCGACAATTGCACGCCGCGGCTCTTTGCGTCCTTGGCGATGCCGCCCGGCATGGTGGCGAAGACCAGCTTCGGCGCCGGCAGGCCGCGGCTCTGGCTCTCGGCCGCCAGGTTCAGCGCGATGGCGGAACCCGCGGAATGGCCGAGCAGCGCAACCCGCGTGGTGTCCGGCTTGGCCTGGGGATCGTCCGCAAGCGCCGCCAGCGCCTCCTTGATCAGCGTCGCGGCGATCTCGGTCGCGTCGCCCGGACGGGTCCTGCCGACCGT
>NZ_JAQGKF010000169.1 GCF_028290205.1 Enterovirga sp. | reverse complement strand
TCAGCTCAAGATCGACGAGATGCAGGGCGGCACCTTCACGATCACCAACGGCGGCATCTACGGCTCGCTGATGTCGACGCCGATCCTGAACGCGCCGCAATCGGCCATCCTGGGCATGCACCGCATCGAGGAGCGGCCGGTGGTGCGCGGCGGCCAGGTCGTGGCCCGCCCCATGATGTACCTGGCCTTGTCCTATGATCACAGGATCGTCGACGGCAAGGAAGCCGTGACCTTCCTGGTCCGCGTCAAGGAGGCGCTCGAGGACCCGGCCAGGCTGATCCTCGACCTCTAAGTCTCGGCGGGCGGGCGCGCGTGCGTCCGCCCTGCTGCTGCCCGTCTCCGGCCCGGATCGTGCGCCGCGCCTCCGGCCGAGGGGGCGGCGAGGGGTGGCGGTCCGGGCTGGGCCATTCTAGGTGGCTGCGGCATGTTTTGGTGCTTGTCCCGGCCATCGTGATGGGGCCAGCGCTCCGTCGATCGGGACGCCCGGGAGAGCCGGGCCTGACAGACCAGGGTAAGATTTCATGTCCTACGATCTCGTCGTCATCGGCACCGGCCCGGGCGGCTATGTCTGCGCCATCCGGGCGGCCCAGCTCGGGCTCAAGACGGCTGTTGTCGAGAAGCGGGCCACGCATGGCGGCACCTGCCTGAATGTCGGCTGCATCCCGTCCAAGGCGCTGCTGCACGCTTCCGAACTCTTTGCCGAAGCCCGCGACCACTTTGCCGATCTGGGCATCGGCGTCGGCACCCCGACGCTCGATCTCGCCAAGATGATGAGCTTCAAGGACGAGGGCGTCGCCGGCAACGTCAAGGGCGTCGAGTTCCTCCTGAAGAAGAACAAGATCGACAGCTTCCGGGGCACCGGGCGCGTCGTCGCCGGCCCCCGGGTCGAGGTGACGGCCGAGGATGGCAGCCAGCAGGTGCTGGAGACCAAGGCGGTCGTGATCGCGTCCGGCTCGGCCGTCGCGCCCTTGCGGGGCGTCGAGTTCGACGGCGAGGTCGTGATCTCCTCGGACCAGGCCATCGCCCTGCGGGCCGTGCCCAAGAAGCTGGTCGTGGTCGGCGCCGGCGTGATCGGGCTCGAGCTCGGCTCCGTGTGGCGCCGTCTCGGGGCCGAGGTCACCGTGGTCGAATATCTGGACCGCATCCTGCCCGGCATCGACGCCGAGGTTGCCAAGCAGTTCAGCCGCATTCTGGGCAAGCAGGGCTTCTCGTTCAAGCTCGCCACCAAGGTCACCAAGGTCGAGCGCAAGGGCGCGGGCGCCGTGGTCACCCTCGAGCCGGCGCAGGGCGGCGGTGCCGCCTCGACGCTGGAGGCCGACATCGTGCTGGTCGCGACCGGCCGCGTTCCCTTCACGGACGGGCTCGGGCTGGCGGAGCTCGGGGTCGCGCTCGATCCGCGCGGGCGCGTGATCGTCGACCCGCATTTTGCCACCAACGTGGCGGGCGTGCACGCCATCGGCGACGTGATCGCCGGGCCGATGCTGGCCCACAAGGCCGAGGACGAGGGCGTCGCCGTCGCCGAGATCCTGGCCGGCAAGGCGGGCCATGTGAACTACGATGTGATCCCGTCGGTCGTGTACACGAACCCCGAGGTCGCAGCCGTCGGCAAGACCGAGGAAGAGCTCAAGGAGGCCGGGGTCGCCTACCTGGTGGGCAAGTTCCCGTTCACGGCCAACGGCCGGGCCAAGGCCAACGGCACCACGGACGGCTTCGTGAAGGTCCTGGCCGATGCGGCGAGCGACCGCGTGCTCGGCGTGCATATCGTGGGCGCGCATGCGGGCGACCTCATCGCCGAGGCGGCGCTGGCGATGGAGTTCGGCGCCTCCTCGGAGGACATCGCCCGGACCTGCCACGCCCATCCGACGCTGGCCGAGGCCGTCAAGGAGGCGGCCCTCGCCGTCGAGAAGCGCGCCATTCACATGTGAGGGGCGGCCCCGGCGCCCCGGCGCCGCAGGGCTCAGCGCGCCAGCGTGGCGGGCGCGAGCGGGTTGTCGGTCAGCGCGGCGGCGTCCGGCTCATCAAGCGACGGCTGGCCGATGAAGGCCCGCCACAGGCGTTCAACCGCGCCCTCCGGGACGTCCTCGACAATAAACACGATGCGGGTGCGCCGGTCCGCGTCGGGCCAGCCCGGCAGCAGCGCCGGGACGTGCAGCACGTGCTGCACGCCCTGGATCACCAGCGGGCGCGACGGGTCGTGCTGGAGCGCGACCAGCCCCTTCAGCCGCAGGATTCCGGGGCCGTACTGACCCCGGACGATGTCTAGAAAGGTGTCGAGCGCCCCCTGGCCGATGGGCGTCTCGCTCGTCAGCACAAAGGAGCGGATGCGCTCGCCGTGCCGGCTGACGTTGTGGTGATGGTGGTGGTGGTGCCCGGCCTCGACCTGCTCGGCCCGGAGCCAGCCGGCGACGTCGTCGATTTTCCCCGCGGCATCGAACAGCCCCCCGGCCAACACCGCGGCGGCGGCCACGCGGCCCTGGACGGCCGGGATGACGGGTGCCCCGGGATTGAGCTGGCGAAGCCGCGACGTCAGCGCGCCGGCGTCGGTCTGCGCGAGATCGCTCTTGGACAGCACAATGCGGTCCGCCACCGCGACCTGCCGGCGCGCTTCCTCGTGCCGGTCGAGCGTGTCCTGCCCGTGCAACGCGTCAACCACCGTCACGACGCCGGCCACCGCGTAACGCAGCGACAGGTACGGGTGGTACAGCACGGCCGACAGAACCGGCGCCGGATCCGCAAGGCCCGTGGTCTCGATCACCACGCGGCGAAAGGCCGGAATGCGGCCGTTGTCGCGCTTGCGCAGAAGGTCTTCCAGCGTCCGAACCAGATCGCCCCGGACGGTGCAGCACAGGCATCCCGCCGACAGGAGGACGAGCCCGTCCTCCACCGTCTCCACCAGCAGGTGATCGAGGCCGATTTCGCCGAACTCGTTCACGATCACGACCGTGTCGGCGAGGTCCGGATCCGCCAAGAGACCGTTCAGCAGCGTCGTCTTGCCGGCTCCCAGGAAGCCGGTCAGGACCGTGAGCGGAATGGGTGGCTGCGGACCCGCCGGCCGCGCCGCGGAGCCCGGGCTACTCACGCGTGGCAGGCTTGCTGCGGGCGACCGCCGTCTTCGGCTTGTCGGCCTTGGCCTCGGCCGCCTTGAGCTTCGGCTTCGCCCTGGCCTTCGCCGCAGCCGTGTTCGCGCCCGGGTTCAGGCCCTCGGGCTTCGCAGTCGGTTTGGCCGTGATGGCGCCGAGCTTCGGCTTCGCGGCCGCTCCAGCCGCCTTGGGCTTGGCCAGGCCGATGCCGGCCGCGATCGGGGCTGGCTCCGATGACGTGAAGGCGATCGCGGCCGGCCCGGGCGCGGTGCGGCCGGCCGGCTTGGCCCGGTCCTTCTGGCCGGCCACCCGCGTGACCCGGCGGCCGCGGCCGCCCTTGAGCTGACCGTCCTCGTTCGCAACCGCGCCCGGGGAGGCGCCGAGCCAGACCGGGATCGGCTCGAACGCCACCCGCGGCCCGAGGTCGCGGCGGCTGCCGAGCGCGGCCGTCCCGGCCGGGCCAAGGCCGAGCGCGGACCCCGAGAACAGACTCGCGATGGGATTTTCGGCGTTGCCGGAGGCGGCGGCCCGCAGCGCGAGCTGCTGCTCGTCGTCTTCGCGCGGCTGCTTGCGCTTGGGTCCGCAGATCACCGGCCGCATGTCCGGAGCCGTCATGGACGCCGAGGGCGGCAGGCTGTCCACGGTCTGGGCGCTCCAGCCGGCGGAGGAGAAGCCCGCATCGAACAGGTCGGCTGTGCGCAGGTCGCGCTCCTTGGAGGACGGATAGCCCATCACGACGGCGATCAGCCGCCGGCCGTTGCGGGTCGAGGTCGCCACCACGTTGAAGCCGCCCGAGCAGATGAAGCCGGTCTTCATGCCGTCCGCGCCCGGGTAGCGGCCCAGCAGGCCGTTATGGTTGCGCATCACGGTCTGGCCGAGCTTCACGGCGCCGATTCGGAACAGGCCGTCATGTTCCGGGAAGCGGGTCACGAGCGCGCGCGCCAGGAGAGCCATGTCGCGGGCAGAGGTCTGCTGCCGGAAATCCGGCAGTCCGGACGGGTTGGTCCAGCGGCTTTCGTGCATGCCGAGCCGCTGCGAGGCTGCGTTCATCATCTCGGCGAAGCCCTCGACGGTGCCGCCACCGAGATTCTCGCCGATCATGTGGGCGACGTCGTTGGCCGACTTCACCATGATGACCTTGATGGCGTTCTCGAGCGTCATCGTCTGGCCGGGCCGCAGCCCGAGCTTTGAGGGCGGCTGGCTCGCCGCCGTCTCCGACATCGTCAGCAGGCTGTTCATCGCGATGCGGCCCTGCTGCACCTGCTCCAGCGCAACATAGACCGTCATCAGCTTGGTGATGGAGGCCGGGTACCAGGGATCCGTGGCCCGCTCAGCGAACAGGACACGGCCCGAGGCTGCGTCCACCACGAGGCCAGGGGTCTGGGCGACGGCCGCGCCGGCGGCAACAACCCACGCCAACCCGGCGCTCGCGAGAAAAGCGGCACGTCTCGCAGCCATGCGTCTCAGCTCCGGTGAAGATCGGCGCATGCGCCGGCGCAACCCGTCGTTGCGCAGCCCCAATGCAGGGCAGCCCGCCTGCCCTTGTTGGAGGCTACCTATCGGCCCATACGTGGCGACAGCATGGCATAGCACCAAACAGCGTTTCAGGCGACCGACATGGACGTGGGTTGGCTCTGGATCCCGGCGACGCTGATCGCCTGCGCCGGGCAGGTCGCCCGCAACACGATGCAGAGGGGCCTGACCGAGGAACTCGGCACGGTCGGGGCGACGCAGGTCCGCTTCGTCTACGGCCTGCCTTTTGCCCTGTTGTTTCTCGCGGTGCTGCTGCCCGTCACCGGGGAGGCGCTGCCGCGGCCGGGACCCGGCTTCACGGCCTTTCTCCTGCTGGGCGCAGTGTCGCAGATCCTGGCCACGGCCCTGATGCTGGCCGCGATGCGGCTCAGGTCGTTTTCCGTCGTGACCGCCGTGCTCAAGGCCGAGGTCATCCAGATCGCGGTGTTCGGCTTCGTGGTTCTCGGCGACCGTCTCTCTGTGGCCGCCGTGCTGGCCGTCGTCACGGCGACGGCAGGCGTGGTCGCCGTCTCCTGGACGCCCCGTACGGTTGGGGACATGGCCCAGGGCGGCGGCCGGGCCATTGCGTTGGGGCTTCTGGGGGGGGCGCTCTTCGCCTTCGCGGCGGTCGGATTTCGGGGCGCCATTCTGGCCTTCGAGACCGGATCGTTCCTCGCCCGGTCGGCTGCGGTGCTGGCCTGGGGCCTCGCCATCCAGACCGCATTGCTCGGGGCTTGGCTCGCGGCTTTCAACCGGGCGGCGCTGCTGGGCGGCCTTCGGCACTGGCGCCGTTCCCTGACGGCGGGGTGCCTGGGCGCCGGAACCTCGCTGTTCTGGTTCATCGGCTTCGCGCTGACCGCGGCCGCCAACGTCCGGACCCTGGGCTTGGTCGAGGTGGTGCTGGCCCAGTTCGTGTCCCGCCGGGTTCTGCGCGAGGGAACGGCGCCGCGCGAACTCGCCGGCATGGCCCTGATCGGGCTGGGTGTCCTCCTCCTCCTCACCAGCGCCGGCTGAGCCGCGCACCGGGGAGGCATGCCGCAGCCGCGCTTGTCCGGGCCGGACGCCCGGCGCATATGGGGCAAAAGGGTAGGAGAGAGACGCCATGCAACCCGCGATCGTCGGTTGGGCCCACACCCCGTTCGGAAAACACGACGCCGAGACGGTCGAGAGCCTGGTGGTCCGCGTGACGCGCGAGGCGCTCGACCATGCCGGTCTCGGTCCGGACGATGTCGACGAGATCGTGCTCGGGCATTTCAATGCCGGCTTCTCCCCGCAGGATTTCACCGCCTCCCTGGTCCTCCAGGCGGATGACGGTTTCCGCTTCAAGCCTGCCACCCGCGTCGAGAATGCCTGTGCGACCGGCTCGGCTGCCGTGCATCACGCGCTGAACACCATTCAGGCGAAACAGGCCCGGATCGTGCTCGTGGTCGGGGTCGAGCAGATGACCCGGACGCCTTCTGCCGAGATCGGCCGCAACCTCCTCCGGGCCTCCTACCTGGCCGAAGAGGGCGCCACCGAGGGCGGCTTCGCGGGCGTGTTCGGCACCATCGCCCAGAGCTATTTCCAGCGCCACGGCGACCAGTCCGACGCGCTGGCCATGATCGCGGCCAAGAACCACCGCAACGGCGTCAGCAATCCCTACGCGCAGATGCGCAAGGACCTCGGCTTCGCCTTTTGCCGGGCGGAATCGGACAAGAACCCGTTCGTGGCCGGCCCGCTGAAGCGGACCGATTGCTCGCTCGTGTCGGACGGGGCCGCCGCGCTCGTCATTGCCGATGCCGAAACGGCCGAACGCATGAACCGCGCGGTGGCCTTCCGGGCCCGCGCCCACGCCCAGGACTTCCTGCCCCTGTCGAAGCGCGACATCCTGCGTTTCGAGGGCTGCGCGGTGGCCTGGAAACGGGCGCTCGAACAGGCCCGCATCGGTCTCGACGACCTCTCCTTCGTCGAGACGCACGACTGTTTCACCATCGCCGAGCTGATCGAATACGAGGCCATGGGCCTGGTGCCGGAAGGGCAGGGCGCCCGCGCCATCCGCGAGGGCTGGACGGAGAAGGGCGGGCGCCTGCCCGTGAACCCGTCCGGCGGCCTGAAGTCGAAGGGCCATCCCGTCGGCGCAACCGGCGTGTCGATGCACGCACTCTCCGCCATGCAGCTCTGCGGCGAGGCGGGAGGCATCCAGGTCGAGGGGGCCGAACTGGCCGGCATCTTCAACATGGGCGGAGCGGCGGTCGCGAATTACGTGTCCGTGCTCGAACGCGTCCGCTAGGAGAGCGTCTGCCGCACGTGCCGCTCTTTCTCGCGCTGCTGCTCGCCTACACGCTCAGCCAGTTCTACCGCTCGTTCCTGGCCGTGGTCGCCGGCGATCTTGGCCGGGACCTGTCGCTCGGACCGGCTGAACTCGGCGACCTGTCGGCGGCCTGGTTCGTGGCCTTCGCGGCCGCGCAATTTGCCGTGGGCTACGGGCTCGACCGCTATGGGCCGCGCATCTCGCTCACTGTCGGGCTTGCCGTGACGGTGGCCGGCGCAGCCGCGCTCGGCGTGGCACAGGGCTATGCCGGGGCCATCGCGGCCATGGCCCTGATCGGGATCGGCTGCTCGCCGATCTACATGGCCGGCATGTATGTGTTCGGCCGCCTGTATCGGCCGGAGCGGTTCGCCCTTGCCTCGACGGTGCTGCTGGGGCTCGGCTCGGTCGGCAATCTGCTGGGCGCCCGCCCGCTCGTCTGGGCCGCGGCGACCTTCGGCTGGCGGGCCTCGTTCCTGGCCATCGCGGCCGTCACAGGGCTGGTCGCCGTGGTGGTCTGGGCGGTGGTGCGCGACCCGCCGCCCGTGCCGGCCGGAACCGACGACCGCTCCCTGCTCGGCGGGCTGAAGACCATCGGCAGCATCCGGGCGCTCTGGCTGCTGCTGCCCCTCACGGCCACGAGCTATGCGGTCGTGATTGCGACGCGAGCGCTGTGGATCGGCCCCTATATGGGCTCCGTGCAGCAGCTCGATGCCAACGGCATCGGCGATGCCGCCCTGGCCATGGCGGTCGGCATGTCGGTGGGGGCGCTGCTGCTCGGGCCGCTGGAGGTGCGTTTCGGCGCCAGGGTCATCACGGCTGCCGGCAGCGGAATCGCCATGCTGGGCTTCTTCGGGCTGGCTCTGCTCGGTCCGGGCCATGCCCTGGCGGCAACCGCCCTTCTGGCCATCGTCGGCGGTTTCGGCACGACCTATGCCATCCTCATGGGGCATGCGCGCCGCTTCATGCCGGTGGGGCTGCTGGGCCGCGGCATCACCTTCATGAACTTCGCCTTCATCGGCGGGGCCGGACTGGTGCAGTGGGTATCAGGCCGTTTCGTGAAGGCGGAGCTGGCGCTCGGCACCAGCGCCACGGCGGCCTACGGCCAGCTCTTCGCCGCCTTCGGGGCGGTTCTGGCCGTCTCGCTGCTGATCTACGCCTTCGCGCCCGAGCGGCCGGCGGAGGCTACTCGTCCGGTGCCCGGGCCTTGATGGCCAGGGCATGGAGGCCGCGGCCGAACGCCTCGGCCAGGGCCGCGTTGATCAGGCGGTGCCGCTCGACGCGGCTCTTGCCGACGAAGGCGGCCGACACGACATCGATCCTGAAATGGGTTTCGCCCCCCTCACGCCAGCCGCTATGGCCGGCATGCTGAGAGGATTCGTCCTCGACCGAGAGTGACGCGGGTGCAAACTCGCGGCTCAGCCTCTCGGCAATCCAGTCTCTTAACGTCACCCGAACGCTCCTCGCGTTTCATCTTGGCCGGGCAGGCTTGCCCGACCCGGACCTGACCACCCATAATCGACCCGACATGGATCTCAATTCGCCCTTCTTCGACCGCATCCGGATCAAGCCGGCCGCTGACGAGCCGCGCCGCCGGGCCGAGCCTGGCTGCGATCATCCGGGATGCCGCGGGCTGGGCCTCCACCGGGCCCCCAAGGGGCGCGGCAACGAGGGGCAGTACTGGCGCTACTGCCTGGAGCACGTGCGCGAATACAACAAGACCTACAACTACTTCGCCGGCATGCCCGACGACGCGGTGATGGCCTATCAGAAGGATGCCACCATCGGGCACCGTCCGACCTGGGACATGGGCGTGAACGGCAGCCGGCGTCGCAAGGACGGCGCGCCGTCGCCGACCGAGTTCGACTATCTCGACCCGCTCGGCATCCTCCGGTCGGGCCGCCCGTCGCATGCGCGCCGCGCCCCGGAGCCGGAGCGGACGCGGCGGCCGGGCCTGGTGATTAAGGCGCTGGAGACGCTGGGCCTCGAGGAAAATGCCGATGCCCCGACCATCAAGGCGCAGTACAAGGCCCTGGTGAAGCGTTTCCATCCGGACGCTCACGGCGGCGACCGCTCCTTCGAGGACCGGCTGCGCGACATCATCCGGGCGCACGACACACTGAAAGCCGCCGGCCTATGCTGATGCGAGTCCGCGTCAGTCTGGGCTTGCGGCAAATTGCACGGCCGGAGGGGCGGGGCTAAGACGGTTGCGGCCGCGAGGCCGCCGACCCGAGGCGCGGCAGGGCTTCCGCTCCGAGCTCTCCGCCGAAGAGGCTTCTGATGCTCATCACGAAAGAGTCCGCGCCGGCCGTGCCGGACATGAAGGTTTCGGTCCGGCAGGTCTTCGGAATCGATACCGACCTCGAGGTGCCGGCCTATTCGCAAGCCGAGACCCACGTCCCGGATACCGATCCGGACTATATCTTCGACCCGCCGACCACCCTGGCCATCCTGGCGGGCTTCTCGCGCAACCGCCGCGTGATGGTGACCGGCTATCACGGCACCGGAAAATCCACGCATATCGAGCAGGTCGCGGCCCGGCTGAACTGGCCCTGCGTCCGCATCAACCTCGATAGCCACGTGTCCCGAATCGACCTGGTCGGCAAGGACGCCATCGTCATCAAGGACGGGCTGCAGGTCACCGAGTTCCGGGACGGCATCCTGCCCTGGGCCTACCAGAACAACGTCGCCCTGGTGTTCGACGAGTACGACGCCGGACGCCCGGACGTGATGTTCGTGATCCAGCGGGTGCTGGAATCCTCCGGGCGCCTCACCCTGCTCGATCAAAGCCGCGTGATCCGGCCGCACCCCGCCTTCCGGCTGTTCGCGACAGCCAACACGGTCGGCCTCGGCGACACCTCCGGCCTCTATCACGGCACGCAGCAGATCAATCAGGCGCAGATGGACCGCTGGTCCATCGTGAGCACGCTCAACTACCTGCCCCACGACGTCGAGGTCGACATCGTCCTGTCCAAGGCGCACCACTACCGGTCGCCCGAGGGGCGCGACACGGTCAACAAGATGGTGCGGGTGGCGGACCTGACCCGCAACGCCTTCATCAACGGCGATCTCTCGACCGTGATGTCGCCCCGAACCGTGATCACCTGGGCGGAGAACGCCGAAATCTTCGGTGATCTCGGCTTCGCGTTCCGGCTCACCTTCCTCAACAAATGCGACGAGCTCGAACGCGCGCTGGTGGCTGAATTCTACCAGCGCTCCTTCGGCAAGGAGCTGCCGGAGAGCGCCGTGAACGTGGCGCTGAGCTGACAGCCGCGGGATCGCGACCATGACCGAGGCTCCTGATTTGCCCGTCGAAGCCCTGTTCTTCGACGTCTTCGGCACGCTGGTCGATTGGCGGGGCTCCATTTCCCGCGAGGCGCCCGGCCTGATCGGCCGGGAGATCGACGGGCTCGCCTTTGCCGACGCCTGGCGGGCGGAATACCAGATCGGCATGGAGGGGGTGCGGGACGGCAGCCGGGGCTATGTGCGGCTCGACGTGCTGCATCGCGAAAACCTGGACCGCATCCTGCCCCGTTTCGGCCTGCAGGACCTCGACGAGGAGGTTCTGGCCCGGCTGAACCTCCTGTGGCATCGGCTCGACGCCTGGCCCGACGTTCAGTTCGGCCTGTCGCGGCTGCGCCGGCGCTTCCGGCTCGCGCCCGCCTCGAACGGCAATATCGGCCTGATGGTCGACCTCGCCCGCCACAACGACTTCGTCTGGGACGCGATCCTGGGTGCCGACGTGGCCCGGGACTACAAGCCGAAGCCCGCGGTCTACCTGGCGGCGGCGGAGGCCATGGGGCTGCCCCCGGAGCGCTGCATGATGGTGGCGGCCCATTCCTACGACCTCAAGGCGGCGGCGGCCTGCGGCTTGCGGACCGCCCATGTCGCCCGTCCCGACGAATACGGACCCGGGACGGGGGAGACCGCGCCGACCGTCCAGGTCGACATCGCCGCCGAGAGCTTGGCCGACCTCGCCGAGAAGCTCGGCGCGTGACCATCTCCAACCGCAAGCCCGGCGACCGCAAGGATGCCCCGAACGAGGGCCTGAAACGCTCGATTGCGGGCTGCATGCGGGCGCTCGCCCGACGGCCGGATCTCGAGGTCAGTTTCGCCTCGGACCGGCCCGTTCTGTCGGGCGAGAAGGCCCGGCTGCCCGAGCCGCCTCGCCGGGTCACGCCCGAAGACGTCGCGGTGGTCCGCGGCCATGCGGACGCCATGGCGCTTCGGCTCGCCTGTCACGACGCCGCGATGCACCGCCGGCTCGCGCCCCAGAACCAGACTGCCCGCTCCGTGTTCGACGCCGTCGAGCAGGCGCGCGTGGAGGCGATCGGGGCTCGCCGCATGGCGGGCGTCGCGGACAACCTCGAGGCCATGATCGAGGACCGCTACCATCGTGGCGGCAAGTACGAGGACATCACCGACCGGGCCGATGCGCCGCTCGAGGATGCCATCGCGCTGATGGTCCGGCAGCGCCTCACCGGACGCAAGCCGCCGGCGCCGGCAGCCAAGATCGTCGCGCTGTGGCGCGACTTCGTGGAGGAGCGGGCCGGTCGGGACCTGGACGGGCTGCTGGACAGCCTGGAGGACCAGCGCAACTTCGGCCGTTCCGTGCGGGAGCTGCTGTCGTCGCTCGACATGGCGGACGACGCATCCTTCGACCGCGACCAGGACGACGACCAGGACGGCGAGGAATCGTCGGATCCGTCCGAGGGCGGAGACGGGGAGCAGGACGAGCGCCAGCAGGGCGAGCGCAGCGAGGTGGAACTCGACGACCAGTCCAGCGAGGACATGGACGACGACGGCGCCACCGAATCGGCCGACGCGCCCTCCGGCGAGATGCAGGAGGACATGGACGAATCCGACGCCGACGAGGCCTCGGAAGCCTGGCGCCCGCCGCCCTCCCGCCAGAACGAGGCGCGCGGCCCCGAATACCACGCCTTCACGACCAAGTACGACGAGGAGGTCGACGCCGAGGAACTGTGCGATCCGGAGGAGCTGGCGCGGCTCAGGGCCTATCTCGACAAGCAGCTCTCGCATCTGCAGGGCGTGGTCGGCCGCCTGGCCAACCGCCTGCAGCGCCGCCTCTTGGCGCAGCAGAACCGCTCCTGGAACTTCGACCTGGAAGAGGGCATCCTCGATCCGGCCCGGCTGCCCCGGATCATCCTCGATCCGCACCAGCCGCTGTCCTTCAAATGGGAGAAGGACACCGAGTTTCGCGACACGGTGGTGACCCTGCTGCTCGACAATTCGGGCTCGATGCGGGGACGGCCCATCACGGTCGCGGCGACCTGCGCCGACATCCTGGCCCGGACGCTGGAGCGCTGCGGGGTGAAGGTCGAGATCCTGGGCTTCACCACGCGGGCCTGGAAGGGCGGGCAATCGCGCGAAAGCTGGCTGCAGAACGGCAAGCCGGCGAGCCCGGGCCGGCTGAACGACCTTCGGCACATCGTCTACAAATCTGCCGATTCGCCGTGGCGCCGGGCCCGTCGCAACCTCGGCCTGATGATGCGCGAGGGGCTGCTCAAGGAGAATATCGACGGCGAGGCGCTGGATTGGGCGCACCAGCGGCTGCTCGCCCGGCCGGAGCAGCGTCGCATCCTGATGGTCATCTCCGACGGCGCGCCGGTCGACGATTCGACACTCTCGGTGAATTCCGGGAACTACCTGGAGCGCCACCTGCGCCACATCATCGAGGAGATCGAGACGCGCTCGCCGGTGGAACTCATCGCGATCGGCATCGGCCATGACGTCACCCGCTATTACCGGCGCGCCGTCACCATCGTGGACGCCGAGGAACTCGGCGGCGCCATGACCGACAACCTGGCGCAATTGTTCGAGGAGGCGGCCGCGCCGGCGGCTCGCGGAGGACGGCGCCGGGCCGCCCGGTGAGGCCGAGCCGGCGCGCCTTTGCGGCCGCAGGGCTCGGGCTCGTTGGCCTCGGCGGGGCGGCGGCCTTCTGGTGGCTGCAGCCATTCTCCGGGCCGGACGCGCCGGTACGGATTGAGATCCGGGCCGACCCGATCGGGGCACTTGGCCCTCCGGACTCGCCGCAAACCCGCTTTGGCCAGCTCGAATTCCGGTCTGGCCTCGTCCTGACCTCGGCGGCGGCCGGGTTCGGCGGCCTGTCCGGCCTCTGGCGACAGCCGGACGGCGGCCGCGACCTCGTCGCGATCTCCGACCGGGGACACTGGCTGACCGCCCGGATCGAGCGCAGCGCCGGGCGGCTGTCGGGGCTGTCGGCGGCCACGCTCGGCCCCATCCTCGACGATGCCGGACGGCCGATCCGCACCACCCGCGGCTACGACGCGGAGGCGCTGGCGATGGGCGGGTCGGACGCCTATGTGGCGGTCGAGCGGGAGCACGCCATCCGGCGGTTCGCCTGGGGTGCCGAGGGCGTGGTGGCCCGAGGGCATGCGATGCCCGTTCCCCCGGCGCTGCGCGAGCTGCCGGCCAATGCCGGCATCGAGGCCCTGGCGTTCGCACCTGCCGGCCATGCCCTCGCCGGGAGCCTCGTCGCGATCGCCGAGCGGGCCCGCCGGGGTGCGGACTCACCCACCGTCGGATGGGTGCTGCGGCACCCGGCCTCGTTCCAATTCGACGTGGTCCGGCGTGACGGGTTCGACATCACGGATGCGGCCTTCCTGCCGGGCGGCGAGCTTCTGCTTCTGGAGCGGTTCTTCTCGCCCTTCAGCGGCGTGCGCTGCCGGATTCGGCGCGTCGGTCGCGATGCGATCCAGCCCGGCGCCCTGCTGGACGGGCCCCTGCTGTTGGACCTCGACGGCCGGGACGGCATCGACAACATGGAAGGGCTCTGCCTCCATCGCGACGAGGCGGACGGCGCCACGGTGCTGACGCTGCTGTCGGACGACAACTTTTCGCCCTTTCAGCGCACGCTGCTGCTGGAATTCACACTGCTGGACTGATCCGGAAGCGGCTCAGGCCGCGAAGCGGAAGAGCCTCAGTCGCTCCCAGGGGCCACCGAGATAGCGCCACAGCAGCAGCCCCTCCGCCCGTGCGGTGAAGGGCTGGAATTCGCCCTGGAGCTCGGCCAGGAGGCGGCGCGCCGCCTCGGGCGCGACCTTGTTCTGCACGGTGACGTGAGGGGCGATCCGGGCCGAATCCTGCGCCGAGAGCCAATCGGCCCATTCCCGGGCCAGCGCCTGCCTCAGGCGAACCAGTTCGGCCGACGCAAAGGCGAGGGCGACGCCGTGGCCGAGGGAGCGGAAGCCCGTCGCTTCGAGGGAAAACGAGCGTTGCCGGACGGCCAGGGCGGCGAGGTGCCGGACGATGCTGTCCCGCTCGGTCCCGGGCAGCGCGTGAAAGAGGGTGAGGTGCGCCGGAACCTGGTTCCGGTCCGGCGGAAAGTGCAGCCGGCGCAGGGCGTCGAGCCGCGCGAAGCTGGCGCCGTCCAGCGCCAGGGTCAGGATGAGGGGCTGTGCGTCCCCGCTCAGAACTTGAGCGTCTCGCGCGCCTCGCGCAGCTGCGCGATCATGGCGTTGGCGGCTTCGCGGGCCTCGTAATCGGCCGAGCCGTCGCGCTGCGTTTCGGCCTCGAGGATCTCGCGGTCGATCAGCTCGGGGGTCAGTTCCTCGAGCGGCGTCGCGCGCTCGGCCAGGACAATGACACCGGCCGGATTGATCTCGGCGAAGCCCCCGCGCACCAGAACGCGCGAGCCCTGGTCCTTGTGGCTGGTGACCACCACGAAGCCGGCCCGGAGCGTCGACATCACGGGCGCGTGGCCGGGCAGGACGGTCATGTCGCCCTCGCTCCCGGGCAGCATCACGGCCTCGACCTCGCCGGAGAAGAGGACGCGCTCGGGAGCGACGAGTTCGAAGTGCAGGGTGGCCATCTCTGTCTTACTCACCGTCATCCCGGCTGGAGCTGGGCGCAGAGCCGCGATCCGCCGCCGTGCCGTGTACCTGGGTCCCGGAACGCGGCGAAGCCGCGCCCGGGACGAGGGAGAATGGCGTCACGCCTCGGCGGCGAGACGCTGGGCCTTCTCCACCGCCTCCTCGATCGTGCCGACCATGTAGAAGGCCGCCTCCGGCAGGTGATCGTACTTGCCCTCGACCAGGCCCTTGAAGCCCTTGATCGTGTCTTCGAGCGCGACGAGCTTGCCGGGCGAGCCGGTGAAGATCTCGGCGACGAAGAACGGCTGGGACAGGAAGCGCTCGATCTTGCGGGCGCGCGCCACCGACAGCTTGTCCTCTTCCGAGAGCTCGTCCATCCCGAGGATTGCGATGATGTCCTGCAGCGACTTGTAGCGCTGCAGCGTCTGCTGCACCTGCCGAGCCACCGCGTAATGCTCCTCGCCGACGATCGCCGCCGACAGCATGCGGGAGGTGGAGTCGAGCGGGTCCACGGCCGGGTAGATGCCCTTTTCGGCGATCGACCGCGACAGCACGGTCGTGGCGTCAAGGTGGGCGAAGGAGGTGGCCGGGGCCGGGTCAGTCAGGTCGTCGGCCGGGACGTAGATCGCCTGAACCGAGGTGATCGACCCCTTGTTCGTGGTGGTGATCCGCTCCTGCAGGTTGCCCATGTCGGTGGCCAGCGTCGGCTGATAGCCCACCGCCGACGGGATGCGACCGAGAAGCGCCGACACCTCGGAGCCCGCCTGCGTGAAGCGGAAGATGTTGTCGACGAAGAAGAGCACGTCCTGGCCCTCGTCGCGGAACTGCTCGGCGACCGTGAGGCCGGTCAGGGCGACGCGGGCGCGGGCGCCCGGGGGCTCGTTCATCTGGCCGTAGACGAGGGCGCACTTCGAGCCTTCGCCACCGCCGTGCTTGTTCACGCCGGACTCGATCATCTCGTGATAAAGATCGTTGCCCTCACGCGTGCGCTCGCCGACGCCGGCGAACACCGAGAAGCCGCCATGCGCCTTGGCGACGTTGTTGATCAGTTCCATGATCAGCACGGTCTTGCCGACGCCGGCGCCGCCGAAGAGGCCGATCTTGCCGCCCTTGGCGTAAGGGGCGAGGAGGTCGACGACCTTGATGCCGGTGACCAGGATCTGGGCTTCCGTCGCCTGCTCGGCGTAGGTCGGCGCTTCCTGGTGGATGGCGCGCGTCATCTGGAACGAGATCGGGCCCGCCTCGTCCACCGGCTCGCCGATGACGTTCATGATGCGGCCGAGCGTGCCGGGGCCGACGGGCACCAGGATGGGCTGCCCGGTGTCGCGCACGGGCTGACCGCGGACGAGGCCTTCGGATGTATCCATGGCGACGCAGCGGACGGTGGATTCGCCCAGCTGCTGGGCCACTTCGAGGACCAGGCGGTTGCCGCCGTTGGTGGTTTCGAGGGCGTTCAGGATCTCGGGGAGGTGCCCCTCGAACTGCACGTCGACGACGGCCCCGATCACCTGCGTGATGCGGCCGGTCGGGTTCGGGTTGGCGGTCGGCATGGCCAGAGCGGCGGACATGATGCTTCCTTCGTTCGTAGGGATCAGAGCGCCTCAGCGCCCGAGATGATCTCGATGAGTTCCTTGGTGATCATGGCCTGACGCGACCTGTTGTAGATCTGCGTCTGCTTCTTGATCATGTCCCCGGCGTTGCGGGTCGCGCTGTCCATGGCGCTCATGCGGGCGCCCTGTTCGGACGCCGCGTTCTCGAGCAGCGCCCGGAAGACCTGCACCGCCACGTTGCGGGGCAGGAGGCTCGCCAGGATCTCGTTCTCGTCCGGTTCGTACTCGTAGACCGCCTCGTTGGCGGTCACGTCGCTCGTGCCCGTGCCGAGCTCGACCGGGATGATCTGCTGCGCCGTCGGGATCTGCTGGATGACCGAACGGAAGCGCGAGAAGAACAGCGTCGCGACGTCGAATTCGCCGGCCTCGAACAGGTTGAGCACCTTCGAGGCGACCATTTCGGCCTCGCCGTAGCCGATCTGCTTCACGGCCCGCAGGTCCACCAGGTCGATGATCTGCTGCCCGAACTGGCGGCGCAGGACGTCATGGCCCTTCTTGCCGACGCACAGGATCTTGACCGTCTTGCCCTGGCCCATGAGCCGGACCGCATGCTCGCGCGCGAGCCGGGAGATCGAGGAATTGAAGGCGCCGCAGAGGCCGCGCTCGGCCGTGCAGACGATCAGGAGGTGTGTGCGGTCCTGCCCGGTGCCGGCGAGAAGCCGCGGGCTCTCCGGGCCGATCGTGATGCCGCCCGACAGGTTGGCCATCACGGCGGTCATCCGTTCGGCGAAGGGCCGTGCGGCCTCCGCCGCCAACTGCGCCCGGCGCAGCTTCGCGGCCGCGACCATCTGCATGGCCTTGGTGATCTTCTGCGTCGCCTTCACGGAGGCGATGCGGTTGCGGAGGTCTTTCAGCGATGGCATCGGATCTTTGCTCTCGGCCCCACCTGCTGTCATGCCCGGCTGGCCGGGCACCCCGCTTCGGTCGCGAGTCCTTTTGGATCGAGGTGGCCGGGACAAGCCCGGCCGTCAGCCCTACGGGGGCTAGCTGAAGGTCTTGGCGAAGCTCTCGACGGCGCCGCGGAGCTTGGCTTCGCTGTCGGCCGTCAGGTCCTTCGACGTGCGGATGGCATCGAGAACGTCCGCATGCTTGCCGCGCATGGTCGCCAGGATGCCGTCCTCGAAGGCCCGCACCCGGTTCACCGGCAGCCCGTCGAGGAAGCCGTTGGTGCCGGCCCAAATCACGGCGACCTGCTCTTCCATCTTCAGCGGCGAGAATTGCGGCTGCTTCAGGAGCTCGGTCAGGCGTGCACCGCGATTCAGCAGGCGCTGGGTCGTGGCGTCGAGGTCGGAGCCGAACTGCGCGAAGGCTGCCATCTCGCGGTACTGCGCGAGCTCGCCCTTGATCTTGCCGGCGACCTTTTTCATCGCCTTGGTCTGAGCGGCGGAGCCGACGCGGCTCACCGACAGACCGACGTTCACGGCAGGCCGGATGCCCTGGTAGAACAGGTCCGTCTCGAGGAAGATCTGGCCGTCCGTGATCGAGATCACGTTCGTCGGGATGTAGGCCGAGACGTCGTTGGCCTGCGTCTCGATGACCGGCAGCGCGGTCAGCGAGCCCGCACCCTTGGCGTCGGACATCTTGGCGGCGCGCTCGAGCAGGCGCGAGTGCAGGTAGAACACGTCGCCCGGATAGGCCTCGCGGCCCGGCGGGCGGCGCAGCAGCAGCGACATCTGCCGATAGGCGACGGCCTGCTTGGACAGGTCGTCATAGATGATCACGGCGTGCATGCCGTTGTCACGGAAGAACTCGCCCATGGCGCAGCCGGCGAAGGGCGCCAGAAACTGCATCGGGGCCGGGTCGGAGGCGGTCGCCGCCACGATGATCGAGTATTCGAGAGCGCCGTGCTCCTCGAGCGTCTTCACGAACTGGGCGACCGTGGAGCGCTTCTGGCCGATGGCAACGTAGACGCAGTAGAGCTTCTGGCTCTCGTCGTTGCCCTGGTTCAGCGGACGCTGGTTCAGGATGGTGTCGAGCGCGATCGCGGACTTGCCGGTCTGGCGGTCGCCGATGATCAGCTCGCGCTGGCCGCGGCCGATCGGGATCAGGGCATCGACGGCCTTGAGGCCGGTGGCCATCGGCTCGTGCACCGACTTCCGGGGAATGATGCCGGGGGCCTTGACGTCGACCCGGCGACGCTCGGCGGCCTGGATCGGGCCCTTGCCGTCGATCGGGTTGCCCAGCGCGTCGACGACGCGGCCGAGCAGGCCCTTGCCGACCGGCACCTCGACGATGGCGCCGGTGCGCTTGACGGTCTGGCCTTCCTTGATCTGCCGGTCGGAGCCGAAGATCACGATGCCGACATTGTCCTGCTCGAGGTTCAGGGCCATGCCCTGCACGCCGGACTCGAACTGCACCATCTCGCCGGCCTGGACGTTGTCGAGGCCGTAGCAGCGCGCGATGCCGTCACCGACCGAGAGGACCTGGCCCACCTCGGTGACCTCGGCTTCCTCACCGAAGTTCTTGATCTGCTCCTTCAGGATCGCCGAAATCTCGGCGGCGCGGATGTCCATCACCGGGCCTCTTTCATCGCAATGCGTATGGAATTGAGCTTGGTCTTCAGGGAGGCGTCGACCATGCGGGAGCCCACCTTGACCACGAGTCCGCCGATCAACGACGGGTCGATCTTGACGGCCATGTCGACCTCGGAGCCCGCCATGTCGCGGAGGGCGGACCGAATGTCGTCCATGACCTTGGCCGAGGGTCGCTCGGCGAGCCGGACTTCCGCGGACACGATGCCCTTAGACCGGGCCACCAGCGCGCGGTAGCCCCGGATCATCTGGGGAAGGACGAAGAGCCGGCGCTTGGAAGCGACCAGCCTGAGGAGGTTGGCGGCGACGCCGCCAATGCCGGCCCTGAGCAGGACCGCATCGACCGCAGCCCGCTGCTCCGCCGCGGAGAAGACTGGGCTCCGGATCAGCCGGCGCAGGTCGGCGCTCTCGTCGAGCATCCGCTGGAACGACTCGAGATCACGGCTGACCGCGTCGATCTGGTTCTCGTCGCGTGCGAGGTCGAACAGCGCGGACGCGTAACGCGCCGCAACGCCGGACACGCCCGGACCTTCGCTTGCCTGTGTGTCAGCCACCTGTCTCTCGTCGCTCTTCGAGGCTCGCGCCGGCGGCGCCGGCGGACCCCGTATCCGCACCGTGTCGGGATGGATCGCCCGCGTCGGATAGCATCCGTCGGCAAGGCGCCGGTGCCCTAGCACGCGGGTTGGTGGGGTTCAAGCTGCCCCGGCGGGTTGAGCCGGCCGAAGGGGAGGGGTCAGCCGCCGCCGAGCTTCGCCAGTTCGACTTGGGCGCGCAGCTCGATCGCCGCCACGATGCCGTCCAGCGTCGGGTCGCCGCTCGCCACCGAGGCGGCCGCGAGCCCGGAGGTGAGCCGCCCAAGTTCCTGCAGGGGCACCGCGCCGCCCAGAAGAGCGGCCTTGAGCCCGTCCAGCGCGTCGAGCAGGTCCTGGCCCCGGCGGGCGGAGCGCCGTCTGCGCTCGGCCGAGCTGTCGTCGCCCTGCAGCATGAGGATGGCGTCGAGGGTGGCGAGTGGGGCCGCGGCCCGGGCCGGGGCGCCGCTCTGCGACTCGGTCGCGGCAAGGCGGAAGCCGGGCCGGGCCGGGCCGGCTGCCGGACGAGGGCCGGCGGCGACCTGGGCGGGGGCGAATCTGGAATCGATGCGCATGGTCGGTCTCACCTCGCCCTGACATCGGCCCGACATGGTTAAGACTTCCTGAAGAGGGCGGCAGATGTTGCCGGCCCTGGGTGGCGATTGCCCGGCAGCTCGTCGGGCCGGCCGCAATCAGAGTCTGGGAAATCAATGGCTTAGAGGTGGCACGAGGCTGGCGAGGGAGCAGCAAAGCCCCTCGCGCCCGGTCACTCATGCACCGCCTCCTTCGTCCCGCGCTCCTCGCCGCCTCCCTGGCCTCGGCCCTGTGCGGGTGTCTGCTGACCGCTGGCCCCGCTGCGGCCATGTCCCGGATCAAGGACCTGGCCACGATCGAGGGCGTGCGGCAGAACAATCTGGTCGGATACGGCCTGGTGGTCGGCCTGAACGGCACCGGCGACACGCTCAACAACGCGCCCTTCACCAAGCAGTCGCTGACCGCCATGCTGGAGCGGCTCGGCGTCAACACGAGGGGCGCGACGCTCCGGACGGCGAACGTCGCCGCCGTCATGGTGACGGCCAGCCTCCCGGCCTTCGCCACCCAGGGCACGCGGCTCGACATCACCGTGTCGGCGCTCGGCGATTCGAAGTCGCTGCAGGGCGGAACGCTGCTCGTGACTCCCCTCCTCGGCGCGGACGGCGAGGTCTACGCCGTCGGGCAGGGATCGGTGGCGATTGCGGGGTTCCAGGCCGAAGGGGAGGCCGCCAAGGTCACCCGGGGTGTGCCCACGGTGGGCCGCATCTCCAACGGGGCGCTGATCGAGCGCGAGATCGAGTTCAAGCTCAACGCGCAGCGCGGGCTCCGGCTCTCGCTCCGCAACCCGGACCTCACCACCTCGCGCCGGGTCGCGGCGGCCATCAACGATTTCCTCGGGTCGGACACGGCGGAGCCGATCGATCCCGGCACCGTGGCGATCCAGATCCCGGCCAAATACCGGGGCAACATGGTCCAGCTCCTGACGGAGATCGAGCAGCTCCGGGTCGAGCCCGACCAGATCGCCCGGATCGTGATCGACGAGCGTTCGGGGATCATCGTGATGGGCCGGGACGTGCGGGTGTCGCAGGTCGCCGTCGCCCAAGGCAATCTCACGGTCACGATCTCGGAAGCGCCCGAGGTGAGCCAGCCCAACGTGCCCTTCACCGAGGGCACCACGCAGGTCGTGCCCCGGACGCGGGTCAAGGTCGATACCGGGGACGGCAACAAGCTCGCCATCGTGCGCGAGGGCGTCTCCCTGCGCGAGCTCGTGGATGGGCTCAACGCGCTCGGCATCGGCCCACGCGACCTCATCTCCATCCTGCAGGCGATCAAATCCGCCGGCGCCCTTCAAGCCGAAATCGAGGTGATGTGATGGTAGCTCCCCTGGCCATGCTGGGCCTGTCGGTCGCCGCGGATCTGATCGGCGGGCTGGTCGATGGCGGCGCCCCGGGAACGGCCTCCGGCCTTCCCGGCAAGGACAAGCTGCAGAAGACCGCGAAGGACTTCGAAACGGTGTTCCTGGAACAGACCCTGGACCGGCTCACCGAGGCGGCGGGCGAGGACGGACCACTCGGCAATGGCGGGACGGGCGGCTCCGTCTACCGGTCCATGCTGGTCAAGGAACACGCCGGCCAGATCGTGAAATCGGGCGGGATCGGCCTGGCCGACAGCGTCTACCGGCAGATGCTGCGCATCCAGGAGGGCGCGTCCCGTGGCTGAACCCCGCGCCGCGCGTCCTGGTCTCACGGGGCCTGTGGAGGCCGAGAGCTTCGTGGCCGCCTTCGCGGGCACGATCGGCGAACTCACGGCCCTGCTCGAGGAGGAGAGCACCTATCTGGCGGCGGGCCGCATCCGGGAGGGGCTCGCCCGCGAGGAGCGGAAATCGCAGCTTGCGGCGGGCTACATGCTGGGCCTTGAACACGCCAAGAGGAATGCGGTGGCGCTGGCCCGTTTCGCCCCGCACGCCCTGCCAGGTCTGCAGGCCGCCCAGGTGGCACTGCGCACCGCCGTGGAGCGCAACCAAACCGTGGTGGCCACCGCTCGGGCCGTGTCCGAAGGGCTCGTCAGAGGGGTGGCCGAGGAGGTCGCCCGGCGCTCGAGCCCGCGTGGCTACGGCGCGCCTGCGCCTGCCGCCGCCAGCGCCCGGCCGCTGGTCTACTCCGCTCGCCTCTGAGGAGCGCACCGCCGCGACAGCGGCCGTTAACCATGGGGCACGGGGCCGGGCAGGATTTACGGAACCTTAGAACGAGACGTCGAAACTAGGGTGGTTCGCCCAGGAAGGGTGACCCGCCTCAAGGCCGAACCAGAAGGGTTCTTCGATGTCCGTCACGATTTCCAGCGCCGTGAAGTCCAATCTTCTCGCGCTCCAGACCATCTCCGCGGAAACCAACAAGTCCCAAAACATCTTGTCGACCGGCAAGAAGGTCAATTCGGCTCTCGACAACGCCACCTCGTTCTTCACGGCGTCCTCGCTGAACAGCCGGGCCAGCGCCGTCTCCGGCCTGCTCGACTCGGTGTCGAACGGCATTCAGACGATCAAGGCCGCCAATGCCGGCATCACCTCGATCACCAAGCTTGTCGATCAGCTGAAGTCGACCGGTCAGCAGGCGCTTGCCTCGGCCTCGGCCTACACCTCGCAGGCGTCCTACAGCACGTCGGCGATCGCCGGCTCCACCGGCGCCGACCTGCGCGGAGCCAACACGGCCGCCACCGCGACCGGTACGGCCCTCGGCACGGCCACCAGCGCCACCCTCCTGAGCGCCCTTCCGACCGCGGTTTCCGCTGGCGACACCTTCGTCGTGAATGGCACCACGATCACGGCAGTGGCGTCCGGCGCGACGGGCGACCAGGTCAACGTGGGCGACGCGGCGAGCGTGCTCTTGGCCAAGATCGCCACGGCGGCTGGCACCAGCGCCACCGCCACCCTCGACGCGACCTCGCACAAGGTCACCGTGACGGCCGGCGACACCTCGACCGCGCTCACGCTCGGCGGCACGGGTCTGAGCAAGCTCGGCCTCACCGCCGGCACCCAGGCCGCCGGCAGCGGCCCGGGGATCCTGGATGGCAAGACCCTGACGTTCACGGTCGGCACCGGCGGCCCGCTCGCCGTCAAGTTCGGCGATCCGGCCACCACCACCGGCGCCGTGAAGTCGCTGGACGACCTGAACGCCAAGCTCTCCACCGTCGGCCTGACCGCGAGCGTCGACTCGACGGGCGTTCTGAAGTTCGGGACCACCAGCGACACGGCGTCCAAGACCTTCAAGGTCAAGGCAGACTCGGCTGTCGCGGGTGTCACGACCTCGGACGTCACGAGCTCGGCACCTGTCCGCGGCGGCGCCGGCGCCGATGCCCGCGACGCCCTGGTCACGCAGTACAACTCGCTGCTCGACCAGATCGACACCCTGTCCAAGGACGCCAGCTACAACGGCCTCAACCTGCTGAAAGGCGACTCGCTGACGCTCGTCTTCAACGAGACCAACAGCTCCAAGCTGGCGATCACGGGTCAGGACGGGTCCTTCTCGGGTCTCGGTCTGTCGAAGGTGGCGGCGCAGAACTTCAACGACGGCAACGGCATCAACAGTGTCCTGTCGACGCTTGAAGGCTCGAAGACCACGCTGTCCAGCCTGTCGTCGAAGCTCGGCGCCAGCCTGGCGGTGGTGCAGACCCGTCAGGAGTTCACGAAGGAACTCGCCAACACGCTGTCGACCGGTGCAGACAACCTGGTCAACGCCGACCTGAACGAGGAGGCGACCAAGCTGCTCGCGCTCCAGACCAGCCAGTCGCTGGCCCAGTCGGCGCTGTCGCTGGCCAACCAGTCCCAGCAGGGCGTGCTGCGCCTCCTGCAGTAAACCGGCTGAGCCTTCACGGGCTGCGGAATGGCGAGGCTTCGGCCTCGCCATTCTGTTTCGGATAGGACACGACAACTGACACCTGGCCCCGGATTCAGCGGTGTTTACGTTTTATTAGGGTTAACGGAAAAACATGGGCGGTGAGGTCGAAGGATTCGGCCGAGACCGGGTTCCCCCCATGTCCGACATTGTTCTCTCGAACGCCTCCCGAAATTCGCTGCTGGCGCTCCAGAACACCTCTGCGTTGCAGCAAGCGACGCAGAACCGCCTGGCGACCGGCAAGAGGGTCAACACGGCGCTCGACAATGCCACGAGCTTCTTCACGGCACAGGGTTTCAGCAGTCGAGCCAACGCGCTGACTGCGCTGCTCGACTCGATGAGCAACTCGGTCCAGACCCTGAAGGCGGCGGACAGCGGCATCACGTCGATTTCCAGGATCGTCGCGCAGCTGAAGTCGACGACCCAGCAGGCTCTGCAGAGCACCAGCGCCTACACGTCCCAGGCCACGCTCGCATCGAGCTCGCCTTTCGTCGGGGCCTCGGCTGCCGACCTGCGGGGAACCGCCGGCACCGCGACGGTCACCGGCACCGCCACCCTCACCACCTACACGGCCGCGGCGGGCGACGCCGGCGATGTCGTCATCAACGGCCGCAAGGTCACAATCGCGGCCGGCGACACCGCCGAGGCGATCCTCACCAAGATCAACAACACGGCCAATATCGGGGTCACGGCGCAGTTCGACGCCGCCGGCAAGCTGAAGCTCACGTCCAACGATCCGTTCTCGTCGGTGACGATCAGCGGCACGTCCGACACGCCCCCCTCGACGGCCGCCAGCCTGACCGCGCTCGGCCTGACGGCCGGGGCCACGGCCTCCACCAATCCGGTCAACGGCAAGACCCTGACCTTCGCCGTCGGCACCGGCGTGCCGCTGACCGTGCGCTTCGGGGATCCGGCCACCACGCCGGACGCCGTCAAGACCATGGACGACCTCAACTCCCGGCTGGCCTCCATTGGCCTCTCGGCGACGCTGGACGGCAGCGGCAAGCTCAGCTTCTCGACCACCACCCAGACCGCGTCTCAGACCTTCTCCGTCACCGGAACCCTGACCGGCGTGGGATCGAAGTTCACCACGACCAGCAGCACGCTGCCGGTCCGGGGCGGAAGCGGGGCGGACGCCCGCGACAACCTGGTCACGCAGTACAACAACCTGCTCCGCCAAATCGACACGCTGGCCAAGGATTCCAGCTTCAACGGCATCAACCTCCTGACCGGCGACACGCTCTCGATCCTGTTCAACGAGAAGAACACGTCGCGGCTCGACGTGGCCGGCACATCGGCCACCTCGTCCGGGCTCGGCCTCAGCGCGATCACGGCCGCGAACTTCGCCGACGGAAACGCCGTCGGGGCCATCCTGAGCCTGATCGAGGGGGCGACCGGAGCCCTGGCGAGCCAGGCCTCGCGGCTCGGCTCCACCTTGGCCGTCACGCAGACGCGGCAGGATTTCACGAAGCAGATCGTCAACACCCTGACGGCCGGGGCGGATGCGCTCGTGAATGCGGATCTGAACGAGGAGGGGGCAAACCTGCTCGCTCTCCAGACCAAGCAGTCGCTGTCACAGACGGCGCTGTCCCTCTCCGCCCAGGCGGACCAGTCGGTGCTGAAGCTGTTCGGCTGAGCCAAGGTCGCGCAGCGGTCTCCAGAAGGATGATCCCATGAGCCTCAAAGTCGAGCTGAAACCCGGCGAGCGCATCATCATCGGCACCGCCGTGGTTCGGAGCGGGGACCAGCGCGTGCGCTTCTTCATCGAAGGGGACGCCCCCATCCTGCGGGAGAAGGACATCCTGACCCCGGCGACCGCGACCACGCCCGCCCGGAAGATCTATCTCGCGCTGCAGCTCATGTACCTGACCGGGCCAGCCGAGGCCTCCGAGACCTATATCCCGCTGGTGCGCGAATTCCTGGGCGCCGTGCCGAGCGCGATGCCCTACATCGCGCGGATCAACAACGAGGTTTTAAGCGGCGATCTGTACAAGGCGCTCAAGACGGCGAAGTCGCTGATCGCCTATGAGCAGGAGCTGATAAATCATGCATTCGGTGGCCGCGAGCGCCTATGCGAAGACAGCCCGGACGACGCAGTCGCCGCGTGAGGTCGAAGCCGCCATTCTGCTGAAGGCCGCCCAGCAACTCCAGGCGGCGCAAGACAATTGGCAGCCCGAGCGGAACGAGCTCGGCGCTGCACTCGCCTACAACCGTAAGATCTGGACGATCCTCGCCACCTCGGCGACCGAGCCGGACAATCCCCTGCCGGCCCAGATCAAGCAGAACGTCGCGCAACTCGCCGCCGTCATCTTTCAGCGCACGCTGGCCATCCTGATGGAGCCGGCGCCCGAGAAGCTCGGCCTCCTCGTGCGGATCAACCGCGACGTGGCGAGCGGATTGCGGGCTCAGCCGAGCGCGGCCTGACCGCGGCCCTCAGCCGAGGACCGCGAGGGTGAGCCATTCGGCGACGAGGGCGGGCTTGGCCGCGCCCTCGATCTCCACGGTGACGCCGTGGCGCAGCAGCATCTCGGCCGGCCCGCGCCGGCTCACCTCGCGCAGCACGAAGCGGCCCCTGACCCGCGAGCCGCTGCGGACCGGCGCCACGAAGCGCACCCGGTCCAGCCCGTAATTCACGCCCACCCGTCGCCCGGCCACCTCGGGCAGGGCCTCGCGCGCAAAGGCGCTCAGCAGCGAGAGCGTCAGGAAACCGTGCGCCACGGTGCCGCCGAACGCCGTCTCGGCCTCGGCGCGGCGTGGGTCGACATGGATGAACTGGTGGTCGTCGGTGGCGTCGGCGAAGCGATCCAGATCGACCTGGGCGACGAGCCGCCAGGGCGAGACGCCGATCTCCTGGCCGACCCGCAGGCCGAGCTCCTCGACGGTGCAGGCGGATGGCCCGCCCCCGCTCCCGGCAGCGTTCACGCGGCCCGCCCGGCCGCGGGCCTCTCCTCCCGCAGCGGCACCCGCGGGCGCGCCAGGCGGGCTTCGGCGTATTCGGCCCCGAGGCGCTCGACGAACTCTCCGGCCGGCATGACGGCCTTGACGGCGCCGATGCCCTGGCCGGAGCCCCAGATGTCGCGCCAGGCCTTCACCTTGCGGGTGTCGTCGCGGCCCGGGCCGAAATCCATGCTCACCGCCTCGAGCTCGTGCAGCTTGCCGAGGTCCATCCCGGCGGCGGCGATGGAGGGGCCGAGGTAGTTGCCGCTCACGCCCGTGAAGGCGGGCGAGGTGACGATGTCGTCGGCCGCGCTCTCGACGATCATCTGTTTGTAGCGCTCGGGGGCGTTGGCTTCGTGCGTGGCGATGAAGGGCGAGCCGATATAGGCGAAATCCGCCCCCAGGGTCTGGGCGGCCAGGACCGCCCGCCCGGTTGCGATGGCGCCCGACAGGATCAGCGGGCCGTCGAACCAGGCCCGGATCTCCTGGATCAGCGCGAAGGGTGAGGTCGCGCCGGCATGGCCCCCGGCCCCGGCCGCTACCGCGATGAGTCCGTCCGCCCCCTTTTCGACCGCCTTGCGGGCGAAGCGCTGGTTGATCACGTCGTGCAGCGTGATGCCGCCCCAGCCGTGGACGGCCTGATTCAACTCGGGGTTGGCTCCGAGCGAGGTGATGACGATCTCGACCTTGTGCTTGGCGCAGACCGCCAGGTCCTGCTCGAGCCGTGCGTTGGAGCGATGGACGATCTGGTTGACGGCGAAGGGCGCCGCGGGGCTGTCCGGATGGGCCCGATCGTGCGCCGCGAGTGCCTCCCGGATCTCGTGCAGCCACTCGTCGAGCTGCGATGCCGGGCGGGCATTCAGGGCCGGAAAGGAGCCGACGATGCCGGCCTTGCACTGCGCAATGACCAGCGCGGGATTCGAAACAATGAAAAGCGGCGCCCCGATCACCGGGATCGCGAGCCGCCCGCCGAGGATGTCGCGCCAGCGTGCGGGGGAATTTGGCATCGTCACAGGGTCTCTCACGCGATTGTGACCCCTCCGTCCGCGACGATCACCTGGCCGGTGACGAAGCTCGACGCGGAGGAGGCGAGGAACGCCACCACGGGCGCGATTTCATGCGGCTCGCCGATGCGGCGGAGCGGCGTGCCGGCATTGCGCTGGGCGAGTTTCGCCTCGTCCTCCCAGAGCGCCTTGGCGAAATCCGTCCGGACGAGTCCCGGCGCGACGCAGTTCACCCGAACGTTCTTCGGCCCCCACTCCACGGCGAGGTTGCGGGCGAGCGCGAAATCGGCGGCTTTCGAGATGCCGTAGGCGCCGATCATCTCCGTGCCGCGCAGCCCGGCGATGGAGGACACGATCACGACCGAGCCGCCGCCCCGCTCCGCCATGCCCGGAATCACCAGCTTGGCCAGCCACAGGTTCGACTTCACGTTGGAGCCCATGATCTTGTCGAACGCCTCGTCCGGCAGTTCGCTCATCGGGCCGTAGAACGGGTTCACGGCTGCATTGCAGATCAGGGCGTCGATGCGGCCGAAGCGGTCCAGGGTGCGGGCGACCAGCGCCTCCACCTCGGGCTTGCGGCCGATGTTGCAGGCGATCACCTCGGCCTCGCCGCCGGCGGCCCGAATGGCCTCCGCGACCGGACGGCAGGCCTCCTCCTTGCGGCTGGAGACCACCACCCGGGCGCCGAGCCGGGCCAGCAGTTCGGCGCTCGCCCGGCCGATGCCGCGGGAGGAGCCGGTCACGACGGCAACCTGACCCTCCAGAGAAAAGGGGCTCTGCATGGTGACGCTCTAGCGGCTGCGTGAAGGCTCGGCCAGCTAGGCCGGCGAGGCGAGCGGCTTGCTCTTCTCGACCACGAAGGTGCTGACGATGCGGACCGGCTTGGCGCCGCTCTTGACGCCGGCATGCGGAGTGTTGGGCGGCACCTGGAACGCGTCGCCGGCCTTGTAGGTCTTGGTGGCCTGTCCCTCGATCGGCAGGTCGATTTCGCCGCTCAGGATGTAGCCGGATTCGATGCCCGGATGCGTGTGCCGGGCCACCATGACGTCGGCATCGATCTCGACCTCGGCCACGATGGTGACATAGCCGGGCGCCGGACCGTCCACCTGCGACAGGACCTTGCGGCGAAGACCGGAGGTGGCGGCCGGCGCGCCCTGGGCGGACACCTCCGTGGCCGCGAAACCCGTGATGGTGCAGATCGCGCATGACGCGAAGGCCGTGAAGCCGCGACGTGTCAGCATCGGTGTCCTCCCAAGGTCAGCCCCGGCGCTGCGGCCGAGCAGGCCAGCGTTCTTCCGGCCGGCCGAATAGTCAATTCGGGAGGCCCGGCCCGAGATGTCACGGGCCGGATTGGGCGATCTCCCAGCCGCGGGCGGCCAGCAGCGTGGCCCGTTCGCCATGCGAGGTCGCGTCGGCCGAGGAGGCGTTGCCCTGGCGGCCCCGCGCCAGCACGCCTTCCAGGATGGCGGCGATCCGGAACAGCGAGAAGGCGAGGTGGAAGGGCGTAATCGGCTCGGTGCGCCCGGTCTTGGCCGCGTAGGCCGCGACGTAGCTCGCCATGTCGGGAATGCCGAGCGCCGCGAGGTCGAGCCCGGCCATGCCGCGGAACGCCTCGGGCGGGTTCACATAGGGCATGCAGTGATAGGCGAGGTCGGCCATGGGGTGGCCGAGGGTCGAGAGCTCCCAATCCAGGATGCCGATCACCCGCGGCTCGGTCGGGTGGAAGATCATGTTGTCGAGCCGGAAATCGCCGTGGCAGATCACCGTGTCGTCGCCCGGCGGGATGTGGGCCGGCAGCCAGGCGGCAAGCTGGTCCAGGGCCGGGTTGTCACGGGTCTTGGAGGTCTGCCACTGCTTGGTCCAGCGCGAGATCTGCCGGGCGAAGTAGTTGCCGGGCCGGCCGAAGCCTTCGAGGCCGATGCTCTGCCAATCCGCCAGGTGCAGCCGGGCGAGGGCGTCCACCATGCCGTCGTAGATGCCGGCGCGCTCGGCCCGCGGCAGCTCGGGCAGGGTCGGCTCCC
>NZ_JAQGKF010000139.1 GCF_028290205.1 Enterovirga sp. | reverse complement strand
AGGAGCCGTCCCACAAGCCGCGGCGGCACACGATCGACGCAACTGAAGCGCGCATCAGCGTAGATACGACGAAGACAGATTGCAAAGCCGAGGCTGTAGACGCAACCTGTGATTGCGTTCGTTCCGGACGCCAGGAGAGGTCATCATGCCCGATGAATCTTATGCAAGCTTCAGCTCAGCCTCGGTGGACCAGGCCCTCGATGCGGCACGTCGCGCCAGCCAGGCGCAGGTGCAGAGCACGGATCGGCCCTCGACCCTCGACGACGGCAACCTGAAGGTGGCCGCCCAGTGCATCAGCGTCACCGTCCAGAACGGGCAGGTCTGCCTGAACCTTCCGCTCGGCCTTGGCAGCGTCTGCCTGCCGATCCCGATCCCGGTTCCGAACGGCACCGCCGCTCAGGCCTGCCTCGACATCTGCACCAAGTTCGGCTTCCCGTGCGGCGTGGAGGTGACCGTCTCCGTGGCCGGCCAGCGGGTAGTGTCCAAGCATTTCGGCTGCAGCTGCTAGGGCGACCGCCTTTCAGCAGGGGTGTCGCGGCCGGGGGCCGGCGAAGGGCCCCCGGCCCCAGTTCCGTCTCCCTCTCCGGCCATCCAGGCTGCCCCCCTTCCCTCACACCCGGCGCGCTGCTCCGCGCCGGGTCGATTGAGACCCGGCCGACCTCGTGGACCACACGGCAGCAACCGACCCGGCCGGGCTCAGCCTGCCCCGACCCCGGGTCGAGCGATCATCAAACAGCGGGCCCGCCGGTCGATCCCAGGACGGTCGCGGTCCCGGACCGGGCGCGGTCGCGCGCCGCGGCACTGGGTCGTGCTGCGGACTTAACGTCGCTGTTCCGCGCATGCTAAACGGGACGACATTCGTCGCCTGCGAGCCCCGCGCTCCCGGCGCCCCTCCTTCCTGTCCGGTCCGACCTGATGCCCGACCCCGTGGTCACGCGCTTTGCGCCCTCCCCGACCGGCTTTCTGCATATCGGGGGCGCCCGTACCGCGCTGTTCAACTGGCTCTACGCGCGCCACCTCGGCGGCCGCATGCTGCTGCGCATCGAGGACACTGATCGGGAGCGCTCGACCGAGCCCGCCATCGCGGCCATCCTCGACGGCCTCTCCTGGCTCGGGCTCGACTGGGATGGGGACGTTGTGTTCCAGTTCTCACGGGCGGCGCGCCACCGTGAGGTGGTGGAAGGGCTGCTCGCCTCGGGCGGGGCCTACCGCTGCTACGCCTCGCCGGAGGAACTGGCCGAGATGCGCGAGAGCGCCCGGAGCGAAGGCCGTCCTGCCCGCTATGACGGCCGCTGGCGCGACCGCGACCCGGCCGACGCCCCCGCCGGGGTGAAGCCGGTGATCCGCCTGCGCGCGCCGCAGGAGGGCGAGACCGCCATCGTGGACCAGGTCCAGGGCCGGGTCGTCTGGCAGAACAAGGACCTCGACGACCTCGTCCTGCTGCGGTCCGACGGCACGCCGACCTACATGCTCGCCGTTGTGGTCGACGACCACGACATGGGCGTGACCCACGTCATCCGAGGCGACGACCACCTGACCAACGGCGCGCGGCAGACACAGATCTACCAGGCGCTCGGCTGGTCCGTCCCAGGCATGGCCCACATTCCGCTCATCCACGGGCCGGACGGGGCCAAGCTCTCCAAGCGCCACGGCGCGCTCGGGATCGATGCCTATCGCAGCATGGGGTTCCTGCCGTCGGCACTCCGCAACTACCTGGTCCGGCTCGGCTGGAGCCACGGCAACCAGGAAATCTTCACGGACGCCGAGATGGTGGCCGCCTTCGACCTGCCGCAGATCGGCCGTTCGCCGGCCCGGTTCGACGCGGCCAAGCTCGAGAACCTGAACGGACATCATCTCCGCGAGACGCCGGCGGAGCAGGTCCTGCAGGCCATCGAAGTGATCCTGCCGGATGTCGGCCCGGCCCGGGGACTCGGCCCGCACTTGGATCCGGAGTTGCGCGCCCGGCTGCTCGCCTCGCTCCCCGGCCTGAAGGAGCGCGCCAAGACGCTGATCGAGCTGCTGGACGCCGCCTATTACCTCTACGCCCCCTCGCCGCTCGCGCTCGACGCCAAGGCAGCCGCGATCCTGGACGCCCCGGCCCGGGCCCGGCTGGCCGCGATCACGCCGGCTTTGGCCGCACTTCCGGAGTGGAACACGGCGTCGCTCGAGGCGGCCGTGCGGGCGGGAGCCGAGGCGCTCGGCGTGAAGCTCGGCCAATTGGCACAGCCGCTGCGGGCCGCCGTTACCGGCCGGGGCACCTCGCCGCCGCTGTTCGACGTCATGGCCGTGCTGGGCCGCGACGTGTCCATGGCCCGGATCGGGGCGCAGGCTCGCGCTGAGGGCGTGGAGACGACCCCGAACGCTGCTTGAACGCGCCCTGTCGATCCGATACCGAACTCAGGAAAATACCCGCACAGGCAATGCCCGAGCCGCACCCGTCGCGCGGCGCGGCCGACGCCACCCTGCCCTGAGCGGGCCATAACGGACGCACGAGAGGCAAGCCCGATGAGCGGCAAGAGCAGCAGCTTGACCCTGCACGACAAGACCGCGGAGTTCCCGGTGAAATCGGGAACGATCGGGCCCGACGTGATCGACATCTCGAAGCTCTATGCGCAAACGGGTGCGTTCACGTACGATCCGGGCTTCACATCGACCGCCGCCTGCGAATCCAAGATCACCTATATCGACGGTGACGAGGGCGTGCTGCTCTACCGCGGCTACCCGATCGAGCAGCTCGCCGAGCACGGCGACTTCCTCGAGACCTGCTACCTGCTGCTCTACGGCGAATTGCCGACCGCCCCTCAGAAGGCCGATTTCGTCGACCGGGTCACGCGCCACACCATGGTGCATGACCAGATGAACCGCTTCTTCCAGGGCTTCCGCCGGGACGCCCACCCGATGGCCATCATGGTGGCCTCGGTCGGCGCGCTGTCCGCATTCTATCACGACTCGACGGACATCACCGACGAAAACCAGCGGATGGTCGCGCAGATCCGCATGATCGCCAAGATGCCGACGCTCGCCGCTTACGCGTACAAGTATCACATCGGGCAGCCGTTCATCTACCCGACGAACTCTCTCGACTACACCTCGAACTTCCTTCGGATGTGCTTCGCCGTCCCGTGCGAAGAATACAAGGTCAACCCGGTCCTGTCGCGAGCGCTCGACCGGATCTTCATCCTCCACGCCGACCACGAGCAGAACGCCTCGACCTCGACGGTCCGTCTGGCCGGCTCCTCGGGCGCCA
>NZ_JAQGKF010000122.1 GCF_028290205.1 Enterovirga sp. | reverse complement strand
CAGCCTCGCCTGACTAGCCGCGGCGAGAGCGGGCGCCCGAACGGCCGGGCGCCGCCTCAGGCCGTCCGACCCGCGGCGGCGGCCCGGAGCGACGTCACGGTCGCGGTCGGGGACAGCACCTCCGGGTCGAGCATCAGCTCCAGCAGCACGGGGCCCGTCGCGGCGAGCGCCGCGTCGAAGGCCGGCGCGAACTGGTCCGTCCGCTCGATCCGCGTGCCCGAGGCGCCGAAGGAGCGCGCGAGCTGCGCGAAATCCGGGTTCACGAGCCCGGTGGCGCTGACCCGGCCAGGATAGTCGCGCTCCTGGTGCATCCGGATGGTGCCGTACATGCCGTTGTTGATCAGGATGATCACCACGTGCGTGTTCATCATCACGGCGGTGGCGAGTTCCTGCCCGGTCATCAGGGCGTCGCCGTCGCCTGTGAACGCCACAACCGTCCGGTCCGGATGCTGGAGCTTGGCCGAGATGGCGGCCGGGACGCCGTAGCCCATGGAGCCCGACATCGGGGCCAGCATGGTGCGATACGAGCGGTAGCGGTGGTAGCGGTTCGGCCAGATCGCGAAGTTGCCGGCGCCATTGGCCACGATCGCGTCCGCCGGAAGGCGCTCGCGCAGGAGCCGCATGACGGCCCCGAGATCGAGGTCGCCCTGCAGCCGCGGCGGGTCGGTCCAGGCGAGATAGGAGGCCCGCAGCGCCGCGGTCGCGGCCGCCCAGGGCCGCTCGCCGGCCGGGGCCGGCAAGGCGGCAAGCTGCCCGCAGGCCGAGGCCGAGGACGCGACGGCGCCCAGGGCCGGCTGGTAGACGCGGCCGATCTCGTCGGGATCGGCGTGGATGTGGATCAGCCGCTGCCGCGGGGCCGGGATGTCGAGCAGCGTGTAGCCGTTGCTGGTCAGCTCCCCGAGCCGCGCCCCGACGGCGAGAACGACGTCGGCCGACCGCACCGCCTCGAGCAGAGCCGGATTGGGCCCGAGCCCGAGATTGCCGACATAGTTCGGGTGGCCGTTGTCCATGTAGTCCTGGCAGCGGAAGGAGGCCGCCACCGGCAGGTTCCAGGCCGCCGCGAAACGCGCCACCGCCTGCGCGGCGTCGAGGCTCCAGCCGCCCCCGCCGACCACGACCACCGGGGCCCGCGCCTCCGCGAGCGCACGGGCGACCGCCGCGAGGGCGTCGGAGGTGAGGCCGGAGGCGCAGAGCTGCGGCGCCGGCGCGGCCTCCTCCTCGGTCTCCTCGATCAGCATGTCCTCGGGCAGCGCGATCACCACCGGCCCAGGCCGGCCCGAGGTGGCCAGCGCGAAGGATCGCTGCACGATCTCGGTCAGGCGGGCGCCGTTCTCCAGCACCGTCGCGAACTTGCTGAAGGACGCGAACATCGACCGGTAGTCGATCTCCTGGAAGGCGCCGCGCTCCATGGCGGCCCGCTCGACATGGCCAATGAAGAGGATCAGGGGCGTCGAATCCTGATGCGCGATATGGACGCCGGCACTGCCGTTCGTGGCCCCCGGGCCGCGCGTCACGAAGGCCACGCCCGGGCGGCCGGTGAGCTTGCCATAGGCCTCGGCCATCATCACGGCGCCGCCCTCCTGGCGGCAGGTGACGACCTGGATCTCAGGCACCTCCAGCATGGCGTCCAGCACGGCCAGAAAGCTTTCGCCCGGCACGCAGAACACGCGATCGACCCCGTTTGCGCGCAATTGCTCGACAAGCAGCCGGGCGCGGGTTCGCTTGGTGGTGGCGGTCATGTCGGCGTCCGGTTGGGAGGCGAGGGGAGGGCGGTGCCGGCTAGAAGCCGCAGAACTGGTCGAGGGCGCGCAGCGAGGCGGCCTGCAGCGGCATCAGGCGGGCGATGCGCCGAAGTTCCTGGCCGGAGCGCTCCACGAAATCGGGCGTGAAATCGGCCGTGTGCCCGGTCAGGACGATGCAGCCCGCCGCGCGGGTGCTCCAGCCCGAGAAGTTCGCCGCAACCGCGCTGAGCCCGTCGTAGAACTCGTTCGCGACCTGGATGATTCCGCGCTCGTCCGCCCGCGCGAGGTCCCGGTCGAGGTCGCTCCACCGGGTGATCGTGCTCGGCGTGTAGGCCCGGAAGGGCTCCTCGCCCAGCGCGGCGCGGCGCTGTTCGGGGCTCATGGTGAGCAGCAGCGCCTTGCCGGGCCCCGAGGCGTGCAGCGGGCCCTGCAGCCAGCCGGCGTAATACGGGCTGAGGGAGCCGGCCGGTTGGACGATGTCGACCACGACCCGCTCGACGCCGATGAAGACGACGAGAACCACGGTCTTGGCGAATTTCGCGGCCAGCTCGCCGAGAAGCGGCCCGCTCTCGCGCCGGAACTGCTCCATCGGGTGCAGCAGCGGCAGGGGGCGCAGGATCTTGGGCGAGGGCAGATAGCGCTTGCCGTCCGGCGCGCGGCTGACGAAGCGGGCGTCCTCCAGCGTGCGCAGGATCCGCAACGTGGTGCTGAGGTCGAGCGATGTCTGAGCCGAGATGTCGGCCAGCGTCAGGGGCTGGCCGGCCCCCGCCAACAGGTCGAGGATGGCGAGGCCGCGCCGCAGCGTACCCGAGAGAGCCCCGGCCCCGTCCGGGGCCGCGGGCTCTTCCGCGGCGGGCTCCGCCGCGGCGACCCGGGTGGGCTTTGGCATGGCGGCCCGGTCAGCGCTGGCTGAAGCGCCGGCCGATCAGGTCGGCCGCGATGTTGATCTTCTGGATGTCGATGGCCCCGCCGGCGATGCCCCAGCCGTAGGAATCGCGGAAGCGGCGCTCCATGCCGTATTCCTCGGCATAGCCGTAGCCGCCCATGAGCTGGAGGGCGGTGCCGGTGACCTCGCGGGTCATCTCGTTGGCGTAGCATTTGGCGATGGCGGTCTCCCGCACCGGCGGCAGCCCCGTCCCGGCGGCCGCGGCCGCGCGGTGGATCAGCAAGCGGGCGGCCTCGACCTTGATGGCCATTTCGGCAAGCTTGATCTGCACCGCCTGAAACTCGGCCAGCGGCCGCCCGAACTGGCGCCGCTCCTGGACATAGGCCGTGACCTGGTCGAGCGCGCCCTGCGCCACGCCCAGCGCCATGGTGGCGTTGCCGAGCCGCTCGATGTTGAACACCCCCATCAGGCTTGCGAACCCGCCCGGCCCGACCAGGAGGTGGGATTCCGGCACCCGGACGCCGTCGAACATCATGTCGGCCGACGGCACGCCGCGGAAGCCCATCAGCGATTCCGGCGGTCCGAAGCTCAGGCCGGGCGTATCCCGGTCCACGAACACGGCGCCGATGCCTTTCGCCCCCTGGACGTCGCCGAAGCGGCAGAACACGACATAGCCCTCCGAATGCCCCGCCCCGGAGCACCAGCGCTTGGACCCGTCGATGACGATTTCGCCGTTCTGGCGCACTGCCTTGGTGCGAAGGTCGGTCAGCGCCGTCCCGGCATCGGGCTCCGACATGGAGATCGCAACCAGCATCGACCCCTCGGTCGCCTGCCGGACCACGCGCTCCTTCAGGGCCGGGTTGCCGAACCGTTCGACGATGCGGACCGGGCCGGTGCAGCACTCAAACACCGGAAAGGCGACCGCGACGGAGATCTTGGCGAATTCCTCCAGAACCAGGAGCGCATCCAGAAGCGGCAGGCCGAGGCCGCCATGCTCCAGGCCGGTGTTGACGCCGAGGAACCCCATCTCGGCAAAGCGCTCCCGCCAGTCATGCGGCAGCGGCTCGGCCTCGGCTTCCAGCTTGCGGGCGAGCGCCGGGAGTTCCGCCTGGGCGAAGCGACGGGCGCTGTCCCGCAGCGCGATCTGGTCGTCGGTGTAGCCGAAATCGAGCATGCGGACCTCTGACGGGAGGAGGGGTATGAGCCGGGAGACCCTCGACTCCGCTTTCAGAAATCAACGCTATTCGCCTCGAAAAATGAAATCAAGCTTGCAATCGCCGATCATAACCTTTCAAACGCGCTGACGTCACGCGCTCCGCCCCCTTTGGGGCGGAGCGAGCTCAACCGAACAGGAGACTTGCGTTGGAGCGACCCCTCGACGGCATCAAGGTCCTCGACCTCTCGCGCGTGCTGGCCGGGCCCTGGTGCACGCAGACGCTGGCCGACCTTGGCGCCGATGTCTGGAAGCTCGAACCCCCGGGGCAGGGGGACGACACGCGCAGCTGGATGCCGCCCGAGCTGAACGGCGAATCCACCTATTTCCTCTGCGCGAACCGGTCCAAGCGCTCCGTCGCGATCGATCTCAAGCACCCGGACGGCAGGGCGCTCGCCCAGTCCCTCGCCGACCAGGCGGACGTGCTGGTCGAGAACTTCCGGCTCGGCGCCCTCGACCGTCTCGGCCTGGGTTACGAGGAGCTGCGCGCCCGCAATCCGGGCCTGATCTACTGCTCCATCTCGGGCTACGGCCGCACGGGACCCCGCGCCGCCGAGCCGGGCTATGATTTCGCCATCCAGGCGGAGAGCGGGTTGATGTCGATCACGGGCGAGCCGGACGGCATGCCGATGAAGCTCGGGGTCGCCGTGACCGACATCGTCACCGGCATGAACGGCGTCCAGGCGATTTTGGCGGCTCTGCTGGCGCGCGGCCGCACGGGACGCGGCCAGCATATCGACCTGTCGCTTCTGGACGGGGCGGTCGCCATGCTGGCGAACATCGCCACCGGACACCTGGCGACCGGGCAGGAGCCCCGGCGTTTCGGCAACGCCCATCCGACGGTGGTGCCCTACCAGCTGGTCCCCAGCCAGGACGGCGTGGTGGCCCTGGCAGTCGGCAATGATCTTCAGTTCCGCAACATGTGCGAGCAGGTCCTGAAGCGGCCGGATCTCGCCGCCGACGAGCGTTTCCGCACCATGCGGGGGCGCGTGCTCCACCGCGAGGTCCTGATCGCCGAGATCAGCGCCGCCTTCGCGACCGCGCCGACCGCGCATTGGATGGACCTCCTGCGCCGGGCCGGCGTTCCGGCCGGCGAGGTGCGCAGCGTGGCTGAGGCCCTGGCCTCGCCCGAGATCGCGGCCCGCGGCCTCGTGGCCGAGGTGGCCGACCCGCGGCACGGCGCGCTGCGGCTGCTCCGTTCGCCCCTCGGGCTGACCGGGACACCGCCGCGCGATCCGGCGCCGCCGCCGCGCCTCGGGGAGCATACGGGCGACATCCTGCGCGACGTGCTCGGCCTCGACGAGGCCCGGATCGCCGAACTCGGCGCTGCCGGGGCGATCAGCCAGAACCCGCTCGGGGCCGCCTCCTAGGCGGGCGCAGCCGCGATCCGGCGGCCGTCACGGCCGGGCTGCGGTCGCGGTGCAGAGCGGGATTGGGGCGGCCGCACGAGAGCGGCGGCCTCGGCCGCCGTCAGCGCGTCCGGCGAGGCCGTTCCAGCAAGGCCGCCAGGGTGGTCGGCCGATAGCCCTGCGCATCCACCCCGACATCGAACTGCCTCGGCACCGGGGCGAGCCGCCCGTGGCTGTGCCCATGCAGGTTGATCGCGCCCCGATGCTGCCGGTTCCAGCTCCGGAACGGATAGTGGCAGAGAACCAGGAAGGTGCCGTCGAGCTCGAGCTCGGCGTAATCCTGGACGCTGGCCCATCCGGCGGCCGCGCAGGTCGCCGGCGGGTCGTTGTTGCCCCGCACCAGATGCTTGGTGCCGTTGAGCCCGGCCAGGAGTTCGGGGACCTCTGACGCCTTCCGGGCGACGTCGCCGAGGTGCCAGACCTCGTCTTGCGGCTCCACGGCTTCGTTCCAGGTGGCGATCAGCGCCCGGTCCATTGCGGCTACCGACTCGAACGGCCGGCGGACGATGTTGAGCGTGCGGTGATCGCCGAAATGGGTGTCGGCCGTGAAGAGCAGGGCCACGCCCTAGAGGGCCATGGTGGAGATGCCCGGTATGAGGGCAATGGCGACCAGGCCGAGCAGCAGCGCCCCAAGGTAGAACCAGATCGTCTTCATGGCGGCGTCCGGGCTCACCTTGCCGATGGAGCAGGCGATGTAATAACCGATGCCGACAGGCGGTGCGAACAGGCCGATATTCATGGAGACGACCACCACCATGGCGTAATGGACACCGTGGATGCCGAGGTCGTTGGCGATCGGGAACATCAGCGGCGCCAAGAGCACGATGGCCGGCAGCCCCTCCAGCAGGCATCCCAGCGTCAGGAACACGGCGACCGTCATGCCCATGTAGACCATCCAGCCGCCCGGGAGGCCCTTCATCACCGCGGCCAGGTATTGGGCGAAGCCGGTCTGGGTCAGCACCCAGGCGGCCGCCGAGGCGGTGCCGAGGATGATCAGGATCGAGCCGGTCATGGCGGCCGTCTCGACCAGCATCCGGTACATGTCCCGGCCTTTGATGCCGCCATAGAGAACCATGCCGGCGATCAGCGCGTAGACGACCGCGATGGTGGACACCTCGGTCGCGGTGGCGACGCCTTCGGTCACGGCGCCGCGCACCAGGAAGGGCAACACCAGGGCCGGTGCGGCGATCATCAGCGCCTTGCGGATCATCGGCCAGGGCGCCCGGCGAACGCCGTGCAGCAGCTCGCCACGGGCCTTCCAGCGCGCCGCCGCAGCCAGGATCAGCAACAGGAAGAAGGCCACCACGAAGCCGCTGGCGAACAACGCCGCAATGGAGATGCCGGCGACCGAGCCGATCACGATCAGCACGATGGAGGGTGGGACGGTGTCGGCCATGATCGCACCCGTGCCGAGGAGCGCGACCATCTCCTCGGGCCGGTTGCCGCGCCGCTTCATCTCCGGAAACAGCGCCGGGGCCACGGTGGCCATGTCGGACACCTTGGAGCCCGAGATCCCGGATACGAGGTAGAGCGAGCCCAGCATCACGTAGGACATGCCGGCCCGGACGTGGCCGAGCAGGGAGGCCAGGAAGTCGACAATGGCCTTGCCCATGCCGGTTGCGTCGAGAATGCAGCCGAGCAGCACGAAGACCGGCACCGAAAGGAGGATCAGGCTGGACATGCCCTCGTCCATGCGGCCGACGATCACCGTCACGGGCAGCTTGGTCGAGAACACCAGGAACGCCATGGCGCCGGCGCCGAAGCAGAAGGCGATCGGGACGCCGATGGCCAGGCAGATCGCGATCACGGCCACGAGCAGGACCAGGATGTTGGCCTTGCCGAGGCTGGCAAAGAACGGGGAGAGCAGCCACAGGGTCGCGACCGTGACCGCGACCACCGCGATGGCCGTCACGAGGTCGCGCCGGGAGGCTTCCGCCCAGAGCTTCACGGCCAGGACCAGCAGCATCAGGCCGATGCCGAGCGGGATGCCGGCAATGCGCCAGGCGACCGAGATGTCGAGGCCGGGCGAGACCACCGGGATCTCGTCCAGCCAATGCTCGAGCGCCGAGGGCAGCAGGCCGATCAGAAACGCGGCGACCACGACATAGCCGGTGGTCTCGATGGGACCGCGCAGGCGCGGCCCGACGAGATTCAGAACAAGCGCGAGGCGCAGGTGCTCGTTGCGGTCGATGGCGATCACCGACCCGAACATCACGATCCACAGGAACAGAAAGGATGCGATCTCGTCGGCCGAGGTGATCGGCGACGAAAGAACGTAGCGCGAGAACACCGAGACCAGCACGAGGCCCACCAGGCCGGCGATCAAGGCCGCGGCGATGACCTCGATCGGCGCCAGCAGGAACCGGAGCCGGCCCGAGGGCCGAGGTCCGAGCTGCTCCAGAACCGCGGAGGCCTGCGTCTGAGTGATGGAGATTGCGTCGGCCATCGCGCGCCTAACTCATGGATGTGGCACGGAAAAAAGCCGCGTCCGAAGACGCGGCTGTGCTGCAGGCGAAGGCGCTCAGGCGAGCGTTCCGACCGCCTCCTCGAGAAGCCGCCAGGGCTCCTCGCCGAACTTGCCGCGCCACTCCTTGTAGAAGCCGGCCTTCGACAGCGCCTCCCGGAAGGGCGCCGGGTCGACGTCGTTGAAGATCATGCCGGCGGCGGCCAGTTCCTTCTGCAGCGCGGTGTTCTGCCGGGCGACCTCTTCCCGCTCGGCCACGCAGGCCTCGTTCACGATGCGGGTGACGGTGGCCTGCAGGTCGGCCGGCACCTGGCCCCAGGCGCGGCGGTTGATCAGGAACCACCAGCCGTCCCACATGTGATTGGTGACGGAGCAGTATTTCTGCACCTCGTAGAGCTTCGCCGCCGAGATGATCGCCGGCGGGTTCTCCTGCCCGTCCACCACCTTGGTCTGCAGCGCCGAATAGACCTCGGCGAAGTTGAGCCCGGTCGGGGACGCGCCGAGGGACTTGAACAGGGAGAGCCACAGGGCGCTGACCGGCACCCGGATCTTCATGTTCTTGAGATCGTCGGGGCGCACGATCGGCTTGGCGCTGTTGGTCACCATGCGGAAGCCGTTGTCCCAGATCTTGTCCATGACGACGAAGCCGCCGCGGGTGATCTGGCCGCGCAGATGCTCCCCGAGCTTGCCGTCCATGGCGCTCCACAGCGCCGGATAGTCCCTGAAGGCGAAGCCGACGCCGGAGATCGCGGCCGCCGGGATGATCGTGGACAGCACGTTCACGCCGGAATTCAGGAAGCATTCGAGCGCGCCCGAGCGCAGCTGCGACAGCATGTCGGAATCGGCGCCGAGCTGGTTGTTCGGGAACAGCTGGAACTCGAAGCGGCCGTTGGTCTCGGCCTTCACCTGTTCGGCCGCCTTGTTGAGGTGGACGTTCAGCGGGTGCGAGGCCGGCACGTTGGTGCCGATCTTGAAGGTATGCTCGGCCGCGTGGGCATAGCGCAGGGGCAGGGCGGCCGAGATGGCGGCGGCTCCGGTGAGCGTCGCGAAGCGACGGCGGCTGACGGACATGGTCATGGCGTACTCCCTAAGGCTGTGTGGCTGACAGGTCGGTGGCGGTTCAGGCCGGCGGGGCGGCCTTGCTGCCGCGGAACATCAGGCCGGCCTCACGGAAGCCGCCGTCGACGTTGAGGGTGTGCCCGTGGACGTAGCGGGCCTCGTCCGAGCAGAGGAACACCGCCGCGTCGGCGATCTCCTCCGGACGGCCGTAGCGCGTCATCGGGATCAGGTAGTTGTAGGCCGCCCGCGTCGCGGCATCGTGCGCGAACTTGGCCATCTCCGTCTCGATCGCGCCGGGCGCGATGTTGTTGACGTTGATGTCGTATTCGGCGAGTTCGACCGCCATCACCTTGGTGAGCAGCTCGAGGCCCGCCTTGGCGGCTCCATAGGCGGCGCGGCCGTGCCCGCCCCGCTGGCCGGACAGCGAGGCGATGTTGACGATCTTGCCGCTGCGCTGCTTCGCCATCACCCGGGCGGCGGCCTGGGCGACGAAGAAGGCGCCGGTCAGATTGATGCCGATGGTGCGGGTCCAGGTCTCGGCCGTGATGTCGAGAAACGGCGTGTTGCCGCCGATGCCGGCGTTGTTGACCAGGATGTCGAGCCGGCCATAGCGGGCGGTGATCGCCTCCACCAGCGCCTGCACGGAGGCCTGATCAGCCACATCGACCTTGGCTGCCATGCCGTCCGCTGCACCCATCTCGGTCAGCGACTGGCGCGCGCCGTCCTCGTTGATGTCGGCCAGCACGGGCACGGCGCCCTCGCGGTGCAGCGCCTTGGCGATGGCCAAGCCGATGCCCCGCGCTCCACCCGTGACCAGCGCCACCTTGCCTGTCAGACGCATCGTACCCGCCCTGCCTCGTTGATGCTCATGGCCGCCCACCGTCGCGGACCACGCAGAAGAAATCGTCGGTTCCGACCTGGCCGCCTTTGAGCACGAGCTCGAGGCCGTCCCGGTCGGGGCTTGCGGCATGCGCCCGGCAGAGCGGCGAACCCGGCGCCATCGGGGCGATCGCGGTCAGCGCGTCGATGCCCAGCATCGCGGCCGCGTGACTGGACGTGTCGCCGCCGGAGATCACGGCGCGCGGCAGCTTTGCCGTCGAGAGAACCGCATCGAGAACACGGCCCAGCCCCTCGCCGATCCGGTCGTTGATCAGTTCGGCCGACAGGCCGGAGGTCGCGACCGCGTCGCGCAGCCGACCCACGGCCGGATCGTCCGGACCCGCCGCCGTGAAGGCAAGCGGGCTCGCGCCTCGGGCCAGCGCGGCCAGCGAGGCCTGGACGGCCTCCGCGACCGTGGCGTCCCAGGCGGCCGGGTCGACGGCGCGCTCGGCCGGCAGGCGGATGGCCGCAAAGCCGTTCTGGTCCGCGAAGGCGATCTGCCGCGCGGTGACGGGGGAGACCGACCCGGACACGGCCGCGATGGTTTCCACCCGGGCGGGACGGGAGGGTGTGGCAGCAGCCGGGAGCAGCCCGACGCTCCGCCAATAGGCGACCAGCGCGCTTTCAAGTCCCTGCGAGCCGATCGCGAAGGCCTGGCCCCCGGCACGCTCCCAGAGAATCCGCCCTGCCTCGATCTGCGTCTCGGGATCCAGCACGTCGATCGAGACGACGCGGTCGCCTGCGCTCAGCAACTCGGCCAGCCGTGTGTCGGCCTGGCCGCGCTTCATGGCCACGAAGTCGATCAGCCCGATCGGCAGGTCGGTCTGGCGGGCCAGGTGCAGGCCCAGATCCGCCTCGTCGATGGGCGTGACCGGGTGGCGCGCCATGACCGGGTGGCGGTCGAGCCGGAAGCCCCGGCCATGCGCCATCGCGAACAGGTGCCCGAAGCTCTGGAAGCGGCCCATGGAGGGCTCGCCCACCACCATCGGGATCCAGCCGCCGAACAGGCGGGCCCCGATCTCGGCCGCGCGGCCGATGGAGCCGATATGTGGGGCGGAATCGAAGGTCGAGCAGACCTTGTAGTGGACAATCGGCGCGCCGAGGTCCCTCAGGAGCCCGAAGGCGGCCGGAAGGTGCTGGTCCATCCAGTCGGGGCTGCGCGACCGGGCGACGCCCGCGATGCCGATGCCGCGGTAGCCCCGGAACGCCGCGAGTCGCTCGGGGGAGGGCGTCGACAGGAACAGGACGGTCTCGATCCCGGCAAAGGCCAGCTCCTCCATGGACGCCGACGAGCCGGTGAAGTCGTCGCCGTAGAAGGCGACGAGCGGACCGGCCGGCAGGGCCCGGGGCGTGGTCACGCGGCGACCTCGAGGGCCCGGGCCAGTTCCGGACAGGTGCGGGCATGCGCGTCCAGCGGGATCCCAGCGATCGCCGCTTCCCAGGCTTCGCGCAGCGAGCGCACGCCGGCTGCCGGCCCGTCCGGGTGGGCCAGGATACCGCCCCCGGCCGTCATGATCAGGTCGGTGCTCTGCAGCGCGTCGTAGGTGCCGTGGACCTGCCGGGCGGTCTGGCCCGACGAGAAGACCGGCATCACCGTGCAGGGCTTTTCGGGGAACATCGGCGTCAGGCAGGTGCGGGCCGACGCGATCACGCTCTCGTCGGTTTCGGAGAATTTGTTGTCGAGCCCGTTGACATGCATGTGGTCCGCCCCGGCCAGCCGCCAGAGCTTCTGCCAGGCCACGTAGGACCAGCCGAGAAGCGGGTGCCGCGCCAGGTAGCCCCAGCCGTTGCGATGGGCATGGATGGGCAGCTCGGCGAAGCGGGCGAGCTCGATCATGCCGACCAGCCCAACCGAATTCAGGCTGGCCATCAGGCAGGTCGCTCCATGCGCCAGGAGCGTGTCGTGCCGCCGGCGCATCTGGTCGAGATCGCCGGTGAGGTTGAAGGCGAACATCGGCTTGCGGCCGGTCCGGTCCGCATAGGTTTCGATCACCCGCATGACCGCCGCGACACGGGCGTCAAAGGGGCAGTCGGGTCCGTCCGATTGCAGCTCGTCGTCCTTGATGAAGTCGATGCCGGCCTCACAGAGCTCATGCACCAGCGCGGCCGTGGCCTCGGGCCCGAGCCCGACGCTCGGCTTGATGATGGTGCCGATCAGCGGGCGGCCGTGAACCCCCGACATCCGGCGGGTGCCCTCGATGCCGAAGCGCGGTCCCGGATAGGCGGCCGCGAAGGCGCCAGGCAGGCGCAGGTCCAGCAGCTTGAGCCCGCTCACGCATTTGAGCTCGAACAAGTTGCCGGCGACCGTGGCGGCCAGATTGGGCAGCGACGGTCCGGTGGTGGAGAGCGGCCACGACAGGGTCAGCCGGGCGCGCGTGACGCGCTCGTCGGGCCTCGCCCCCCGGTTGGTCGGCAGCGAGCGGCCCGGGACGCCCTCTTCGATCACCTCGAGGGCGACCACGCGGGCGGCGGAGCGCTCCTTCAGCTCGGGCGTTTCGCCGGGCACGGCCACGAAGGTGCCGCTCGATTGCTCGCCGGCGATGATGTCGGCCGCCCGCCCGACGTCGATCGGCGTTTCGAGCAGGTAATCGGCTTCGAAGCGGTCAGATGGCATGGACGCTGTCCGGAGCGGGGAAACCGGGGTCACGCGGCCCGGCAGGTCAGGCCGCCGTCCACCGCCAACGCCACACCGGTGATGTAGCCGGCCTCGTCGGAGGCGAGGAACAGGGCCGCATGGGCGATGTCCCAGGCCGTGCCCATCTTGCCGGTGGGGGAGGCCGCGTCGCGCGCCGCCACCATCTCGTCCGCGGAGGCGTACTGCCCGGAGATCTGCTGGTGGATCAGCGGCGTGTTCATCAGGCCCGGCATGATCGCGTTCACCCGGATGCCGTCGCGGGCGTATTGGAGCGCCAGACCCATGGTAAAATTGTTCACGGCCGCCTTGGCCGCGTAATAGGCCGGATACGGGTAGCCGGTGTAGCGGATGGCCGCGACCGACGAGACGTTGATGATGGCGCCCGACTTGCGGGCCAGCATGTGCGGCAGCACGTGTTTGGCCGCCAAGAAGCAGGTCGTGACGTTGAGGTCGAGCGAGCGCTGCCAGGTGGCCTCGTCCAGCTCGATCGGTCCGCCCATGCTGGCGTAGCCGACGTTGTTGTGCAGCACGTCGATGCGGCCGTGGGCGGAGATCACCTCCTGCACCAGCGCCGCGACAGCGGCGGAATTGGTGGCATCGCAGACATGGGCGCTGGCCCGGCCGCCTTCCTTGGCGATGATGTCGGCCGTCTCGCGGGCGGCGGCCTCGTTCACGTCGACGCAGGCGACATGCGCCCCTTCCCGGGCGAACAGGACGGCCGTGGCCTTGCCGTTGCCCCAGCCCGGACCTACCGAGCCGGCCCCGAACACGAGACAAATCCTGTCATTAAGGCGCTTTGACATCCGGGCCCGCCTGGGTTGCGCGCAACGACCATCGCCGTTGCATCAAGAGCCAGGCGCGGATGTTGCATCCGGATGCGGTCGCGCTTGCACGCGCCGAGGGGTGACAGAAGCGACGCTCCTGCACACGCCACCACCCTGACATCTCCGCCCTGACCGACTTCGTTCGTTGGTGCGACGCTACGGAAACGCGATCTCGCGCGACACCTGAATTCGACGCAGGGAGCTGTAAGCTTTACTCACACCGGACGTTCCGGATCCCGTCATGGCGACCTCTCGACTCCCGCTCAACGCTCTCCGCGCCTTCGAGGCTGCGGCGCGCCACAACAGCATGTCGGCGGCCGCGGTCGAGCTCGGCGTGACGCATGGTGCGATCAGCCGGCATGTGCGGAGCCTGGAGAGCGAGTTCGGCGTCCCCCTGCTCAAGCGGCTGGCGAAATCCGTCGAGCCGACCGCGCAGGGCGGATTGCTGGCCTCGGGTCTGCGCGAAGCCTTCGGGATCATGCAGCAGAGCGTCTCCGCGCTCGCCCCCTCGCCGCTGACGCTGTCCTGCTCGGCGACCATCAGCATGCTGTGGCTGATCCCCCGCCTCGGCGCCTTCAAGCGGGCCAATCCCGACATCGAGGTCCGGCTGAACCTGAATTACGGCGAGGTCGATTTCGTGCGCGACGAGGTCAGCCTCGCGATCCGCTCGACCATGTTCAAGGCGCCCCAGGAGGTGATCATCCGGCCGCTGCTGCGTGAGCATGTCGGGCCGGTCTGCCACCCCGATTACGCCGCTCGCCTCCATCTCGACACGCAGGACAGGCTGGCGGAGGCGCGCCTCCTCGGGACCGCCACCCGTCCGGCCGCCTGGGGGGAGTGGATGGAGGCGAGCGCATGGCGCGGCCGAACCCTGGCCCCTCACGAGACCTACGATCACTTCTATCTTCAGATCCAGGCTGCCGCCTGCGGGCTCGGCGTCGCCGTCGCGCCGAAGATCCTGGTCGAGAGCGAGATCCGCCGCGGCCACCTCGTTGCGCCCTTCGGCTTCGTGGCCGGGCCGCACGAGCTGAACCTCTGGATCGCGCCGCATCTGCGCACGCGGTCGGACGTCCGACGCCTGGCCGGCTGGATCGAGGAGGCGATGCACTCCTCGGAGGCGGGGGCCTGGCCGGTTGAACGTCGGGACCTGGGCTGATCGGGCCGCGGCCCATCAGCCCCTTCGAGCCCCAGGGAGGGCGCGGGTGAGCTGGCGGTAGCCGTCCGGGCTCAGGTGAACCAGGTCGGGCAGAAAGCCGGGATAGGCCGGAGGGGAATGGTCCAAGGCCCGGTCGGCATCGATCACACGGGCCCCCAACGTGGCCGGGAGATCGCGGCCGAGGAGCGCATTCAGGCGAAGCCGCTCGCCGTCGCGGAAGCCGGGCGCCGGCCCGCGCCAGGGCACGGTCACGACCACCGTGTCCGGCTCGCCCCAGAGCCACCGCGCCTGCCGCACCACCTGTCCGATCCCGGCCGCGATCGCCTCGGGGGCGTCACCGTCCGTGAGGTTGTTGCTGCCGACCAGCAGCACCAGCTCGCGCGGCCGAAGATGCTCCGTCCGGCCCGCGCCGAGCCGCCACGCCGTGGTCTCGACCCGGTCCCCGGCCAGGCCCAGGTTCAGCACGCGCCGTCCGCCGCGCGCCCCCTCCAGCAGAGCCGACGGCCACGAGGCCGCGAGCGAGTCGCCGATCAGGATCAGGTCCGCTTCCTCCGGAAGCGCTGCCGACATGGCCCTGAACCGCTTCAGGTAGGATTCCTTGGTGGGCGGGACGGGCCGGAGCGGCTTGGCCATGTTCAATCCGCCTGCCCGGGAGACCGAAGCCCGACCGCATTCAGCACCTCCCGGCCGAGGACGGGCGTGTAGTGCAGGTTGTCCAGCCAAACATCGGTCGATCCCGAATCCGGATTGAACGGGTCGGCCGCGCCGCGATCCGCGAGATCGATGAAGGTGGCCCCGTGCTCGGCCGCGACCCCGGCCATGTCGGCGCGCCAGCGGCTGAAATCGTCCAGCAGGCCGCGCTCGGCCAGGATCCGACGCTGGGCCTCGCTGACCGGGGACAGGTACAGCGTGACCCGGACGTGGGCGAAGGCGTGCAGCGCCTGCCGCAGCGGCTCGAGCGTCTCGGGCCGATAGGGCGCTGTCAGCCGCCGCCGGGCCGCATCGTTCTGGCGCGTCTGGTCGGGCCGGAGCTTGGGCGTGATCCGGAACCCCTCCCGCGTCCACGCGCCGGGCTCGGCGCCCCGCGCGACCCGGTCGATGAAGCTGTCGGTGATCGCGTAGCGGCTGATCGCGGCGCCGAGCCGCGCCTCCCAGCGGCCGGCCGCGTCTCTGAGGCTTGGGCTGAGCTGGACGGGGAGGGGATCGCGGCGCGAGAACATGTAGTAATCGAGTCCCAGCACCACCTGCCGGAGCCGGCTGCGCGAGGCGACCACGCTCGCCACGAGGGGCAATTCGTCGGCCACGAGGGCCGAGATCCCGGCATTGTAGACCTCGCCGCGCAGCCGGGGGGCGACGTCGCGCGGGTCGAGACCGTGATACACGGTGGAGCTTCCCAGCAGGGCCACGCTGTAGGGCCGGACAAGCGCCTGCAGCACCTTGGCCCGGCGCGTCTGCCGGTCGAGGATCCGGCTCGCGCCGCCGGTCACGGCGAGCCAGGGCGGGCGCTCGCGATAGACCCAGTAGGCGTCGAACCAGACCACGCGGCCGACCCCGAGGGCGAGCGTGGCGCAGACCGCGAGCCCGCCGACGGCAAGCGCGGCGCGCCAGCGCGTCTCGGCGGACGGGGTGGAAGGGGGCATCGGTGACGTCGCCGCCTCGAGGGCCTCTGCGGCTCCGCAGGGGCGCACGCGCCCGGCCGCCCGGTACTATGCGCCGGCGGCAGCTTCCGTTCCCGGCCGGCTCCCGGCGGGCTTGCCTGGTGTCCCTCAGTACAGACGGGTGCGGTAACCCTCCTCCATGAGGGTCTCGGCGGCCGCGACGTCGATTTTGCGGGTCTGTTCGGCAATGATGCGGCCGAGCGTCGGAAAGCGGTCGCGCTCGACCTGCGCCGCGCTGTCCCAGAGCCGCGATCGCATCAACGCCTTGCCGCAATGGAAGAAGGCCTCCCGGATCTCGACCATGAGCGCCGCGGCCGGCACCTTGCCCTGAGCGGCCAGGGGCTCGAGCAGGGCCGGATCGCGCGTGATGCGGGCCGCACCGTTGACCCGCAGGGTCTCATTGATGCCTGGCACGAAGAAGATGAGCCCGACGCCCGGCGAGGCCAGCACGTTGGCGAAGCTGTCCACGCGGTTGTTGCCGCGCCGGTCCGGGATCAGCAGTGTCGTGTCGTCCAAGACCTGCACAAAGCCGGGCGCATCGCCGCGCGGGCTGGCATCGGCGTTGCCGAGCCCGTCCGCGCTGCTCAGCACCAGGAAGGGCGAGAGCGCGATGAAGTCCCGGCAGAAATGGTCGAGTTGCCTCTGGACCTTGTGCTCGGCCAGGGTGCTGATCGGGCCGAAATGGGCGCGCAGGTCCTGCGAATTCTCGATCCGCTCGCCGGTCTCGACGTCCAGCCCCATCGCATCCTCCTACGGCCGACGCGGCGCCAAGGCTGCGGCGCTGCACCGTCGTAGACAGCATCGGCGGGGCGGCAAAAACAACCCCGGCGCTCCGCCCGAGCGGAAGCAGCCCGCCGGAGCCGGAGGCACGGTGCACGGCAGCCTCGTCCCGGGGCAGGGCTGCGGTCTGGAGGGCAGGTCGGGCGCCGTCGGGGCAAGGCTGGCTCGGCCGCTCGGGCCTGCGCTGCGGTCGCGCTGCGGCGGGGAAAGGGCGGCGGCCGCACGGGGCCGGGTGGCAGCACGGGGGGGCGGCGGCCAACGCCGGCCGTGCCGATCGCGGCGGCGGGCCACGCGTCGCGTCACGCCGGACTCGAAACGGGAGCGGCCGAGATGGGGCGGGTCGTGCTGGGAGCTGTGCCTGACGGCCGCTCCGCTGCCCCTTGGGTCGCTCCCGTTCGTTGTTCGTTCAGAACCGCTCGGCCGTGAGCCGGACAAGTGCTCGCGGCTATCTAGGCGGCATCCTGCTGAGGTGGAGTCATGAACACTCCCTTTCCCTGCAGTCGGCGTGCTGCAGAACCTGGCGCGACGAGCCTCTTGTGGGAGGCTGTCTGTCTCCGTTGGTTGCGAAGACCTGCGGAGATTGCGCCCGACCCGACAAACCGTCAAGAACATCCTTCGCTGCAGCGCGGAAGATCCTGAACGGAATGCGCATCGCCGGCGTGGCGCGAGACGCGGCGGTCGGTTTGCGCCCGCTCCGCCGCGGCCCGGATGGCCGGCGGAGCCGCCGTCAACCCTTGCGCGAACTCCCCGTCACGGGCCATGAAACCCGAAGCGTGGCCATTGCGTTGTCTCGGCATCCAGGGACGTCCAAGGTCCCGACCGCACCAGGACGCCAACATGCGCTCTTTCTCGATCGGCCTCGCGGCTCTCGCGGCGGCACTCTCCTTTTCGCAGCCCGCCTCGGCCCAGTTCTGGCTCGACCCGCTGGACGAGCGCCCGATGGAATACCTGGATCAGGGCGGCGCCTATCAGCCCCAAGCCGCGCCGAGCCAGCGCCGCGCCGTTGAGTTCTCCAGCCGCTATGCGCCCGGCACGATCGTGATCTCGACCGAGCAGCGTCGGCTTTATCTCGTGACCGGCCGCGGTGAGGCGATCGAGTACGCCGTCGGCGTCGGCCGGCCGGGCTTCGAGTGGCGCGGCGCGAAGACCATCACCCGCAAGGCGGAATGGCCGAGCTGGAGGCCGCCGGCCGAAATGCTGCGCCGCCGCCCCGACCTGCCGCGCTACATGTCGGGCGGCGAGGACAACCCGCTCGGCGCGCGCGCCCTCTATCTCGGCTCGTCGCTCTACCGCATCCACGGCTCGAACGAGCCCGAGACCATCGGCCAGGCCGTGTCCTCCGGCTGCATCCGGATGACCAACGAGGACGTGATCGACCTCTACCGTCGGGTCCGCGTCGGCACTAAGGTCGTGGTCATGTGAGCCGGGCGTCGCAGGCGCGCACAACCGGGCGCGCCTGTCACCCGGATCCAACATGAACCGTCCTCTCCGTCCGGTCGCCGCAAGCGATCGGCCCATCGATGCCGGCGTCAGGATCGGCCACGTCCACCTGAAGGTGGCCGACCTCGACCGCTCGCTCGCCTTCTATTGCGGCGTGCTCGGCTTTGAGCTGATCCAGCGCTACGGCCGGCAGGCCGCCTTCGTGTCGGCCGGCGGCTACCATCACCATCTCGGCCTCAACACCTGGGAAAGCCTGGGCGGCAGCCCGCCGCCGCCCGGCACCACGGGCCTGTTCCACACCGCCATCCTGTATCCGACACGGCCGCTCCTGGCCGACGCCCTGCGGCGGGTCAGCGCAGCCGGGATCGCGCTGGACGGCGCCTCGGACCACGGCGTCAGCGAGGCGCTGTACCTGCGCGATCCGGACCAGAACGGGGTCGAGCTCTACTGGGACCGGCCACGCGGGGCCTGGCCGGTGGCGCCGGATGGCTCTCTCGCGATGTTCACCCGGGCGCTCGATCTCGACGACCTGCTGCGGGCTGGCTGAGACCTGCTCGCGGCCTCCGGTCGCGCCTCGCCAGCCCCGCCGACCTTGCCTCGCGCCGACCCGGAAACTAACCTGACGCCTCCCCCCGGAACCCCCGTGCCATGGCCCTTTCACTCCTCAACGTCGATGCGATTCGGCAGGCCGACAGGTCGAGCGAACCGTACGATTACCTGCTCGGCTCGGACTTCCTGAAGCCCGAGGCGGTGGCCGACCTGCGGCGCGACTTCCCGCAGATCGACAAGCCCGGCTACCTGACGGTGGATGAGGTCCAGCTCAAGGGCCGCTTCAAGCAGCTCATCGAGGAGCTGGAGAGCGACGAGCTGACGGCGGAGCTGTCCAAGAAATTCGGCCGCGACCTCACGCCCTATCCGCGCCTCACGACCATCATGAAGCGGTCGCAGCCGAAATACGGCGCCATCCACACGGACGGCCCGTCCAAGGTCATGACCATGCTGGTCTACATGAACGACAATTGGGAGGCCGGCGAAGGCGGGCGGCTGCGCGTGCTCTACGACGGCGAGAATTTCGAGCCCTACAAGGTCGAGGTCCCGCCGGTGATGGGCACCGTGTTCGCGTTCCTGCGGGGCGACGCGTCCTGGCACGGGCACCAGCCCTTCGCGGGCGAGCGCAAGGTGGTGCAGATCGCCTGGGTCACCAACGCCGACGAACTCGCCCGCAAGAAGAAGCGCAACCGCGTGTCGCAATTCCTCAAGGGCATCTTCGGGCGGTGAGCCGCGTCGGGGCTTCTCCCGGCCGGGGGAGGCTCTGCCGCACGGGGCGCAGCAGGCCGAGGGGGAAGAACCCGTGACCCTCGCAGCGCCCGGCGCCGGGCCCGACAGCCGGGAGAGGCGCGGGGCCGCGCCGATCCGCCGGCTCGAACCCGTTCTGATCGATCGCATCGCGGCCGGCGAGGTGGTGGAGCGTCCCGCCTCCGCGCTCAAGGAACTCGTCGAGAACGCGGTCGATGCCGGGGCGTCCCATATCGACATCGTGCTGGAGGCCGGTGGGCGGCGCCTGATCCGTGTCACCGATGACGGTCACGGCATGGGGGCCGGCGATCTCGCCCTGGCAGTCGAGCGCCATGCCACGTCGAAGCTGCCGGACGGCGACCTGTCCGACATCCGCACGCTCGGCTTCCGGGGCGAGGCCCTGCCCTCGATCGGGGCGGTGTCCCACCTGTCCATCACCTCCCGCCGCCGGGGCGACGCCACCGGGCACGCGCTGGTGGTCGAGGCCGGCCGGAAGGGGCCGGTCCGGCCGGCTGCGGCCGCGCCGGGCACGCGGATCGAGGTGCGAGACCTCTTCGCCGCCACGCCTGCCCGGCTGAAGTTCCTCCGCAGCGACCGGGCCGAGGCCTTGGCCGCGCTCGACATGCTGCGCCGCATCGCCATGGCCCATCCGGGGCTCCGCCTGTCGCTCGCCGGCGACCACCTCTCGCCGCTTGAATACGGGCCGGAGGCGGATACGCCGGACGGTCACCTGCGCCGCGCGGGGCGGGTTCTGGGCGCCGAATTCCCGGCCAATGCCGTCCCGGTCCGGGCCGAGCGCGAGGACCTCCGTCTCGGGGGCCATGCCGGCCTGCCGACCTTTCACCGCGGCGCCGCGACCCACGTCCACGTGGTGGTGAACGGCCGCCCGGTCCGCGACAAGCTTCTGCTGTCGGCCGTCCGGGGGGCCTATGCGGACGTGATGACCCGGGACCGCCACCCGGTCGTGGCGTTGCGGCTCGAGTGCCACCCTGGCCGGGTCGACGTGAACGTCCACCCGGCCAAGACCGAGGTCCGGTTCCGGGATCCGGGCCTGGTGCGCGGGCTCGTCGTGTCGGCGATCCGCGACGCGCTCGGCCGCGCGGGGCTGAGGGCCTCGACGGCGACCGCGGCCGAGGCCCTCGGCCGAATGGGCCCGGCGTGGTCCCGGCCCGGCCCGGGCGGCGTTTCGGTCTCGGGCTGGCGCCCGGCCCAGGCTTCCGCGGCTGGCTTTGCTGAGCGTGAACAGGCGGCCTTCGCGCTGGACGATGCACCCTCGGCCGCCCCGGCCGAGGATCTGGCTGCCCCGGACCAGGAGGCTGCCCCGCTCGGCGCCGCCCGGGCGCAGTTGCACGAATGCTATGTGGTGGCCCAGACCCGGGACGGCATCGTGATCGTGGACCAGCACGCCGCGCACGAGCGGCTCGTCTATGAGCGCCTGAAGCAGCAGCGGGCCGAGCACGGCATCGCCCGCCAGAGCCTGCTCATCCCGGCGGTGATCGAGATGGACCCGGCGGAGGCGCGGCGCCTTGCCGCCGAAGCCGGCCCCCTGGCGCAGCTCGGGCTGGCGATCGAAGCCTTCGGCCCGGGTGCGGTGCTGGTGCGCGAGGTGCCAGCCGCCCTTGCGACAGCCGATCTCGACCGGCTGCTCCGGGACGTCGCGGACGCGCTCTCGGCGGACCTGTCGGGGGAGGCCGGGGCCGGCGCCTCGGCCCTCGAGCGGCGGCTCGACGCGGTGCTGTCCCGCATGTCCTGCCACGGCTCCGTGCGGGCCGGCCGGCGCCTGTCCGGCCCCGAGATGAACGCCCTGCTGCGCGACATGGAGCGGGTGCCGAATGCCGGCCAATGCAACCACGGCCGGCCCACCTTCGTGGAACTGAAGCTCGCCGACATCGAAAAGCTGTTCGGCCGCCGCTGACGCGTCACCCTGTGTTCCGGATCAACGGCAGCAATTCTTAACGTTTCGGGGCACCTGATGCCGGCCGCCCGGCAGGTCGGGCCGGAACGGGTGATGGCTGCTCACAACCTGCTTCTGCTCGCGGCGGAGCTCCTGCTCTACTTCTCCGTGCTCGCGCTGCTGTTCCGGCTGCGCAAGCGCCTGGGCATCGGGCTGTTCGTCACCGCGCTCGGGACGGTGCATTTCCTCGAGGGCTATCTGGCCGCCCTCGTCTATGTCGGCACGCCGGGCGGGTTCGTGGTCTCTCCGGGCTCCTCGGTCCTGTTCGCGGGCAAGCTCGTGATGCTGCTCCTCCTGTATGTGAAGGAGGACGCGACCGCCGTGCGGCAGCCGATCTACGGCCTGCTGGCCGGCAATCTCGTGGTGCTGGCGCTGGTGTTGCTCCTGCGGCTGCACGGGCCCACCGCCGCGACGGGGCGGGCGCCCGATATCGGCTTCCTGGGCGAGATGGGCTGGCTCATGGCCTGGGGGTCGGTGCTGCTCTACCTCGATTGCCTGGCCCTGGTGCTGGTCTACGAGAAGCTCGGCCGCGCCCTGGGCCGGCACCTGACGATCCGGATCTGGCTGGCCTCCGCTGTCGTGCTCACCTTCGACCAGCTCGCCTTTTTCGCCGGGCTCGTCCTGCTGTTCGGGGCCGGGCCGGAGGTGCTCCTCGGCGGCTGGATCGGCAAGATGGTCTCAGGGCTCTGCTTCGCCCTGTTGGCCGGTCTCTATCTCCGCTTCGCCGAGCGTGACGGCGACACCCATGTGCCCGGAGCCCCGCTCGCCGACGTGTTCGGCGCGCTGACCTACCGCGAGCGCTACCATGCGCTCGTCGAATCCTCGGGCCGCGACGCACTCACCGGAGCGCTGAACCGGAACCGGCTGGAGCAGGACGGCCGCCACGTGGTCGATCTCGCGCTGACGGCCGGCCAGAACGTGACGGTCGCAGTTGTCGACGTCGACCGCTTCAAGAGCATCAACGACCGGTTCGGCCACGCCCTCGGCGACGAGGCGCTGCGGCGCATCGCGGACGCGATCCGGGGGGCCATCCGGCCGGGGGACTATCTGTTCCGCTATGGCGGCGACGAGTTCCTGGTCTGCGCCATCGGCCTGTCCCCGGAGGAGGGATCGACCCAGGCCGAGCGGCTGCGCGCCGCGACGTGTAGCGTCGCGGTGCCGGGAATGCAGGACGGGCTGTCCAGCACGGTGGGAATCGCCACCGGCCCGGCGGACGGATCGGACTACCGGGCGCTGTTCGCGCTCGCGGACGCGCGCCTGCTGTCCGGCAAGACGATCAGCCGATTCCGGGCCTGGAGCGGCGACCCGGCCAACACGGACGGGCCGGACCCCGGCATTCGGAACAACCTGATGAGTGCCTGAGGGGGTCAGCGGGTGCGGGGCGGCCGCCCTTCCAGTGGATAGGCGGGATCGTTGTAGCCCGGCGTCGAGGGGTGGCCCGGCGCCACCAGCCGGTCCACCAGCGCCTCGTCCTCGGCCGTGAAGCTGTAGGCGAGGGCGCCAAGGTAATCCTGCCAATGCTCCTCGGTCCGCGGCCCGACCACGGCGCCGGTGACCAGGCGGTTGTTCAACACCCAGCCTAGCGCGAACTGCCCGGGCGTGATGCCGCGCGCCTCGGCATGGCGACGGATCTCCTGGGCGACGTCGAGCGACTCGGTGCGCCATTCCGTTTCCAGCATGCGCTTGTCCTGCCGGCCGGCCCTGGTGCCCGGGGGCGGGGGGCGGGAGGGGTCGTATTTGCCGGTCAGGATGCCGCGCGCGAGGGGGCTGTAGGGAAACACGCCGAGCCCGAAATGGCCGCAGGCGGGCAGGTGCTCCACCTCCGGCATGCGGTTCAGCGCGTTGTAATAGGGCTGACTCACCACCGGGCGGTCGATGCCGAACGCATCGGCAAGCCGGCAGATTTCCGCCACCCGCCAGGCTCGGTAGTTGGACACGCCGAAATACCGGATCTTCCCGGCCCGGACGAGGTCGGCGACCGCCCGCACCGTCTCCTCGAGCGGCGTCGCGTGGTGCTCCTTGTGCAGGTAGAGGATGTCGATCGCCTCGACGCCGAGGCGGCGCAGGCTCGCCTCGCAGGCCAGCATGATGCGGCGCCGGGACAGGCCGGAATCGTTCGGTCCCGCGTTGGGCCCAACCGGGTTCGCGACCTTGGTGGCCACCACCCAGCGGTCGCGGTCGGCCGCCATGGCCCGGCCCACGATCTCCTCGGAGCGACCCTCCGTGTAGGTATCGGCCGTGTCGATGAAGTTGATGCCCGCCTCCGCCGCCGAGGCGATGATGCGCGCCGCCACCGCTTCCTCGGTCGGGCCGCCGAACATCATGGTCCCGAGGCAGAGCGGCGACACCTTGAGGCCGGAGCGTCCGAGCTGGCGATAATCCATGGCGTTGCTCCCTAGATCAGCCGCGAGATGGCGAGCGCGAGCCCTTGCGCGCGGGGCACCATGGAGGCGACCTCCAGGTATTCCTCCGGCGAATGGGCCCGCCCGCCGACCGGGCCGGTGGCACAGACCGTGGGGCAGCCCACGGCCGAGGTGAAGCCGGAATCGGCGCAGCCTCCGGTGAATTCGCCCTCGACCCGGCTGCCGAGCTCGCCCATGGCCTCGCGGTACACGTCGAACACGGCGCGCGAGGCCTCGTCCTGGCGCAGGGGCAGGAACTCGCCCTTGATCTCGAGCCGGGCCTCGGTCCCGGGCACGGTCGCCCCCGTGACGATGCCCTCGATCCGGACCATGGCCTGCGCCCGCTGAGGCGGCTCGACATAGCGCAGGTCGATGCCGATGGTGGCCGACGGCGCCACCGTGTTGACCGATTGCCCGCCCGAGACCAGGCCGACATTCAGGGTCACGCCGTTCGGAATGTCGGTGATGGCCGAGAGTGCCACGATCTTGTGCGCGATCTCCGTGATGGCGCTGATGCCGGCCTCGAAATTGCCGCCCGAATGCGCGGCCCGTCCGGTGACATGGCATTCCATGAACACGCCGCCCTTGCGGCCGGTCACGATGTTGCCGGTGGGGCGGCCGGGTTCGGCGTTGAACACGGCCCGGGCGCCCCGTGCGGTTTCCTCGATGATGCCTCGGCAGGACGGCGAGCCGATCTCCTCGTCCGAGGTGATCAGCATGGCGAGCGGAGCCGGGTGGCCGCCGAAGCGGCTATAGGCCGCCATCACGAAGGCGTTCATGACGAGGCCGGCCTTCATGTCGGCGACGCCGGGGCCATAGGCGCGCCCGGCCTCGATGTGGAACGGCCGCCGGGCGGCCTCGCCCTTCGGAAACACCGTGTCCCGGTGGCCGAGGAGCAGCACGGGCCGGTTCGAGCCCCCGGACCCGGCGAGGGTGGCCAGGAAGGCGTCGCCGAAGCCCTCGCGGGGGTGGCGGGCGACTGACATCCCGTGTTCGGCCAGGAAGCTCGCGAAACGGTCGCCGACAGCGTCCACCCCGGCCTTGTCGTAGCTGCCGGAATCCATGTTCACGACCTCTTCCAGCAGCGACAGCATGGCGCCCTCCTGCGCGGCGAGCCAGTCGAGCACGGAGCGGGCGGTTTCGGTCACGGCAATCTCCGGAAGAGAAGATGCGCTTACACGCTCGCCGCGGCCGGCGCACTCCCCGGGGCGTCCCGCGAAGGGCATGCCACCTGTTGCACCGCCGTCCTTGCCGGCTGGCCGCCCCGGCGGCATGGTCGGCCACCGCCTCCGTGGACCTTCTGCATGCGCCGCACCCTTGTCCTGCTCGCCACAGCCATTCTCGGCGCCTCCGCGGCTGCGGCCTACGAGGTCGTCCCGGCCGAGAAACGCGTCATCCCCTACGTGGCCGAGTTGCCTCTGTGCGGGGACCCCTCGGTGCTGGCCGAGATCTCGACGCGCTTCGCCGAGAAAGAGGCGCAGTTCTGGAACTCAGCCCTGACCATCGTGGAATATTCGCGCATCAAGCCGCTGGCCTGGCGGCCCTGGGGCCTCGACACCATCCCGCGGCGCTTCTGCACCGCGACGGCCCTCGTCTCGAGTGGCCGCCGGCACCGCATCGACTATTCCGTGCGCGAGGACCTGAACTTCATCAGCGCCGGCTGGGGCGTTGAATGGTGCGTCACGGGGCTCGACCGCAATCTCGCCTATGCGCCGGCCTGCCGCATGGCGCGGCCGTGACCGGCCGGGCCGTCGCCGCCGTTCTCACGTTCCTGGCGGCCCTCGCCGCCGCCCTGCCGGCCTCGGCCGAGGAGCGCGGCGGGGCGCCGGGCCGCTTCGACTTCTACGTTCTCGCCCTGTCCTGGTCGCCGAACTACTGCGAGAGCGACCGGCGCCGCTCGCAGCAATGCGAGAGCGGGCGCCGGCTCGGGTTCGTGGTGCACGGGCTGTGGCCGCAGCACGAGCGCGGCTTTCCGACCGAATGCGGCGCGGAGCGCGGCCTGCCGCGGGCCGCCCTCGACGCGGCCGGCGGCGTGTTCCCGGATGAGGGGCTGGCCCGCCACCAATGGCGCCGGCACGGCACCTGCTCGGGCCTAGGACCGGGGGAATACATGCAGGCGGTGCGGGACGCCCGGGCCAAAATCCGCATCCCGGAGCCGCTGTCCGAGCTGGCTCAGGACGGCGAAACCTCGCCCCAGGCGGTGGAGCGCGCCTTCGTCGGCAGCAATCCGGGGCTGAGGGCCGACATGATGTCCGTCCAGTGCCGGCGCGGCGCTCTGCAGGAGGTGCGGATCTGCCTGACGCGGGACCTGCGGGCCTTTCGGCCCTGTCCGGAGGTGGACCGCCGCTCGTGCCGGGTCGGGCCGATCCGGGTCACGGCGCCGCGCTAAGTCGGCCCCCCGGTCAGCGTCCGAGGGCGCGGGCGAGTTCCGCCTTGGACATGCGGGACCGTCCCGGGATGTCGCGCTTCTTCGCCTGCTCGTAGAGGCCGGCCTTGGTGGCGTTCGGGCCCGTCTCGGCCGCGGCCTGCGCGGTCTGTCCCTTGCGCTCCTTCTGCTTCGTCCTGGCCAGGTTCTTGCGGTTCTCTTTGGGGCTCTCCTGGTTGGTCGAGCCCGATTCGTGCAGCGCGATGGCGAGCGCCTGACGGCGGCTCTTCACCTTCGGGCCGGCCTGTCCGGTCCGCAGCTCGCCATGCTTGAACTCGTGCATGACGCGCTCCACCGTCTCCTTCTGAGCGGGTGTCTGCTTGGCCATGTCACGTCTCCCGTCCGACCCTCAACGCGGACGGGGCGAATCGGCTCCACGCCGAGGCGCGAGCCTCACTCGATGCCGAGCTTCTGCTTCACGAGGGCGTTTACGGCGCCGGGCGCGGCCTTGCCGCCGGTCGCCTTCATGACCTGACCGACGAACCAGCCGGCGAGGGTCGGCTTCGCCTTGGCCTGCTCCGCCTTGTCCGGATTGGCGGCGATGACCTGGTCGACCGCCGCCTCGATCGCGCCCGTGTCGGTGACCTGTTTCAGGCCCCGGCTCTCCACCAGTTCGCGCGGGTCGCCGCCTTCCTGCCAGACGATCTCGAACAGGTCCTTGGCGATCTTGCCGGAAATGGTCTTGTCGGTGATCAGGTCGATGATGGCGCCGAGCTGGGCCGCCGAAACCGGGCTGTCCTCGATCCCGCGGCCCTCCCGGTTGAGCCGTCCGAACAACTCGTTGATGACCCAGTTCGCGGCCGTCTTGCCGTCGCGGCCGGCCGCGACCGCCTCGAAGTAATCGGCCGAGGCCCGCTCCGCCACGAGCACGCCCGCATCGTAGGGCGAGAGGCCGAAGCTCGCGACCAGCCGGGCCTTCTTCTCGTCCGGGAGTTCCGGCAGGTCCGCCGCGAGCCCGTCCACAAAGGCCTGGTCGAATTCGAGCGGCAGGAGGTCGGGATCCGGGAAGTAGCGGTAATCGTGCGCCTCTTCCTTGGACCGCATGGAGCGGGTCTCGCCGCGTCCGGCATCGAACAGCCGCGTCTCCTGCTTGATGACGCCGCCGTCCTCGATGATCGCGATCTGGCGCCGGGCCTCGTACTCGATGGCCTGGCCGATGAAGCGGATCGAATTGACGTTCTTGATCTCGCAGCGGGTGCCGAGCGGCTCGCCCGGCCGCCGCACGGAGACGTTCACGTCGGCCCGCAGGCTGCCCTTCTCCATGTCGCCGTCGCAGGTGCCAAGATAGCGCAGGATCGTCCTGAGCTTGGCGACATAGGCCTTGGCCTCCTCGGAGGAGCGCAGGTCGGGCTTGGAGACGATTTC
>NZ_JAQGKF010000067.1 GCF_028290205.1 Enterovirga sp. | reverse complement strand
TGTAGAACGGCGCTTCGCCGCACTCCTCGAGCTGCTTCTCCATGTTGATCTTGATCTTGTGCATCGGCACGTGGCCGGGGCCCTCGATCATCACCTGGCAGCCCTTGTCCCAGGCGCGCTTGGTGAGCTCGCCCAGCGTCTCGAGCTCGGCGAACTGCGCGGCGTCGTTGGCGTCGGCGATGGAGCCGGGGCGCAGGCCGTCGCCCAGCGAGAAGCTGACGTCATACTTGCGCATGATGTCGCAGATCTCGTCGAAGCGCTCGTAGAGGAAGCTTTCCTTGTGATGGCTGAGGCACCAGCGCGCCATCATCGAGCCACCGCGCGAGACGATGCCGGTGACGCGCCGCGCCGTCAGCGGCACATAGGCCAGGCGCACGCCGGCGTGGATGGTGAAGTAGTCGACACCCTGCTCGGCCTGCTCGATGAGCGTGTCCTTGAACACCTCCCAGGTGAGCTTGAGCGGGTCGCCATCCACCTTCTCCAGCGCCTGGTAGATCGGCACGGTGCCGATCGGCACCGGCGAGTTGCGCATGATCCAGGAGCGGATGTTGTGGATGTTGCGGCCGGTCGACAGGTCCATCACCGTGTCGGCGCCCCAGCGAATGGCCCAGACCAGCTTTTCGACCTCGTCGGCCGCCGTCGAGACCACGGCCGAATTGCCGATATTGGCGTTGATCTTGACCAGGAAGTTGCGGCCGATGGCCATCGGCTCGACTTCGGTGTGGTTGATGTTGGCCGGGATGATGGCCCGGCCGCGGGCCACCTCGTCGCGCACGAATTCCGGCGTGACGTGCTCGGGCAGGGAGGCGCCGAAGGATTCGCCGTCGGCGAGCTTCGCGGCCGCCTGTTCCAGCACCGCCTCGCGGGCCAGGTTCTCGCGGTGCGCGACGTAGCGCATCTCTTCCGTGATGATGCCCGCGCGGGCGAATTCGTACTGGGTCACCATCTGGCCGGGCTCGCCGCGGCGCACCACCCGCTCGGCCGGGCAGGCCGCGACGAGCTTGTCGGCCGAGACCATGCCGTTGTCCTCGGGCCGCACCGGGCGGGGCGCGATGGCCGGGAAGCCGCGGCGGGCGATCCAGCCCTCGCGCACGCCGGGAAGGCCCTGCAGCAGGTCGATGCCGGAATCCGTCTCGGTATAGGGGCCGGACGGGTCGTAGACGCGGACCGGCGCCTCGGCCGGATCGGACAGCGTGATCTCGCGGAACGGCACGCGGATGTCCGGGTGGCCGGCCGGCGCGGCGTAGACCTTGCGCGAGCCGGTGATCGGGCCGGTCGTCACGCTCTGCGGAACGCCCTTCACCTTGTCGACATGGATCGTCATGAGCGTCCTCCTCGTGTGCCGGCTCCGACGCCTCTCGCGGGCGGCGGCGCGGTCGCGCTGGCGAAACGGCAGGGCCGGTCCGGGCGCGGGAAGGGTCTCTGGGACGAAGGGGGGTGGCGGATTGGCGCCGGGTCCCGTCCCTCCGCCGGCATGACCCGGATCAGGTTGGAGGGTCACGGCCGATCAGCCGTATCTCAGCCGCTCGCGCGGCCCCCCTCGGAACAGCGCGAAGGTGGGCCGGTGTGGGACCGATGTCAATCGGACAGGTCCAGCCGGAGACCGAGCGTCCGTTATGTGCGCTGCAACACTTGGCCGCCGGGAGCGGCCGCCTATCTCCCCCTCAACCGGCCGCATTGGCCGTCGCCGAGGATTCCATGCCGTCTCTGTTCGATCCCATCCGGTTCGGTGCCATCACCGCCCCGAACCGCATCTTCATGGCGCCCCTGACCCGCGCCCGCGCCACCCGCCAGCACGTCCCGACCCCTGTGATGGCCGAGTATTATGCCCAGCGGGCGAGTGCCGGCCTGATCATTTCGGAGGCCACCGGCATCAGCCAGCAGGGCCTGGGCTGGCCCTATGCTCCCGGCCTGTGGAGCGCCGAGCAGACGGAGGCCTGGAAGCCGGTCGTCGCTGCGGTGCACAAGGCGGGCGGCCGCATCGTGGCCCAGCTCTGGCACATGGGCCGCCTCGTCCACCCGGATTTCCTCGGCGGCGAGGCCCCCGTTTCGGCCTCGGCCACCACGGCACCGAGCCACGCCCATACCTATGATGGCACCAAGCCCTACGGGCAGGCGCGCGCGCTGCGGCTCGACGAGATCCCGGGCCTGATCGAGGATTACCGCATTGCCACCCGCAACGCGCTGGCGGCCGGGTTCGACGGGGTGCAGGTGCATGCCGCGAACGGCTATCTGATCGACGAGTTCCTGCGCGACAATTCCAACCTGCGCCAGGACGGCTACGGCGGCTCGATCGAGAACCGCATCCGCCTCTTGCGCGAGGTGACGGAGGCCGTGGTCGAGGTGGCGGGCGCGGACCGGACCGGCGTGCGGCTGTCGCCGAACGGCGATTCCCAGGGCACCAACGATTCCAACCCGCAGGCCCTGTTTCCGGCGGCGGCGGCAGCCCTGTCCGATCTCGGCATCGCCTTTCTGGAGCTGCGCGAGCCCGATTTCGAGGGCACGTTCGGCAAGGCCGAGGTCGCGCCGATCGCCCCCGCCATCCGCAAGGTGTTCCGCGGGGCGCTGGTGCTCAACTCCGACTATGACGGCCCGAAAGCCCGCGCCGCCATGGCCCGGGGCGAGGCGGACGCCATCGCCTTCGGCCGCCCCTTCCTGGCCAATCCGGACCTGCCGTACCGACTGGCCGAGGGCCTGCCCCTGAACAAGGACAACCCCAAAACCTGGTATTCCCAGGGGGACGAAGGCTACATCGACTACCCGAGAGCCCGCGTCGCGGCGTAACGGGCGCCTCCGGCCGGACCCGCTCCGGCCGGAGCGCTACTCGGTGGCGCCGGCCCGCTGCTCCCGGCGCCCCAGCGAGGCGACCGCCTCCGGACCGCGGAGGCGGTATTCAGGCAGACGCTGCAGCACGTCCGCGATCGGCTTCTCGGTCCAGGCCTGCGTGACGTAGTCGCGATGGTTGGCGTCGGGCCCGGTGTTCAGGAACACGGCCCCGCCGCGCGACAGATTGCCCTTCAGCTCGGTGGAGACCGGGACGCTCCGGGCCGCGAGCTGGCGCTCGAGTTCGCCCGCCTGGCGGCGGGTGTAGGGCGTCGACGCGTTGACCAGGAACTTGCCCCGGCCCGACGCGGCCCAGTTCGCGAACTTCTCGTATTCGCCGTAGATCGAATCCAGCAGCACGACGCCGCGCACGCGGTCCTGCGCGCCGCCGGCGGCCTGGACCGCATAGGCGGCCGGCACGAAGCCGCCGGAATAGGTGACGACAACCACGGGCATCTCGCGGAAGGCGCGCTCGGCCGCCTCCCCGCCGCCATGCAGCTTGGCCAAGCGCTGCGCGCTCTCGTCCAGGAAGCGGGCGAAGCCGCCCTCCTCCCAGAAGCGGCCGGCGCTGGAATCCGAGGCATCGACCGCGAATTGCGGCGCCACCAGCACGGCATTGGCGCCGGAGGCGGAAACCTGGGCCGGAACCTGCTGCCGGTTCATCACGTCGCGCTTCAGCGTCGCGCCGTGGCCGTGGAAGAACACCACCATCACGCCCGGGCGACCGAGGTCGAAGCCCCGCGGGATGTGGGCGAGCACGCGGTTGTCGCCAAACGTCTCGCTTTCCAGAAACAGGCGGCCGCGGCCCGAGCGGTGCCCGCGCTCCTCGCCCTGTTCGGTGTTCAGAAAGGGCTGCTGCGTGCCCGGGATCAGGCCGTCATAGGGAAACGGCGCCGCATCGAAGCCGACCAGCCGGGTCACGGCCTGTTTGAGCGGGGCGGGGCCACGTGGGGCGAGCTGCCGGAGGTTCGGCAGCGGCGGGTCGTCGTTCACCCGGGCGCTGCGCAGCTTGGCGCCGACAGGGTCCCGGGGCGCGGCCGAGGCGGACGCGAAGGCGGCGGTGCTGTCCGGATCGAGGCGGGCGGTTTGGGCCGCAACCGCACGCTCGGGCGCCAGCGCGGCCAGCGTCGTGGCGGGGTGCGGCAGGGATTCGAGCACGGCGGCGTTGGCGGCCGCAAGCCTCGGCTCCGCGGCCGGTTTGGCGCTCTGCACGGCGGGGCGCGGCCCTTCGGCCCCCCCGATCGGCAGGCAGGCGACCACGGCGGTGCCGATCAGAGCGACGCCCGCCGCGAGGCCGACGTCGCGAAGGGTGATGCCGCGCCGGCCACCGCCGACCACCAGGCGGCCGCTCGGCCGGAGGCTTCCCTGCCGCAGCGGGGTCGCGTCCCAGTCCGTCGCGGGACCCGGCGCCGACGACCGCGAGGTCAGAGCGACGCCCGCCCGCAGAGGCGTGGCCTTTCGATACAGCATCCGTCCCCCATCGCGGCCGGACCGGTCTCCGCCGGAACCCGGCCTCTCCGAGATTAGGCCAGCATGGTTGCCAACCCGTTTACCATGTCCTCAGCCTCTTGTGGCCCGATCAGCACACCCGTTCCGCAATGCAGCACAACGGACTCGTTGCCATTGAAAAGCCCGCCTAAGTCAAAGAATGTTCACTGTGGCAATTTAGAGGCTTCGGCAACCTGCGATGGCGAATGATGCTGCGAGCGGGCCGGGCCCAGCCTCGGTCACCGCGGTGGCCGCAACGGCCATCGTCGTCGCGGACATGGTCGGGGTCGGCGTCTTCACCTCGCTCGGCTTCCAGGTGAAGGACATCACCTCGGGCTTTTCCATCATCCTCCTGTGGCTGATTGGTGGCATCGTGGCCCTGTGCGGCGCGATTTGCTACGCGGAACTCGCCTGCATGTTTCCCCGCAACAGCGGCGAATACAACTTCCTCACCCGGTCCTATCACCCGGCCGTCGGCTTCCTGGCCGGCTGGCTCTCGGCCACCGTGGGCTTTGCCGCCCCCGTGGCGCTGGCCGCCATGGCGTTCGGGGAATACGCGAAGTCGATCGCCCCGGGCGCGCCGCCGCTGGTGCTCGGCCTCGCCGTGATCTGGGCCGTGTCGCTGGTCCACCTCACGGGCAACCGCCACGGCAGCCTGTTCCAGATCGTCTCGACGCTGGTGAAGCTCGCCCTGATCGCGGCCTTCATCGTGGCCGGGTTCTGGTTCGGCGGCGGCCAGCCGATCAGCTTCCTGCCGAGCTCGGTCGACGCCACCCACATCCTGAGCGCGCCCTTCGCCATCAGCCTCGTCTTCGTGATGTATTCCTATTCGGGCTGGAACGCCGCGACCTACATCATCGGCGAGATCAAGGACCCGCCCCGCGCCCTGCCGCGCGCGCTGCTGTTCGGCACGCTGATCGTGGTGGCCCTCTACGTGGCCCTGAACGCGGTGTTCCTCTACACGACGCCGATCAGCGCGCTGGCCGGCCAGATCGACGTGGCGGTGATCGCCGGCACCCACATCTTCGGTGAAGGCGGGGGCCGGCTGGTCGGGGGGCTGATCTGCCTCGGCCTGATCTCGACCGTCTCGGCGATGGTCTGGATCGGCCCGCGGGTCACGGTCGCGATGGGCGAGGACAATCCGTTGCTGCGGGTCTTCTCGCGCCGCCGCGCCAACGGCGTGCCGATGGCCGCCATCCTGTTCCAGGCCGTGGTCTCGAGCCTGCTGCTGTTCACGCAGAGCTTCGAGGCGGTGCTGGATTTCATCCAGTTCAGCCTGATCTTCTGCTCGTTCCTCGCCGTCCTGGGCGTGATCAAGCTCCGCATCACGCGGCCCGACCTGCCACGGCCGTTCCGGGCCTGGGGCTTTCCGGTGACGCCGATCGTGTTTCTCTCCGTCACCGGCTTCATGATGTACTACCTGATCACCACCCGGCCCATGCAGTCGCTGCTCGGCTTCCTGATGATGCTGGCCGGGCTCGCCGTCTACGGGCTCGCCTCGCGGGCCTCCTGGCAGGTGTCCGGCCAGGGAGCCGCGTCCAAATGAGAGTTCTGCTTCTCGTCGCGAGCCTGTTTCTGCTCGCGGCCGCCCCGGCCCGCGCCCAGACCGCGACGGTCGACGACACGGCCCGCTTCCTGGCCGGGCTCCCGCCCTCGGCGGACTCGCCGCTGGCCGCGCTTGCGGCCGAGCCGCGCTGGAAGCAGCACGCCTCGGGCTTCGACGCCACGTTCAGGCAGGCCGAGGCCCGGACCTTGTCCCGGGTCCGCAACTGGGCCGCCGCGAACCTCTCCGTGAAGCGGCCGACCCTCTATTACATGTTCAGCGGGCCGGACTTCCTCTACGCCAACGCCTTCTTTCCCGACGCCACCACCTACGTGATGGCCGGGCTCGAGCCGGTCGGCCACATCCCGGACGTTCAGAACCTGCCCAAGGCGACGCTGCCGCAGGCGCTCGGCGCGCTGCAGATCTCCATGCGGTCGATCCTGTCGTTCAGCTTCTTCCTGACCAAGAACATGCAGGGCCAGTTGCGGGCGACGCCGCTCAACGGCACGCTGCCGGTGCTGTATGTGTTCCTGTCGCGGGCCGGAAAGACGCTGCGCGACGTCAGCCTCGTCTATCTCGACGACGACGGCACACCGGTCGCGGGGGCGCGCCCGGCCGGCAAGACCGGCGCGCAGGGCGCCAAGATCGTGTTCGCGGGGGCGGGCGGCCCGGAGCAGACGCTCTACTACTTCAGCACCAACATCGCCGACGACGGCTTTCGCAGCGGCGGCATCGGCCGGCTCGGCGACAAGCTCGGCGAGGGCGTGGCCTTCGTGAAGAGCGCCTCATACCTGATGCACTCGCCGAACTTCTCGCAGGTGCGAAGCTTCCTCTTGGACAAGAGCGCGGCGATCCTCGAGGACGACAGCGGCATCCCGGTGACGTATTTCGACCCGGCCAAGTGGCAGTTGAAGCCCTATGGCCGCTATCTGGGGCCGATCACGCTGTTTGCGGGCCGCGGCCAACCCAGGCTCCGCGAGCTGTATGCCAAAGGCAGGCCGACCCCGATCGATTTCGGCATCGGCTACCGCTGGCGGCCGAACGAGTCGAACCTGCTCTGGGCCGTGAAGCGCGACAGCGTCGCCGCGCAGTAGCAGGCCGGAGCCGGGCTGCGAGCCCGGCTCCCCCCCTGCCCGTTCAGGTTCGGGCCAGCTCCTCGGACTCGTCTCTCGCGGCCAGCTCCGGCGCACGCTCGCTCGGGTCGCCGAGCCCGCCGCCGCCGGGCGTGTCCAGCACCAGACGGTCGCCGACCGGGATTTGCTGCAGGCCCTTGCCCCGCAGGACGGTGCCGGAGGCGAGCCCGATGCGGCCCGCCGCGCCGTCCCCTCCCCCGTCGCGGCCGCGCGGCGGATGGTCGATCCGATCCAGCGCCGCGAGCAGCTCGAACGGCTCGTCGATGGCGCTGCCGATCTCGATGCGCTGGCCGTGCCCGCCCCGGAAGCGGCCGAGGCCGCCGGATCCCGGCCGAAGCTCCTTGCGCCACCAGATCAGCGGCACCAGCGATTCCGCGACCTCCACGGGGGTGCCCTTGACGCCCGACGGGAAGGCCGTGGCCGACAGCCCGTCCCGGTCCGGCCGGGCCCCGGTGCCGCCATTCGACACAAAGGTGGTCGAGAAGCCGAAATTGCCGTTCGCATCCTGTGTGCGGCCGCGCAGATTCAGGTTCCAGAGGCAGGACGTGCCCTCGGCCGGAACCCTGTCCGGCACGGCCTGGCGCAGGCAGCCGAAGACCATGTCGGGGAGCATCTGGCCCGTGATGTGCCGCACCGACACCGGCGCCGGCTTCTCGGCATGGAGGATGGTGCCCACCGGGGCAGAGACGGTGAGCGGCGCGAGCGAGCCGGCATTGTTCGGGATGCCGGCCGCCACCACGCAGCCGAGCCCGAACACCGTATAGGCGGTCGTATAGGCGTGCGGGACGTTGATGCCGCGGTTCGAGACGGCGCTCGTGCCCGTGTAGTCGACATGGATGCCGCGCTCGGACACCGTCGTGGTGGCCCGGAGCGTGACCGGCTCGTCATAGCCGTCGATCACCATCTCGTAGGACCACGTGCCTTTGGGCAGCCGGGCGATCTCCTCCCGCACCGCCGCTTCCGAACGGCTGCAGATGTGGTCGGCGAGATGATCCAGGTCGTCGAGGTCGAACTCCTCCATCATGTCGCGCAAGCGCCGGCACCCGATGTCGTTGCAGGCGGCGAGCGAATAGGTGTCGCCCTCCGTGTCGACCGGCAGGCGGGTGTTGGCCCGGATCATCGCCATCAGGGTCTCGTTGAGGCGCCCCTCCTCGGCGAGCTTCAGGTGGGGAATGTAGAGCCCCTCCATGAACACGTCCGTCGCGTCAGGTCCCACGCCGAGCCCGCCGATGTCCATCAGGTGGCTGGTGCAGGCGAACAGCCCCACGAGCCGGCCGCGGTGGAAGCAGGGCGTCGTGAGAACGAAGTCGTTCAGGTGGCCCGTCCCCATCCAGGGGTCGTTGGTGATGTAGATGTCGCCGTCCCGCATCGTGTCGAGCGGGAAGCGTTCGATGAAGTGATGCACCGCCTCGGCCATGGAATTGACGTGGCCGGGCGTGCCCGTGACCGCCTGCGCCAGCATGCGGCCGCGCCGGTCGAAGATGCCGGCCGAAAGGTCGCCCGATTCCCGCACGATGGGGCTGAAGGCGGTGCGGATCAGCACCTGCGCCTGCTCCTCCACCACGGAGATCAGGCGGCTCCACATGACCTGGAGGGCGATCTCGCCCGTCTGGCCGCTCATGCCCGTTCTCCTTCCTCATCGCGCTCCAGCACGAGCGCCCCGCCGCCATCCAGCGACACCCGAAACGCGGCCGTGACGAAGGTCGACGTGCCCTGTTCCACCACCAATGCCGGTCCGTTGACCGTGCCGCCCGGCGCGAAATCCGCCCGTGCATAGACAGCCACGTCGACCGGAGTGGCGCGGTCGTCCAGCACCACCGCACGGCGCCCGATCGGGGCCGGGCCGGCCTGCGGCGCCACGTCCGGCACCCGTGCCGCGGCCGCGTCGGCGGTGCCGACGCGAACGGCCCAGCTCAGGACCTCCAGCGCCGCCCCGGGGATGTGGCGTTCGAACTGCCGGTCGTATTCGGCCTCGAACCGGGCCCGCAATTCGGCCGGATCGTGATCCGCGAGGTCGCGGTCCGGCAGCGTGATCGAGATCTCGTGCCCCTGGCCGAGATAGCGCATGAAGCACAGCCGGCGCTCGGCGAGCGTCTGCCCGCCGGCGGCGCTGGCGACGAGCGCTCTCGCTTCGCGGCTCATTTCCGCGAGCAACGCGTTGGCCTCCGCGAGGTCGAACCGGTCGAGCCGCATGTAGCGGCTGCGCACGAGCTCATAGGCGGCCGGAGCCCGCAGGAAGCCGACGGCCGAGCCGACGCCGGCATCGGGCGGGATCACCACGCGCCGAATGCCGAGCTTCTCGGCCAGCCGTGCCGCATGGAGCGGGGCGGCACCGCCGAAGGCCACCAGCACGCGGTCGGCGGCCACGAGGCCCCGCTCGACGGCGTGGACGCGCGCGGCGTTGGCCATGTTCTCGTCGACGATCTCGCTGATGCCGTAGGCGGCCACGGCGGGCGCGAGCGACAAGGGGCCACCGATGGTCGCTTCCACCGCGGCCGACGCGGCTGCGGGCGAGAGCGGAATGGAGCCGCCGGCGAATCGATCCGGATCGATGCGGCCAAGGACGAGATCGGCATCGGTGACCGTCGGCACGGTGCCGCCACGGCCGTAGCAGGCCGGGCCCGGCTCCGATCCGGCGCTGTCCGGCCCGACAGTGATGCGCCGCAGGGCATCCAGCCGGGCGAGCGAGCCGCCGCCGGCGCCAATTTCCACCATCTCGATCACCGGGATGCGGACGGGCAGGCCGCTGCCCTTGAGAAAGCGGGCGGCGCGGTCGACCTCGAAGCTGCGGGAGGTCAGCGGGGTCGCGTGTTCGATCATGCAGATCTTGGCCGTGGTGCCGCCCATGTCGAAGGACAGCACCTTGTCGAGCCCACGCTCGGCCGCCACGTGGGCGGCCAGAATGGCGCCACCGGCGGGGCCCGATTCCACGAGCCGGATCGGGAACCGGCGCGCCGTCTCGAGGCTCGCCAGCGAGCCGCCGGAGGTCATCAGGTGGATGGGAGCGCGCGAGCCCTCCCGGGCGAAAGCCTCAGCCAGGCGGCCGAGATAGCCGGCCATCAGGGGCTGCACATAGGCGTTGGCGATGGCCGTCGAGCTGCGCTCGTATTCCCGGATCTCTGGCGCGGCCTCCGAGGCGAGCGTCACGGCGATCTCCGGGCATTCCTCCGCCAGGATCTCGCGCGCGCGGCGCTCATGGGCACCGTTGCGGTAGGCGTGCAGGAAGGCGACCGCGACGGCCTCGACCTTTTCCGCCCGCAGCCGCGCCGCGACGGCCCGCAGGGCGGCCTCATCCAGCGCCACCCGAATCCTGCCCTCGACGTCGATGCGCTCCGGCACCGTGAACCGGAGCCGGCGCGGCACCAGCGGCCGCGGCCTCTCGATAAACACGTCGTATTGGTCGAAGCGGCCTTCGTCGGCGATCTCGATCACGTCGCGGAACCCGTCCGTCGCAATCAGCGCGGTCCGGGCGCCCTTGCGCTCGATGATGGCGTTCGTGGCGAGCGTCGTGCCGTGCACGAAGGTGTCGATTCCGGCAAAGCTCAACCCTGCCTCGGCCAGAAGCAGCCGCGTGCCAGCGAGCACAGCCTCCTCGGGCGCCCTCACGGTGGTCAGGATCTTACGGGTGCGCCGACCTGTGTCGGCGTCGAGAACGAGGTCTGTGAAAGTCCCGCCGATATCGACGGAAAGGCGTGCCATCTGGGTGCCGGTGGTCTCTGTGGGGGGGCGGCCCTTGTGACGGATAAGCGCGCCCCCGCCAAGCTCTGCCGTAGGCCGCCGCGGCGCCGCCAAACCGGGCGGGGCTGGGAAAAGGAATCCCGGCGCCCTTGCAAAAATCGCATCGAGGGGCTAAGTAAACCTCGTTGACTTTTGGCCAGACGACAGGGCCGCCTCTCGCGCCTCGCGCGACGCATGCTCCGACTTTCTCTCCAAAATTCTGCGAGCCAGGGCGCGGGCGCGACAGCATTTGCCCGCCCCTTACTGCGTCTAAATGCGAAGGAGCGTTTCCATGACTAACGGTACCGTGAAGTTCTACAACGACACCAAAGGCTTCGGCTTCATCCAGCCGGACGACGGCGGCAAGGACGTGTTTGTCCATGCGACCGCGCTCGAGCGCGCCGGCATCCGCGGCCTCGCCGAGGGCATGAAGGTGTCGTTCGACACGGAGCAGGACCGCCGTTCGGGCAAGGTCGCCGTGAACAACCTCCAGGTTGCCTGAGCAATCTGACCGAGCGGTTCCGCTCGATCTGGCCGTCCCGGTTCCGGGACGGCCTCTCTCCAAGAAGGATGTCTGCGTGAAGGAAGAGCTGATTCAGTTCGAGGGACTGGTGACGGAGATCCTGCCGGAGGCACGATACCGTGTGCAGCTCGACGTCGGACATCAGATCATCGCCTACACGGCCGGCAAGATGAAGAAGCACAGGATCAAGACGCTGGCAGGCGACCGCGTCACGGTGGAGATGTCGCCCTACGATCTCGAACGAGGTCGGGTCATCTTCCGCCACAAGGACGAGCGCGGCCCGATGGGCAGCCGCCCTCCGGCTCGGAAATTTTTCCGACGTTGAGCGGCCGTCTGGCCGAGAGGGAGGAATTCATGTCCGTCCACCGGTTCAAGCTCGGCCAGATCGTGCGGGTCACCCGGTCCTTCCCCGACCGGACCAGCCAAGGGGCCTACGAAATCACGCGCCTGCTGCCTGAGGCCGTCGACGGGGAGCCGCAATACCGCGTGCGCGGCCCCGACAAGATCGAACGGGTCGTTCCCGAGAGCCAGTTCGCCAAGCCCGAATCGCACTGAACCGGGCTGCTCCGGTCCGGAGCCGCGACAGGAGAGACGACATGGCTCGGTATTTCTTCTCCATCGCGCATCGCGACGGCGTCCTCGCCGATCGGGACGGGGTGGAGCTGGCCGACGATGTCGATCTCGCCCAGTGCGCCCTCTATCTCGCCGACCGCCTCCGCCAGGAGGCCTCTCTCAGCGAGGCATCCTTCTCCGGCTGCTCGATCGCCGTATCCAACCATGAGGGAAAGCTGCTGCTGCAGGTTCCCGCAGCCAGCCCCTAAGGAGGTCGGAATGACGAGGTTTCCCGCCGGAACATCGCTGACGGCCGCCGCCCGCCAGGAGCGGGCCCGCAAAATGGCCCAGGACGGCGACGCAGCCCGGGCCGAGCAGAAGGCGCAGTCCGAGGCGACCGACGCCAAGACCGAACGGCTGCGCGCCCTCCGGCTCGAACGCGACCGGGTCGAAACGGAAGCGCTCGCAGCCGCCGCCCTTCTGAAGCCGGCCAAGGCCTCGACCAAGAAACCCGCCAAGGTCACCCCGAAGGTCACCCGGCGCTCCATTCCGGTGGGCTGAGCGGCCCGCCTCGGGCCCCTCGCACCGGCGGAAGCCGACCGCACGGGCCCGGAGCAGGTCTCCCCGTGCCGTGACGTCCCCCGCCACGCCAGCCGGCATGCTGGCCGCGCGTGGCCGCCATCCCCCGTCAGGGCTTGCTCGGAGCGCGCCCGGTTGGCCGCGCCGCGGACCCGGTCGCCGGTGTGGCGCCCGGCGGCTCCGGCTGCCTTAGGCCGCGCTTTTGGCGATCCAGCGCGAGAGATCGCCCTTCGGCTTCGCGCCGACCATCTGATCCACCTTCTCGCCGTTCTTGTAGATGAACAGGGTCGGGATGGACCTGATGCCGAGCTCGGAGGCGATCTGCGGGTTCTCGTCGATGTTGATCTTGGCGACCTTCACCTTGCCGGCCATCTCGTTGGCGATCTCCTCGAGCGCCGGGCCGATCATGCGGCAGGGACCGCACCATTCCGCCCAGAAATCGACCACGACGGGCTCCTTCGATTGCAGCACGTCCTGGGCAAAGCTCTGGTCGGTCACCTTCATCGTCGCCATGATCTGATTCCTTGTGCGGCCCGCGGGCCGTGTTGAACGTGAAGGTATGAACGGCTCCGGGGCCGGTCAAGGAAGCCGGCCGAGCACCTGGGCCAGCGCGGAGCCGAGCGCCGCCGGGTCCGGCTCGATCACCGTGGGGCCCTCCGTCCAGACGAGGAGTGTCCGGACCGGCCGGTCGGGATGAATGGCGGCCAGCAGCTCGCGATAGAGGGCGAGCTGGGCCAGGTAGGCGCCCGGGACGCCGCCGGGCGGCGGGGCGCCGGTCTTGAAATCGGCCAGCAGCACCTCGGACGGGGTCACGGCCATGCGGTCGATCTGGCCCGCGACCGCGCGCTCCCCGCCGGGCGGACCGACCCGGCCCGCAATCGCCACCTCACCACGCGAACCGGGCCCGAACAGGCCGGCGAGGCGAGGCTCGGCCATCACCC
>NZ_JAQGKF010000058.1 GCF_028290205.1 Enterovirga sp. | reverse complement strand
CCGCAGCAGGGGCGGGCGTGTCGACGAGCGCCGGCGGAGCCGCCGCGGCCGCCCCTCGCGGGGCCGTGAGTTTCAGCCCCGGCAGTTCGTCCGCCGGACCGGGCTCCGGCTCCGGCTCGAACACAAGTGGCCCGTCGCCGGCATCCTTCTGGGCCCCGAGCGCTTCGGGCGGCGTGTCCCACCGGAACGCATCGAGGCGGCCGCTGACCGGGGACACGGGGGCCCAGGTCTCCGACACGAGGCCGTCGGCGATCCACGCCTTGTCGCGCGGCGCCCGGGCCGCGCGGGCCAGCCATTCGCGGGAGCCGCCCGGATTGCCGTCGCGCCCATCGATCTCGGCCATCAGCATGCAGAGCCGGACGGTGGGCCTTCCCTCGTCCTCCAGCAGGGGCCGCAGCACCTCGCGGGCCCGGGCGAGTTCGCGTGACTCGATCGCCGCCCGCGCGATGGCGAAGCGCGACTCGGCCGACCAGCTGGACAGCCGGGCCAGGGTCTCGGCCCGGTGCAGCCGGTCCGTGGCCGAATCGCCCGGCCGGAGATTCAGATAGGCGCCGGCGAGGTCCGGATGCGGCGTCACCGCCCAGGCGGCCTCGACCACCTTGGCGGCCTTCTTGAGGTCGCCGCGCCGCGACAGCATCCTGGCCGCGAGCGCGGCGGCCGGAACCAGGTCGGGGGCGAGCTTCACGGCCTGCTGGGCCGAAGCCAGCGCACCCTCCGGATCCCGAGCCTCGCGGTCGATCGCATCGGCCGTGAGCAGCACCGCCCGTTGCCGTCGCGACGTGGCCCGGTCGATCAGGCCGAGGGAGGTTCGGCGCTCCACGAGCCGCACAGCGCCGGCCCAATCCCGCTCGGCCGATTGCGCCTCCAGCACCGCATCGCTGGCCCAGCCGACGGCGGGGGCCACCCGGGCGGCCTCCTCGGCATGCTGCCGGGCCGCCTCGGCGTCACCGCGGCGGCGGGCCTCCAGATAGAGTCCCCGGAGCCCGAGCACCCGGGTCTCGGGCCGCGCGGCCATGTCCCGGAAGGCCGCGTCGGCCACCTCCCGGTTGCCGGAGGCCTGCGCGGCCTGCGCCTTGAGCAGGAGGGCCAGCGGCTCCGAGCCGAGCAGCCGCTCGGCCTCGGCCGCGTGCCGGCGCGCCGCCGTGACATCGCCGGCTCCCACGGCCACGATTCCGCGCGTCAGGGCCGACTGGCCCCTGCTGAAGCGCCGGCGGCGGTTGCCGCGCCGGATGGTGCCGGGCAGCGACACCAGCGCCCGGGTCGCGCCAAACAGCCCCGACAGCAGGATGGCGGCCCCGATCAGCACCACCACGCCGACGGCGAGCGAAGTCGAATATTCCCGCCCGGCCCAGGTCACCGCGACCGTCTCGGGGTGGTTGGCCAGCCACACCGCGCCATAGGCCGCGAGGCAGATCAGGCCGAGAAAGACGAGGGCGCGCCACATGCGGTTGGGGCTCCTGGATCAGCGGGCGCGGAGCGGCAGGCCGCTCCCTGCGAAGATGGCACCATGGCGCGGCCCCGCGCCCGGTGTCCACGGCGGGGCGGAGCGGGTCAGCGGCTCGCTCCGTCGAGAGCTGCCAGGGCCGCCTGCGAGATGCTGCGGGCCGCGGCCTCGGCGGCCACACGGGCCTTGAGGCGCCCGGCCCAGCTCTCGGACATCGCCTTGGCGGGGGCGGGGAGCTGGTCCCACAGCCCAGCGGCTTCGGCCAGTTGCCCCCGGCCCAGGGCCGCCTCGATGCGGGACACGAGCCCCGGCAGATCGGTGCCGCTGCCGTCCCCGACGGCCCGCACGGTGACCACCTTCTCGAACACGCGCCGGACACGGTCGAGCCAGGTCTCGGCGGGCGGACGCGGCACGGCCGTCATCTGTTCGGCCAAGGGCTTGAACTCGGCCGCCAGCGCCCCGGCGGAGGGCGCCGGGGTTTCGGCAAACGGCTGGAGCGCCGCAATGGCGGCCGGGTCGGTGCCGAAGCGGGCCAGCGGCTGCAGCGTCGGTCCGAGCGGGGTGCCGGCCCGCAGCGCATCCTCGATGCGGCCGGCGATCACGACCCGGAGACCGGCCTGCACGGCGGCGGGCGACAGCTTGGCGAGGTCCCCCGACATCCGGCCGAGTTCGGTCGACATCGTGGCCAGCCGCGCTTCGGCCTGGCCGGTGCGGGTGTCGAGCGCGCCCGTTCCGGTCTTAAGGGCCTGAACCTCGGCCTGAAGCGCCTGGACGCCCCCCTGAAGCGCCGTCACGGCGGCCTGCACGGCCTGGAGCCCCTCGCCGGACCGCGTCCCAAGCGCCTCGACGCGCGTGCCGAGTTCACCGATCGCCGTGGCGTTGGCCCGGGCCTGCCCGGCGCTCTCGTCGAGCCGGGCGGTCAGAGCCGTCACGGCCTCCCGCAGGCCCGTATCCGGGGCCGGAGCCGACGCGGCGGGACCGGGGCGGCCCAGTGCTTCGCCGACCTGTTTTGCGGCCGCCTCGGCCGCTGCGCGGGACGCCTGGGCGGCGGCGGCCGTCTCCTTGAGGCCGGCCTCGAGCGCCGCGATCCGGGGCTCCAGGCCGCTGCTCGCCGGGCTCCCGGCCGGAAGCGCCGCGAGCCGGCTTTCCAGGGTGGCCATGCGGTCCAGCATCGCGGGGTCCTGCCGCGGCGGCAGCAGGTAGCGCTCGGCCCCGAGCGTCAGGCCGGCGCCGACGAGACCGCCAAGGACGGACGCTGCCAGCAGCGATCCCGCGCCCCGGGACTTTGCCGGCCTGCCGGCTGCGGCCGCCGGAGCGGAAGGGGCCGGCCCGGACCCCGTCTTGGGCGGGCCGGAGCTCGGCGGCACTGCGCTCTTGGCCGCGGCAGCCGCCGCAGGACCAGCCGCCGCCGGCCCACCGGCGGCAGGCGTGCCGGCGCCCTTGCCGGCCCCAAGGGAGGCGGCGGACGGCGTTACGGGCTTGGTCTCCGCTGCCGGGTTGGCGTTCGGCGAAGTTTTGGCGTCCGATGACGGCTTGGCGTCTGGCACGGGCTTGCCGCCGCCGGAGGCCCCCGCCGCTCCGGCCGGCGATTTCGGCCCCGAGGCAGCCGGGTCGGCCTTGCTGTCCTTGGGAAACGGGTTCGGGCCGAGCCCAGTCGCGGCGACCGGCTCGATGGCGCTGGCTCCTTCGGCGGGCGGCTCGGCCGGCCCGGTCGCGGTGGGGCCGGGAGGGGCCCCGTCGCGCTTCTCTTCCCGGAACTGACCCGACGGCAGGTCGATCACGGGCGGGTCCCGGCGCAGAGGGTCAGGTCGTCGCGTCTCGCTCATCGGGGCCGATCGTCCTTGGCTGTCCGCAACTGGTGGGTCGCTCGATCGTTCCTTGTCTAGCACCCGGTTCGGCGGCGGCGCGAGACCGCAGCGGGGCCGAAGCCGGTTCGATCCCGGTCAGAAGCCCGAGCAGCGCCGCCTCGTCGGGGCAGGCGGCAACCGCGATCGCAGCCGGTCCAAGCGGCGCGAGGCCAATCGCCGTCTCCTCAGAGAGGCAGAGATGGACCAGCCCGGCCAGCCGATCGAGGCGGCCGCTCCGTTCGGCCAGGCCGACCAGCGTAGCGGCGCTGCGGCGCGAGTAATGCAGCGCCACGTCGAGCCGGCCCAGGTCCAGGGCCTCGGCCACACTGTCCGGCAGCCGGCCGGCGGGCCTGGCTTCATAGACCACACAGACCCGGACCGTGTAGCCCGCGGCCCCGAGCGAGCGGGCCGGCTCGGCCGTCCGGTCGCGGCCGGCGAGGTGAAGCAAAGCGGCGCCCCGCGGGAGTTCCCGGGTCACGAGCCGGGCCAAGGCGGCGCCGTCGCCCTCGGCGCAGCGCACGTCAGAGACCCCGGCCTCGGCCAGGGCGGCGGCCGTGCGGGCCCCGACCGCGAAGACCGGGACCTCGCCATGGTGGGCACGGTGTCGCAGGGCGGCCGACACGGCATTGAGGCTCGTCAGGAGCAGCCCGGCCGCCCGGCCGCTCGGCGGGGCCGCCTCCTGCGGCACGATCTCCAGCACCGGCGCGACCAGCGCCTCGTGGCCAAGCGCTGCGAGTCGCGCGGCGGTCCGGTCGCCCTGGCGGCGGGGCCGGGAGACCAGGACCCGCATCTCGTCTAGACCCGGGGGATCGTGCCGCCGGGCAGTCGGCGGCGCAGATCGAGCCCGGCCTCGCGGCCGATCCGTTCCGCCTCCGTCGCGGGGCCCGACAGCCGCACCTCGGCCGCCCCCGTTCCGTCCGCCTCCAGCACCAGCCCGCGCAGGTCGAGTTCGCCCCCGAGCACCCGGGCATGGCCGGCGATCGGGGTCCGGCAGGATCCATCGAGGACGGTCAGGTAGGCCCGCTCGGCCGAGACCGCCTGCTCCGTGGCGAGGTCGCAAATGGGGGCGAGATCGCCCGCCACGCGTGCGTCGCCGGCCCGGATCACGAGGGCGATCGCGCCCTGGCCAACGGCCGGCAGCATGTCGTCGGCGGACAGCACCACGTTCGCCCGGTGCTCGAGCCCGAGCCGCTTCAGCCCCGCGAGCGCCAGCAGCGTCGCGTCGACCTCGCCGCGCTCCACCCGGTCGAGCCGCGTGCCGACATTGCCGCGCAGGAGCACGACCTGGAGGTCCGGCCGCGCCCGCAGAACGATGGCCTGGCGCCGAAGGGACGCCGTGCCCATGCGGGCGCCAGGAGGGAGGGCGGCGAGTCCGCCCTGATGGCGGCTGACCAGCACGTCACGGGCATCCTCCCGCGGCAGGTAGCCCGCAATCACCAGCCCGTCCGGCAGGGCCGTCGGCAGATCCTTGGCCGAATGCACGGCGAGATCGATGCGTCCGGCGATCAGCGCCTCGTCCAGCTCCTTGGTGAACAGGCCCTTGCCACCCGCCTCGGCAAGCGGCCGGTTCTGGATGCGGTCGCCGGTTGAGGTCATCGGCCGCAGCACGAGACGCCGCTGGTCCGAGCCGTGCGCGCGAACCAGCCGGTCCCGGGTTTCGTGCGCCTGCGCCATGGCGAGCGGGCTCGCGCGGGTTCCAATCACGAGCTGGGCGGGATCGGACATGCGGACTCCGGCCGGGATGGGTTGCGCTAGGCAGGCGCCGGCCCGCACCCTATAGGCGAGCGCGACCCTTGGGTGAAAGGGCGCCGCTTTCGCGGCCAGGATGATCGCTCCTCCCTCATGCCTTCCCGCCTCCGCGTCCTCGGCCTTGAGACAACCTGCGACGAAACGGCCGCGGCCGTCGTGCAGCTGACGGACGAGGGCCGCGGCGCGATCCTGTCGAACGAGATCTTGAGCCAGGTCGCCGAGCACGCGCCTTACGGCGGCGTGGTGCCGGAGATCGCGGCCCGGGCGCATGTGGAGGTGCTGGACGGCCTGATCGAGCGCGCCCTCGAGCGCGCCGGGACCCGGCTCTCCGATCTCGACGGCATTGCGGCGGCGGCCGGACCGGGCCTGATCGGCGGCCTCCTGGTCGGGCTGACCACCGCCAAGACGCTGGCGCTCGTGGCCCGCAAGCCGCTCATCGCCGTGAACCATCTCGAAGCGCATGCGCTCACGGCCCGCCTCACCGACGGACTGCCCTTTCCCTACCTTCTGCTTCTCGCCTCCGGCGGCCACACCCAGCTGGTGGCCGTCCGCGGCGTCGGCGATCACCTGCGCCTCGGCTCCACCGTCGACGACGCGCTCGGCGAGGCCTTCGACAAGGTCGCGAAGCTGCTCGGCCTTCCCTATCCGGGCGGGCCGGAGGTGGAACGGGAGGCCGAACGCGGCGACCCGGAACGGTTCGGGTTGCCCCGGCCGATGCTCGGCCGACCACGGCCTGACTTCTCGCTGTCCGGCCTCAAGACGGCGCTGCGGCTGGAAGCGGAGCGGGTCGCGCCCCTGACTCCGACCGATGTCGCCGACCTCTGCGCCTCCTTCCAGGCCGCCGTGGTGGACGTCGTCATCGACCGGACGCGCGTGGCCCTGCGGGGCTTTCGCGACAGCGTCGGCCACCCTTCGGCGCTGGTGGCGGCGGGCGGGGTGTCGGCCAACGGGGCGATCCGGCGCGCCCTCGGCCGCCTCGCGGCCGAGGCTGGCCTCCGCCTCGTGGCGCCGCCGCTGCCGCTCTGCGGCGACAATGGGGCCATCGTGGCCTGGACCGGCATCGAGCGCCTGCGGATGGGGCTCATCGACGACATGACGGCGCCGGCCCGGGCGCGCTGGCCGCTGGACCAGGCGCTTGGGACAGCCGGCCCGTGACCCGGCGAGGCCGGGATGCAGCGAGCCGGGGGAACCGGCGCACGCCGTCCCGAGACGCGGCATGACCGTCGCGGTGATCGGCGGCGGCGCCTGGGGCACGGCGCTCGCCAACGCGGCCGCGGCTGCGGGGCAGCCCGTTCTTCTCTGGATGCGCGACCCCGCCATGGCCGCGGCCCTGGCCCGGACGCGCGAAAACGCCCGCCGTCTGCCGGGGGTCGCGCTGCAGGCGGGCGTGGAGCCGGTCGCCGATCCGGCTCGCCTGACCGAGGCGGAGGCCGCGCTTCTGGTGGTGCCGGCGCAGACCGTGCGGGAGGTCGTCACGGCGCTGTGTCCGTATCTAACCCCGGGCGCGCCCCTCATCTCCTGCGCAAAGGGGATTGAGCGGGACTCCGGCCTGTTCATGAGCGAGGTGATCGCCGCGCTGCGGCCGGGCGAGCCGATCGCGGCCCTGTCCGGACCGAGTTTTGCGCCGGACGTGGCGCGCGGCCTGCCGACCGCCGTGACGCTCAGCTCCGGCGACCCTGAGGTGGCGGCCCGCTGGGCCGAGGCGCTGTCGGGACAGTCGTTGCGGGTGTACCGCGGCGCCGACCTGCGCGGGGTCGAGATCGGCGGGGCCGCCAAAAACGTGCTGGCCATCGCGGCCGGGATTGTGGAGGGCAGCGGCCTCGGGGAGAGCGCCCGGGCCGCCCTGGTGGCCCGCAGCTTCGCCGAGCTGATGCGCTTCGCGGCGGCGCTGGGCGGCCGGCCCGAGACCCTGATGGGGCTTTCCGGGCTGGGCGACCTTGTGCTGAGCTGCAGCTCGGCCCAATCGCGCAATTTCAGTTTCGGGCTCGATCTCGGTCGCGGATTGCCGCCGGACCGGGCCGGCGGCGGCCGGCTGGCGGAAGGCGCCTTCACGGCCGCGGCGCTGGTTCGTCTCGCCCGGGCGCACGGCGTCGAGATGCCGATCGCCGAGGCGGTGGCCGCGGTGCTGGCCCGCGACCTCTCCGTCCAGGACGCGATCGCCGCCCTGATGCGGCGACCGCTCCGGGCCGAGAACTAGATGGTGGTGCGGCGGCGACCGGCCACCAGGCTGTAGATCAGCAGCACGATGATGGCGCCGACCACGGCCCCGATGAAGCCCGCGCCTTCACCCGGCCGGTACCAGCCGAGCGCCTGCCCGAGATAGGTGGCCACGACGGCGCCGATGATGCCGAGGATGGTGGTCAGGATGAAGCCCTGGGGCTCGTTCGGCCCGGGCATGATGAACTTCGCGACCACGCCCGCGAGAAAGCCGATGATGATGGTCCAGATGATACCCATGACGACGAACGCTCCTGCCTGTGCAGCCGGATGAACGCCGTCCCACGGTCAAGGTTGCAGCAGATCCGTGCGTGAACCACGTTTTCTGTAGACCAAGAGCGATCGCCAGCGTCCGATCTCCTCCACGTCGCGCTCCGCGGCCCAGGCGCTGACCACGTCCTTGGCGCTGTTGTCGGCCCGGTCCCAGGCGTAGGAGCCCGGGAAAAACAGCACGTGGCCGCCCGGCCGGAGGTGGTCGGTGAGGAGGTTCGTGACCTCGAGATCGGTCATCGCCCCATAGGCGTCGTTCTTCTCGCCCCGGAATTCGCAGAGGTGGAACAGCGTCACGATGTCGAAAACCGGCAGCAGCCGCCGGTTCAGCAGGTAGATGTCGCCGAAGCTGACATTGTAGTGCCGCAACACGTCCGGCCGCTCGATCGCCAGCTTCACGAAGGTGTCGTGCTCCTGCGGCGCGGCCGTGATGCCCAGCACCGCGTTGCGGCGGTCGGGCCGGGCGCATTCGACGCCGACATGGTGGTGGCCGCCGGTTCCGAAATGGAAGATGGCGCTGTCCCGCACCTCCCTGTCGTCCAGCCAATGGACGAAATCCTGATCGCAGGGGCACTCGGCCGGCCGGTGGTCCCAGAACGCGTCCCAGTAATGCAGGGCGGGACGCTCGGACAATTCGGCCGACATGCAGCCTTGCTCCAGGTCGAGGCAGGGTCCTTACTGAGCCGGCAGGGAGGATGAATAGTCCATGAATGGCCAAGCTTCCGCGACCGCCGCTCCGCGCGTGCTCCATCTCGGCGCGGGCGACAACGTGGTGGTGGCCGTGGACACGGTGCGGCCGGGCGAGCTCGCCCACGGGATCACGGCCCGGGCCCGCATCCCCAAGGGCCACAAGATGGCCATCGCGCCGATCCGCGAGGGCGAGCCCGTCGTGAAGCTCGGCCAGATCATCGGCTTCGCCCAAAACCACGTCGCGCCCGGGGATTGGGTGCACGAGCACAATGTCGGCCTGCACGAATTCGACCGTGACTACCGCTTCGCGGAGGATGCAGGCGACGACGCCCTTCTGCCGGCCTCCGAACGGGCCACCTTCCAGGGCTTTCGCCGCGCCTCGGGCCGCACCGGCACCCGGAACTACATCGGCATCCTGACCTCGGTGAACTGCTCGGCCTCCGTGGCCCGCTTCGCCGCCCAGGAGCTGGAGCGCTCAGGCGCGCTGGCCGCCTATCCGGGCATCGACGGGGTGGTGGCCATCGTGCACGGCACCGGCTGCGGCCATGCCGCCTCGGGCGAGGGTTTCGACGTGCTGCGCCGGACCCAGTGGGGCTATGCTAGCCACCCCAACTTCGCCGGCATCGTCATGGTCGGGCTCGGCTGCGAGGTCTTTCAGATCGGCCGCATGAAGCGCGATTACGGGCTCGAGGAGACCGACACCTTTCGCACGCTCACCATCCAGGAGACCGGCGGCACCCGGAAGACCGTGCAGGCCATCGTGGCCGCCATCCGGGACATGCTGCCGGCCGCCGGCGCCGCCCGGCGTGAGACGCGGCCCGCCTCCGAGTTGGTCCTCGCTCTCCAATGCGGCGGCTCGGACGGCTATTCGGCCCTCACGGCCAACCCGGCGCTGGGCGCCGCCTCCGACCTCCTGGTCCGCAACGGCGGCACGTCGATCCTGTCCGAGACGCCCGAGATCTATGGCGCCGAGCACCTTCTCACGCGCCGGGCGGCCTCGGTCGAGATCGGCCAGAAACTCGTGGCCCGCATCCGCTGGTGGGAGGAGTATTGCGCCAAAAACGGCGGCGAGATGAACAACAACCCGTCTCCCGGCAACAAGGCCGGCGGTCTCACGACGATTCTGGAGAAATCGCTCGGCGCCACGGCCAAGGGCGGCCGCTCGACGCTGCGGGCCGTCTACGAATACGCCGAACAGGTGCGCGAGCGTGGCTTCGTCTACATGGACACGCCGGGCTACGACCCGGTGGCCGCGACCGGCCAGGTGGCCGGCGGCGCAAACCTCATCTGCTTCACCACCGGCCGCGGCTCCGCCTTCGGGGCCAAGCCCGCGCCCTCGATCAAGCTCGCCACCAATTCCGACGTCTTCCGCTCCATGCAGGACGACATGGACATCGATTGCGGCACCATCCTGGACGGCGTCCCGGTGGAGGAAAAGGGCCGCGAAATCTTCGCCAAGGTCCTGGCCGTGGCCTCGGGCGAGCGCACCAAGAGCGAAGAGCTGGGTTATGGGGACGCGGAGTTCGTGCCCTGGCAGATCGGGGCGGTGATGTAGAGCGGCGAGCAGGCCGGCTCGGGCCCGGCGAAGCACAAGACTTTGCTGATGCGGCCGCACCCGAAAGCTTGCAGCCGCTCAGCTCTCTGCCCTCCCGCAGCGCAAACCTGCCCTGTCCAACTTCCGGTTGACGGGCCCCGCCACCCGGCCCACTCCCGCCCCATGGCTGCCACCGCGCTTTCCCCGCCTGCCGTTGAACGGCCGCTGATGCTGGTGCTCGGGGCGTTGAGCGTCGCGCATCTGCTGAACGACCTCTTGCAGTCGATGATCCCGGCCACCTACCCGCTGATCAAGGCGGCCTATGGCCTCGATTTCGCGCAGGTGGGCCTGATCACGCTGGCCTTTCAGGTCACCTCGTCGCTGCTGCAGCCGCTGCTCGGCTGGCTCACGGACCGGCGGCCCTGGCCCTATGCAATGGTGGGCGGCATGGGCGCGACGCTGTGCGGCCTGCTCGGCCTCGCCTTTGCGGGCAGCTACGGGGCGGTGCTCGTGTCCGTGGCGCTGGTGGGGCTTGGTTCCGCCGTGTTCCATCCGGAGGCAACCCGGATGGCCCGGCACGCGGCGGCCGGCCGGCAGGGGCTGGCCCAGGGCGTGTTCCAGGTCGGCGGCCATGCGGGCTATGCGCTCGGCCCGCTCCTCGCCGCCGCCGTGGTGGTGCCGCGCGGGCAGGCCAGCCTGTCCTGGTTCTCCGGGGTCGCGCTGCTGGCCATGCTGCTGATGG
>NZ_JAQGKF010000056.1 GCF_028290205.1 Enterovirga sp. | reverse complement strand
CAAGGAACCTCGAAGCTCGGCCGTAGTTGGTCCTCCGCCGATAGGTGCGGAGGACCACATGGTCCGCGATGTTTCGACGTTGAGCTGCCTCGCGCTCACAGCCGCAGCTCTCGCTCATCTCGCCGTTCCGCTTCCCGGTGCTGCGGATCCCGCCAAGAGCTTTTTCGCCGCGTCGGCCCGGGCTGAACCAACGACGCCCGCCGCGGAAGCCGTGGCCCCGCTCGGCGTGATTCCGCTCGGGCCGTTGCACGCCGCCGCACGAGCGCCCGCCCGCCCAGCCGCCGATGTGCCCGCCGCTCCGACCCATCGGGCTCTGCCCCGCGTCCGCGTGCCGGTCGGGTGCGAGCGTGTGGTGAGCGGGCTGGTGCGCTCCGCGGCCGCCCAGCAGATCGCCCGCTGCGTCACCTGACCGCAGCCAGGCCGCCGCCGGCCGGGGCTCGATCACGCCCGACGCCCGCCGCCCCGCCCCGCCGGGCGCCGGTCTCCGGGCACAAAAAGGGCGTGACCGGGTTAGCGATCACGCCCAAAAGGTGCCGGCCGATGGGGGCAAAGCGAGGCCGGTTGTTCGATCAACGGACGACAACATGGAAAGTTTCCAGCTCCCGCCCGATTCTTTATGCGCGGACGGACACGCTACAGGTCATCCGAACTGTGCCGGGGCGAGCCGGAAGCCTGGCCGCCCTTCCGACCTGCCTCCGAGGCCAGCCCGCGATCCTGCGAGAACGACCGCTTTTCGGCCGGGACGCTCCGTCCCCCTTTGCTGGCGATTTCGCGCTGCCGATCCTCATCCATCGCCGCGAAGCCCCTGGTGGACCCGAGATGACCTTTCGGCATCTTGCACTCCTATCCTGACTGTGGGGCGACAACTGCCGGATTGAATCCTTGGTTCCCCTCCTGGGCGGCTGCGCCGTCGTCGCGGGCCGTCGTTGCGATGCGTCGACGGAGTGCTAAGCTCCCGAATCTAGCCGGAGTTCCGATGCGACCACGCGCCCTGATCTGGCAGGCCTTCGCCGCCGCGCTTCTCGCCGCGCCGGCTGCGGGAGCGGCCCCGACGGCCGCCGCTGCATCGATCCGCCTGGCGCCGCACCGGGTCGTGTACGACCTGTCATTGCTGTCCAGCCAGGGCATGCGGGGCGTGGAGAGCGCGCGCGGCCGAATCGCATTCGATCTCACGGGCAATGCCTGCCAGGGCTACAGCCTCACCTTCCGGCAGGTTACGGTGGTCGAGGGGGCGGAGCCCGGGTCGAAGCTGTCGGATTTGCGCACCGCCAGCCACGAGAGCGGCGACGGGCGGCTGTTCCGGTTCAGGAGCGACACCACCTCCGGCAGCGCCAAGACCTCCGTCCAGGGCGACGCGGAGCGCAGGCCAGAGGGCCTGCACATCCGCTTGCGCAGCCCGAAGCGCCAGACGGTGGCCCTGCCCGGCGAGGTGGTGTTCCCCAACGCCCAGATTCGCGAGCTGATCCAGGCGGGGCAGGACGGGCGCCGGCTCCACTCCATGAAGGTGTTCGACGGCGCTGATGACGGCCGCAAGGTGTACAACACCTTGGCTGTGATCGGGGCGCCGATCGCGCCGGGCCCGGCCCGCAACCTGGAACCGGCGGCCCTGGCGAGCGGCCTCGCCAAGCTGACGCGCTGGCCCGTGACGCTCAGCTATTTCGAGCAGGGCCGTGGCGACGTTCTTCCGGCTTACGTGCTGTCCTTCGAACTCTACGAGAACGGTGTCAGCCGCGCCCTGAAGCTCGATTACGGCAGCTTCGTGCTGCGGGGCGAGATGGTGCGGCTGGACCTGTTGTCCGACGCGAGCGGGTGTCCGCGCTGACCGTGCCATCCCGACCCTGCCGGCTCAGGCGCCCTCCTCGAATTCGGGGGACAGCACCCGGCGGGCCGCCATGACGCTGTCGGGAGGGATGTCGAGTTCGCCTGCGAGGTCGAGAAGCAACGGCTCGTCGCCCGCGACATGATCCAGCACCGCGACCAGGAAGCCCGGTGCAGCCGCCGCCCTGCGGATCGAGGACGGGTCGAGGCCGCTCGCTGCCAGAAAGGGCCCCAGGCGCTCGGGCGACGAGGCCATCGCGTTCAGCATCGCCACCGCCACCCCCTCTGCCTCTGTGCGGCTCGAGGGCAGGCGCCGCCGGGACCGCAGCGATTCTCCTTTCATCAAGGTGTCCTCGCTAGTCTCGCTGGCAGGATCGACATCGCGTGCTTTCAGCCCGGGATCGCCGGACGACCAGGACAACCCTGATGACCAAGACCGTGCTCATTGTCGAGGACAACGAGCTCAACATGAAGCTGTTCGGCGACCTCCTCGAGGCCCACGGCTACGCGACCCTGAAGACGGGCAACGGCATCGAGGCGATCGAGCTTGCGCGCTCGAAGCGGCCGGACCTCATCATCATGGACATCCAACTGCCAGAGGTCTCCGGCCTCGACGTCACTCGCTGGCTCAAGGAGGACGACGAGCTGAAGAGCATCCCGGTGATTGCCGTGACGGCATTCGCCATGAAGGGCGACGAGGAGCGCATCCGCGAGGGGGGCTGCGAGGCGTATCTCTCCAAGCCGATCTCGGTCGCGAAGTTCTTGGAAACGGTTCGCACCTACCTGCAGTAGGCCGCCACGGAGATCTCTGATGCCGGCGCGTGTGCTTGTGGTGGACGATCTGTCCGCCAACGTGAAGCTGCTCGAAACGAAGCTGACGGCCGAGTATTTCGACGTGGTCACGGCCAGCAACGGGCCTGACGCGATCGGCATCTGCGAGCGGGGCGGCTGCGACATCGTCCTGTCCGACGTGATGATGCCGGGCATGGACGGGTTCGAACTCTGCCGTCGGTTGAAATCCTCCCCCTCCACCACGCATCTGCCGGTCGTAATGGTGACGGCGCTCGATCAGCCCAGCGACCGCGTGCGCGGTCTGGATGCCGGCGCCGACGACTTTCTGACCCGGCCTGTGGACGACGTGGCGCTCTTTGCGCGGGTGCGGAGCCTGGTGCGGCTGAAAGCCGTGATGGACGAACTCCGGGCGCGCCTCGTCGTGAACCGCAGCCTCGGCTTCGGCGACGCGCTCGCCTCGGCGACGGCGGAGACGGGCCAAAACGGCCGCGTCCTCCTGGTCGACGACCGCCCGAGCTCGTACCAGCGGCTGCAGGCGGCGCTCAGCCATTACCACGTGGTCGAGGTCGAACCCGACCCGAACCGGGCGCTGCTCCGGGCGGCCGAGGAGAATGTGGACGTCGTGCTGGTCAGCCTCGACCTCCACGATTTCGACGGGCTGCGGCTCTGCAGCCAGCTTCGCTCGCTGGACCGCACCCGCGACATCGCGGTGGTGCTGCTCGCCGACATGGACGAGAAGGCGCGCGTGCTGCGCGGCCTCGATATCGGCGCGCACGACTTCCTGGTGCGGCCCATCGACCGCAACGAACTCGTCGCCCGCGTCCGCACCCAGGTGCGCCGCAAGCGCTACGCCGAGCGGCTGCGCGACGGCGTCCAGGCCTCGCTGGAACTGGCCGTCACCGACGGGCTGACCGGGCTGCACAACCGCCGCTACCTCGACCTGCATTTCTCCAACCTGTTTGCCGAGGCGCGCAGGCGCGGCACGGACGTGTCCGTGCTTTTGCTCGACATCGACCGCTTCAAGGCCGTGAACGACACCTATGGGCACGATGTCGGTGACGAGGTCCTGCGGGAATTCGCGAAACGGATCGGGACGCTGACCCGCGGGGTCGATCTGGTGGCCCGATATGGCGGCGAGGAGATCGTCGTGGTGGTGCCGGAGGCGTCGCTCGAAGAGGCCCGGCTCGTGGCCGAGCGCATTCGCGTGAGGATCGGAACGGCACCGTTCCCGTTCGGGGGCCGAGATGGGCATCTCGACGTCACGGTGTCGATCGGCGTCGCCTCGCTGCAGCCCGAAGATGCCGGCCCGGCGGACATGCTGAAGAGGGCGGATCTGGCCCTGTATCGGGCCAAGCATACAGGCCGGAACCGCGTGGTCGCCGAAGCGGCCTAGGCTCCCGCACTCTTAACCTAAACAGGCGTTTAACGGCGGCCGGCCCGCCGGATCTATTGTGCGGCCGGGGTCGGAATCTGTAAGTAGGGGCAGGTGTTCAGCGCGACATGCGCAACGGAACGCCCTACGATGCTCAGGTCCGCCGCATCTCCTGGGTTTCGAGGGCTAGGCCGGCTCGGGAGTGGCACCAGCCTCCTCAACGCCGCTCCCGGCCGGCCACCACCTCCTCAGAAGGGGGTGGCGGCTTCCCACCAGCCGGTCGAGCGCCGCTCCAGGTCGACCCAGATCCCCGTCCGGAGGCATTGCTGGCGCCGCGGCTCGCAGCTCGCTTCGCAGCGGTCGACATCACCGAAATGGTAGCGCGCGACATGAGCAGGCGTGCAGGCCGCCTCGCAGACAGAGCGGTGCGAGGTGCAGCTTTGGCCGGCCTCCGACGGGGAGGCCGCCACAAGCGCGGTCAGCGCGATCGGGGCAGCCAGCAGCCAGCGTCTCATCTCGATCTCCCGAGCCGCCAAGTCAGGCCTGGACAGGGCTTTCGGATCCCACCGTGACCGTCACCTCGTCATCGAGCGGGGTCAAGACGCCGATGATCAGGTCACGGATGCGGTCCGTATCACCGTTGGCGGTCGGCGTGATGTTCACGTGGAGCGCCGAATCCTGAGTCTTCTCACCGCGATTGGTCTTGAAGCCTGCGATCACGCCCTCTCGGACGAGCCGGTTGAGCGCTGCATTGATATCACCCCACGACGCCATCTCGATGCACCTCCTGACCGCTTGGCTGACCGTCGCTTACTTGATCTTGGATTCCTTGAACTCGACGTGCTTGCGGACGACGGGATCGTACTTCCTGGCGGAAATTTTGTCCGTCATCGTGCGGGAGTTTTTCTTGGTGACGTAGAAGTAGCCCGTGTCGGCAGTCGACAAGAGCTTCACCTTGATGGTGACAGCCTTGGCCATGATGTTCTCCTGAAGGGTCGGCCGGCGCGAAGGCGCGAACGCGGGTTCGCCAGCGTGAATCCTGGTCGTGTCCTCGCTGAAACCGCCGCGATCGTCAAGGTTGCGGGCTGTCGCGCTTGGGCCTCACAGGAGCTCGCGCACGAAGCGGCCCCGCTTCTGGAGATAGAAAGGCGCCGGGACCTCATCGGCCAGGCCGTGGTCGATCCGGTGTTCCAGCTCCTGCAGCATGATCGAGGTGATGCGCGGCAGGTCGAGCTGCTGGGCCGCCTGCAACTCGACCCAGACGAGTTCGACGAGCTCCTTGTCGGGGCCGACGAATCCCGGTTCCTCGCGGGAGATGCTGTCGCGCTCCACCACGAAGAAGCGCGTGTCGAACCGCTTGGGCCGGCGCGGAGGCGTGACGGCCCGCCCGAGAAAGGTCACGGGGGCGAGATCCGGCAGCAGGCCGGCATCGAGGAAAGGCTGCCAGGCCGGCGCGGCGCGCGCGCGGGCGGCCTCCGGGGCAGGGCGGCCGATCAGCAGCCCGGTTTCCTCATAGGTCTCGCGGATGGCCGTCAGGGCGAGGGCACGGCCGCGGCTGCACGAGCTCTGCGGTGTCTGGGCAGTCAGCCGAGCGGCGGTTTCGGGGCGCAATTCTGTGGCCGATGGCATGCGCCGGTCGGAGGGCTCAAAGCGCCCGCCGGGAAACACGAACTTGCCTGGCATGAACCGGTGGCCGTCATGGCGCCGGCCCATCAGCACCGTCGGAGCGCTACCCGAGCGGTCGAGGATGATCAGCGTCGCGGCGTCCCGGGGTCGCTGGTTCGGCCACTGCCGTTTCCGGTCGGCCGAGGCGAAGCTCTGCCGCAACCTCTCCGCCCGTTCGTCGCTCATCGACGCGCGACCCGGACGCCCGTGCGAATCCGTGCATTCCGAGCCCGTATTGCCATCCGATCACCGCCCCTTTGACGGGCTGGAGTAGCGCCAGGCACAGCCCCACCGCAAGGCTCGGCCACAGCATGGCATGGAGCCACAGCGGCACCTCCTCGAACCGGGTCTCGGCGACATAGATGCCGTAGCCGAGGAGGTGACCCACCACGAACATCACGATGTAGGGCGGGAAATCGTCGGCCCGGTGATGGTGGAACGGCTGCCCGCAATCGGTGCAGTGCGGGGCGACCTTCAGGAAGCGCCCGAACAGATGGCCCTCGCCGCAGGCGGGACAGCGTCCGCGCAGCGCCCGCCATGTCGATTCCAGCGTGCCGGGCTCCTGGCGGGGAGGATGCGAACCGCTCGCCGAGACCGTGCTCATCCGCGTTTGCGTCCCTTGGCCTGCCCCTTGGGCCGGGCAGCAGCCGGCCGGCCGCGCGGGCCCGAACCCCGGCCGGAGCGCGGCCTGGCCGGGCTGCGCGCACCCTCGGTCAGGATCTCGAATCGCAGCGCGCCTGCCACTGGGGCGGCTTCCACGAGCTTCACCTCGACCGTGTCGCCGAGCCGGAACGTTTCGCCCGTCCGTTCGCCGACCAGCGCGTGCCGGCCCTCGTCGTGCCGGTAGTAATCAGCCCCGATCGTAGCAGCCGGCACGAAACCGTCCGCCCCCGTCTCGGCGAGCTTCACGAACAGGCCGGCCCGGGTCACGCCCGAGACCCGGCCCGAGAAGGTCGCGCCGACCTGGTCGGCCAAGTGGTGGGCGATGAGGCGGTCGACCGTCTCCCGCTCGGCCACCATGGCGCGGCGCTCGGCCAGCGAGATCAGCTCCGAGACGCGGGTCAGCGTTTCCGGCGTGCTGCTGTCCGGCAGGCCGTCCGAGCCCAGGCCCGAGGCCCGGATCAGGGCGCGGTGGACCACGAGGTCCGCGTAGCGGCGGATCGGAGAGGTGAAATGCGCGTAGCGGCGCAGGTTGAGGCCGAAATGGCCCTCGTTCTCGGCCGCGTAGACCGCCTGCGCCTGTGAGCGGAGCACCACCTCGTTGATGAAGCTCTCGTGCGGGGAGCCCTGCACCTGCCGGAGAATGCCGTTAAAGGCGGCCGGCCGGAGGGCCCCGGATTTCGGCGCCTTGATGCCGACAGAGGCCAAAACCTCACCGAGTGTGCGCAGCTTCTCCAGCGAGGGCTCGCCGTGGACGCGGTAGATCAGCGGCGACTTCGCCTTTTCCAGCGTCTCGGCGGCGGCCACGTTGGCCGCGATCATGAACTCCTCGATCAGCCTGTGGGCGTCCAGCCGAACCGGCACGGTGACACGGTCCACCGTGCCGTCCGGCTTGAGCAGGATTTTCCGCTCGGGCAGATCCAGCGCGAGCGGCCCGCGGGCATCCCGGGCCTTGGCCAAGGCCGCATAGGCGGCCCAGAGCGGCTTCAGCACCGGCTCCAGCAACGGCCCGGTGGTGTCGTCCGGCTGGCCGTCGATCGCGACCTGGGCCTGCCCGTAGGACAGCTTCGCAGCCGACCGCATCGCGATGCGGTGGAAGCTGTGTCGCAGCTTGCGGCCGTTGGCGTCGAAACGCATCCGCACGGCGAGGGCGGGGCGCATCTCGCCGGCCCGGAGCGAGCACAGGTCGTTGGAAATCCGCTCCGGCAGCATCGGCACGACGCGGTCCGGGAAATACACCGAGTTGCCGCGCTCCAGGGCCTCCCGGTCGAGGGCAGAGCCCGGCCGGATATAGGCGGCGACGTCGGCGATCGCGACCGTGACGAGGTGCCCGCCCGGATTGCCCGGATCCTCGTCGGCCACCGCGTGTACGGCGTCGTCGTGATCCTTGGCGTCCGGCGGGTCGATGGTGACCAGCGGCAGCTCGCGCCAATCCTCGCGCCCCTGCAGGGTCGCGGGCTTGGCCGCTTCGGCCTCGGCGAGAGCGGCCGGCGAGAAGACGTGCGGCAGCCCGTGCGCGTAGATCGCGATCAGGCTGACCGCCTTTTCCGAACTGATCGAACCCAGCCGCTCGCGAACCGCCGCGCCGGTCGGCCCGAAGCCGCCCGAGCGCTTCACCGTGACGGAGACGAGGTCCCCGTCCTGGGCGCCGTTCTCGTCGCCGGGGCGAACCTGCAGCTCACGCCCGGCTGCTTTCTTGTCGACAGCCACGATGCGGCCGCCGCCGGCCGGAAGGCTGCGGAACAGGCCGATGGCGGTGCCCGCCCCGTCCCGGGGCAGCAGTTTGACGATGCGGGCGGTGTAGCCGGTGCCGTCCTGCGGAGTGACGATGCGGACCAGGGCGCGGTCGCCGACACCGGCCGCAGGCTGCCCCTTGGCAAGGCGCCGTCCCGGCAGAATGGTGATGCGGGGCGCCTCGCCGCCGGCGGGGTCCCACTCGGCCGGCTCGGCCACGAGCTCGCCGTCGCGGTCGCGGCTGATGATGCGGGCCGGAAGCAGCGCCGGCAGTTGGGCGGCCGCGCTGACGCGGCGGCCCCGGCGGGCGAGCACGCCCTCGTCCTCCATCTCGCGCAGAAGACGCTTCAGCTCCGTGCGGTCGTCCCCCTGCAGACCGAAGGCGCGCGCGATCTCACGCTTGCCGACCTTGCCGGGCGCCGAGGCCAGAAATGCCGCGATCTCGTCGCGGGAGGGCAGGGCGGCGGCGCCGCGAGTTCGGTCAGACAATTCTGGATCCAGACCGCCGATTGCGGTCGAGAGCCGGATATGGAGGCGACCGGCCCCCGGGACAACCGGTGGCCGATCGCTCCGTGCTGAGGGCGGGCCGGGTCAGTCGAGCCGGCCGCTGGTGTGGGCGAGGATCAGGAAGACGCGGCCGGTCTCGGAGGACAGGTAGGCCTTCCGCATCTCGTCGCCATTGGCATAGCCGGGCAGGCTTTCGAGCAGGCGCTCGAACTCTTCGACATAGCGGTCCACCGTCCGACGGAAGCCGGGTTCCGCCAGATACTTGGCCCGGATGTCCTCGAACAGCTCGCGATGTCCGCCGGCTTCGTACAGCTCGGGGCTGAACACGCCGGGCTCACCGCGGCGATGGCGGTCCCAGAGGCTCAGGGCGTGCGCCCCGTCGATCATGTGGGCGAGTTCGCCCGAGATCGTCTCCAGGGATCCGACGCTGCGACGCGGTTCCGGGGCGGGCTCCGGAGCCGTCCCGGGCTCCGGCAGCACCGGCTCCGAGGGTGCCGCTTCGAGCACCGCCGGCTCGGGCCGGATCGGCTCGGGCGTGGGCTCCTGCGAGGGGGCCGACTTGGCGCTCCGGATCACCTCGGCGAGCCGGCTCTCGGCTGCGCCCCGGGGCCGCGGCGTGGGAGCCGCGACAGGCCGGAACTCCGCCGCCGGGGCCGGTTCGGCGCCGCCACGGCTGCGCCCGGCCGGGATCACGTCCGCGGACCGGTTGGAGCGGGACACGAGGGCGGTGAGTTCGCCGAGCGCCTTGATCTGCTCGGCCACGACCCGCCGCATCTCGGCCGTGGTCTGCTCCGTCTCCTGGGGCAGCCCGGCGACACCGCGCTGCAGCTCCTCGCGCGTCCGGTCGAGCTCGTCGTGGATGGTTGAGGCCATCCCGCGCAACTCGCCGGCCGCCTCGCGGAAGCCGTCGAGGGCGCGGCCGAGCCGGCCGCTCACCTCGGTGGTGATGTCGTCGATGGCGGCCCGCAGCTCTTCCGTGGAGCGGCGCGCGTCGCCGTTGGAGGCGGCCCGCAGCTCCTCGTAGTGCCGCGCCAGCGCTGCCGTGGCGGATTCGGCGCTCGAGGCCAGGGCCGAACTGAGCTCCACGGCCCGGCTCTGGGCGGCCGCGAGGGCGTCGCCCAGCGACGCGGCGAAGCTCCGCGTTTCGCTGCTCAGCGCCGATGAGCGCTCGTCGACCCGGGACAGCAGGCCGTCGAGGGTCTCGCTGCGCTCCGCCAGCGTGGTGCCCATGCGGGTCTCGGCCTCGCCGAGTTCGCGTGCCGCGTCGGCCAGGGAGGCGAGTTGCGTGCGCGTGCCGTCGACGATGTTGCGGCCGCGCTCATCCATCTGGTCGACCAGCGCCGAAACGTCCCGCAGCGCGCCGCTGGAGGCGTCCTTGAGCGCATCGACCTGCCCGGAGAGCTGGTCCACGGCCCGCACCGTGTCGGACGAGACGTCCGACAAGAGGCCCTGGAGCTGGTGGACCCGGCCTGCCAGCCCGTCCTCGATCGCGCCGAGGTTGCTGTTCGCCTCGGACGAGACCACGGCGAGCTGGCGGTTGGCGTCTTCGAGCCGCGACAGGATGGTGCCGAACTCGTTGCGCAGGCTGTCCTGCGTGCCGGTCAGGCTGCGGATCGCGGTCGCGGTGCCGTCCTCGACCGCGTCGCGCAGCGTCTCGACCGAGCCCGAATAGACGTTGGTGAGCTCGACCATCCGCTGCTGCAGGGCCGTGAGGATCCGCTCCGATCGGTCGTCCAGAACCCCGACCACGCGGTCCGTCGCCTCGCCGAGCCGCGCCGCCAACGTGTCGCCGCGCTGCTCGATTTCGCTGACCAGGCTGGAACCCTGGCCCTCGACCACGGCCCGAATGGCCGCCGTGCGCTCGGCAAAGGTGCTTTCCAGAGCGCGGGTGCGCTCGGCCAGGATCTCGGCCGCGGAGTGGCCGTGGCGCTGGATGGCCTCGGTCAGGGCCGTGCCGCGCGTCTCGACGATGTCGTGCAAGGCGCCGGTGCGCTCGTCCAGAACCGAGGCGAGGTCCTTGGCCCGTTCCACGAGGGTGCGGGCGGCCTCGCGGCTGCCGGCCTCGATGGCGGCGGTCAGCGCCGCCCCGCGGGTCTCGATCAGCTCGGCCGCGCCCCGGCCGGTCACGTCAAGCGACGAGACGACGGCCGACCCACGGGTCTCGAGCAACTCCGCCGCGCCGCGTCCGCTGGCATCCAGCGCCGAGATCACGGAGGCGCCGCTCGTCTCGATCAGCTCGGCCGTGGTCCGGCCGGTGGCGTCGAGCGCCGAAGCCACCGCGGCGCCGCGGGTCTCGATCAGCTGGGCGGCGTTGCGGCCGCTGACGTCGATGGCCGAAGCCACGGCCGCACCGCGCAGGCCGACCGTTTCCGCAGCTTCGGAGCTGCGGAGCTGGAGCAGGTCCACCAGACCGGTGGTGCGCTCGTCCATGAGCGCCGCGAAGCCGTGGGTCCGCTCGTCGAACATCGAGGAGATGTCCGACATCTGCTTGCCGAGCGTGACCGCGATCGAGTCGCTGCGCCGCTCCAGGATGGCGCCGAGCGTGGCGCTGCGGCGGTCGAGCAGATCGGTGAAGGCGGTGGCCCGCTCGTCCATCAGGCGGGACGCGGCGGTGACCTGCTCGCCGATGGCGCCGGTCCGGCTGTCGAGCACCTGCGCGACCTCCGCGATCTGCTCGCCGATGGCGCTGGTCTGCCGGTCCAGAACCTGGGTCACCTCGGCGATCTGGTTGCCGAGGGTGGCGATCACGGCCTGGCCGCGCCGTCCCACGAGGTCGGCCAGGTTGGTGCCGCCGCCCTCCACGACCTGGGCAAAGGCGGCGGTTCGGGTGTCGAAAGCCTGTTCCACCCGCCCGATCGCGTCCTCGAGCGAGCCCGCGACCGCGCGACCGCGCTCGTCCATGCTCCGCACAATGGCGTTGCCGCGGTCGTCGAAGAGCCGCGCAAAGGCCGTGCTGCCCGTGTCGAACAGGCGGGCGACCTCGGCCATGCGGGTGCCAATTTCGCCCGTGATGGCCTCGCCCTGGCGGGTGAGGGACATCACGACGCCGCCGCCCCGCTCCTCGAACAGGCGCGTGAAGCGGGCGGAGCCGACATCGAACAACTGCGAGAGCCGGTCCACTTGGCTGCCGAAGGTGGTCGTGATCTCGTCCCCGCGGCCCGCCAGTTCGCTGAGCGCAGCCCGGCCGCGCTCCTCGATTCCGGCCACAAAGCCGGTCGTTCCGGCCTCGAACAGGCGAGCCACGACCTGGATCTGGCCGTCGAGCCGGGCACTGGCCGCCTCGCCCTGCCGGGCCAGTTCGCGTGCCGCCGCCTGGCCGTGGTCGTCGAGAACCCCGGCCAGCCGTGTGGCGCCGGTCCCGATCAGCCCCGAGAGGGTCTCGATCCGCTCGCCGAGCGTGGCATCGATCGCCTCGCCCTGGCGGGCGAGTTCCTCGACCGCCGAGCGGCCCCGCAGGTCGAGCGTCCCGGCAAGCTGCGCCGTGCCGGTCTCGATGAGCCGGGTCACGGTCTCGATGCGGTCGCCAAGCGTGGCGTCGACCGCGTCGCCCTGACGGGCGAGTTCCTGAACGGCCAGGCGGCCGCGATCGTCGAGCGTGCCGGCGAGCTGCGCGCTGCCGGCCTCGATGAGCCGGGTCACGGATTCGATCCGGTCGGCGAGCGTGGCGTCGATCGCGTCGCCCTGGCGGGCGAGGTCCTGCACGGCGGAGCGGCCGCGATCATCAAGCGTGCCGGCGAGCTGTGCCGTGCCCGCCTCGATGAGCCGAGTCACGGTCTCGATGCGGTCTCCGAGCGTGGCGTCGATCGCCTCGCCCTGCGCGGCGAGCTCCTGGACGGCGGAGCGGCCGCGCTGGTCGAGCGTTCCGCCAAGCTGCGCCGTACCGACCTCGATCAGGCGCGTGACGCTCTCGATTCGGTCGCTGAGCGTGGCGTCGATCGCCTGCCCCTGGGCGGCGAGCTCCTGCACGGCCGAGCGCCCGCGCCGGTCGAGCGTGCCGGCGAGCTGCGCGGTGCCGGCCTCGATCAGCCGGGTCAGGGTGTCGATGCGCTCGCCGAGCGTCGCGTCGATGGCCTCGCCCTGAACGGTCAGGTCCTGGACGGCCGTGCGGCCGCGCTGGTCGAACAGCCGGGTCAACTCGGCGACGTTCTCGGCGATCTCCGCCGTCACCGAGGTGGCGTGGCGGGCGAGATCGTCCGCGATGCCGGCCTCGCTGGCGATCAGCAGTTGCGCGATGGCGGCCCGGCCGGCCTCGACCCGCCGGGCGACGTCGGCAACCTGCTCTTCGACGCGGTTCCCGAACGCGTCCCCTTCGCGGGCGAAGGAGGACACAAGGGCGTTGCCGCGCTCCCCGAGAAGCCGGTTGAGCTCACCGACCTGCCGGTCGAGAGTGGTGGTGAGCGTTTCGCCGCGGCGGCTCAGCTCCTCGCTGAGTTCCGGCCCGCGCGATTCGATCAGTTCGCGGAACTGCGTGGTGCCGCTGTCGAACAGCCGCGTCACTTCGGCGATCTGGCTGCCGAGGGTCGTGGTGATGCCCTGGCCTTGCCGGGCCACGACTTCGATGAGGCCTGAGCCGCGCTGGTCGAGGATGCGGCCGATTGCGGCCATGCGGTCGTCCAGGAACTCGCCCGTCGACCCCGCCTGACGCTCCAGCCGCTCCAGCAGCTCGTCGCCGCGGCGGCCGAAGCGCTCCACGGCTTGGCTGCCGCGCTCGTCGATCGCCGAGACCAGCTGCGAGCTGCGGCCGTCGAGAAGCGTCTCGAGGGCAGCCGCCTGCTGCTCGATCTTGGCGGAAGCCGCGAGGCCGGCGCGGTCGAGCCGCTCCGTCACGTCGGCGGACCCGCGCTCGAGAAGGCGGCCGAGGCTTTCCGTGCGCTGCTCGAAGAGCTGCGCCAGTTCGGCCGTCTGGTTGCCGAGCGTTCCCGTGGCGGCCTGGCCGCGCGCGAGGATCAGGTCGGCGATCTCCTGGCCGCGTTCGGTCACGAGAGTGCCCAGCGTGCCGCTGCTCTGGTCGAGCAACTGGATCAGCTCGGAGACGCGGTTGCCGAAGGTGCCGAGGATCTCCTCGCCGCGACGGGAGACGAGGTCCGCGAACTCGCCGCCGCGGCCCTCGAACAGCGTGGTCACGGCGGAGGTCTTCTCGTCGATCCGCTCGACGATCTGCTGCCCGCGCTGGTCCAGCAGTTCGGAAATCGAGGTGCCGCCCTTGTCGAACAGCACCGCGATATCCGTCATGCGGGCGCCAAGCGTGCCGAAGATCGCCCGACCGACGCCGTCGATCTCCTCGGTCAGGGCGCCCTTGCGCTGATCGACCAGGGCCGCCAGCGCGACCGCACGCTCATCGACGGCGCGGCCGAAGGCCTCCGAACGCTCGGCGAGGGTCTGCTCCAGCTCCCGGCTGCGGCTGTCGATGTTGCCCATCAGGCTGCGGGCGTTCTCGCCCATGGCACGTTCGACCTCGCGACCATGCTCCTCGAGGGCGGCGACGAGCCCGGTTGCCTGGGTGCCGAGGCTGGCATCAAGGGCGCGGCCGCGCTCCTCGAGCGTTGCGGCGAGCTCACCGAGCGGGGCTGCGACGCGCGTTTCGAAGCGCACGATGCGTTCGTCCAACGTCGCCGCGATCGCGTCGGCCCGCTCGGCCACGCTGCGCTCGATCTCGCCGGTCTTGCCGGACAGCGTCTCCGCGAGGTCCGCGGTGCGGGCGACCATCTCGCCCGTGATCTGGTCGGCATGCGACTTCATCGCGGCCGAGACGTCGCGGGCGTTGCCGGACAGCCGCTCCGACATGTCGCGCCCGTTCTCGGCGAGAACCCGGGCCATCTCGCGGGTCCGCTCGAGCAGGGCCTCGTTGAGAGCGGTCGTGCCGCCCGAGATCCTGTCGGCCAGTCGTGCCGACAGAGCTTCGATGTCGCGGCCGATCTCGGCCAGCCTTTCGGCCGTGCGCTGGTCGAGCCCGGCGAGCCCGGCCACGATCGCGGTGCGGGTCGCGTCGGCCCGCTCGGCGAGCGAGGTCGCGAGGCGCGGCCCGTCTTCGGCGACGATCCGGTTCAACTCCTCCAGGCGCGCATCGAGCGTCTCGGCGAGAGCCTTGGAATCGGCCGCGAAGCGGTTGGCGAGCGGCGTGCCGCGATGGGTCAGCGTGTCCTCGAAGGCCGTGAGGCGGGCGGCCAGGGTCTGGTCGAGCTCGCGCGCACGGGACGCCAAGGTGTCCTGCAGCGTGGCAAGGCGGGCCAGAACGGTGTCGTCAAACTCGCGTCCGCCGGTCGACAGGGCGTCGCCCAGCGCGGCCGTGCGGGCCGCAATCGTGTCCGCGACGTCGCGACCGACGGTGGAGAGGGTGTCCTGGAGAGCGGCGAGACGTGCCGAGGCCGTTTCGTCGATCTCGCGGGTGCCGGACGAGAGCGCCTGGCCGAGCGCGGCGGTGCGGGCCACCAGGGTCTGGTCGAGTTCGCGGCCTTGGACGGACAGCACTTCCTGAAGCCCGGCGAGGCGGGCCGAGACGGTCTCGTCGAACTCGCGGCTGCCGCTCGAGAGGGCGGTTCCGAGCGCGGCCGTGCGGGCCGAAATGGCGTCGTCGAGGTCGCGGGCGCCCGCCGACAGCGTGTCCTGGAGCGCGGCGATGCGGGTGGAGAACGCCTCGTTGAGTTCGCGGCCGCGCGTCTCCAGCGAACCTGTCACGGTTTCGCCCGTCCGGGCCAGAACCTCGTTGATCCTCACCGTCTGCGTGGCGATGGCTCTGACGACGTCCTTGCCGGTGGCGGCCAGCGTGTCGTTGGTCTCCGTCGTGTGCCGGGCGAGGTCGTCTGCGACCTGGCGGCCCTGACGGTCAACCGCGGCGCCGGCCTCGCTCAGCCGGCGCACGAGGTCGTCCGCGACCTGGCCGATGGTGCTGGCCAGCACGGTCCGGGCCTCGACCGTCTGGGTCTCCAGGGCGTGGCTGAGCCGCTCGCCGAAGCCGGCGAGAACGCTTTCCAGCGCGCCGCCCCGGACCCGGACACTCTCGTCGATGCGGCGGCTCGTCTCGTCCAGCCGCTCTGCCAGGGCCTCGCCGCGCCCGGCGATCTCCTGGCCGCCTGCCCGACCGAGCTGCTCGAAGCGCTCGCCGAGCGTCTGGCCGATCCGGTCGAATTCCGACACGAGGCTTTCGCCCGAGGTCTTGAGACCCTGTTCCAGCGCGCTGCCGCGCAGCCCGAGTTCGCGCGCCACCGTCGCGGCGGAGACGGAGATGCCGTCCCGGATGTCCTCGCCTTCGCTGCGGATGCGGTCGACGGCCTCGCTTCCGGCCGCCGTGAGCGAGTCGGTCAGCTCGCGGCTGCGCAGCGCGATGGCATCTCCGACCAGGGTCGCGGCTTCCTGCAACCCGCTGCGGGCATCCTCGCTCTGCGTCCTGAGTTCGCCCAGAATGCTTGCGCCGGCCGATGCCAGCCCCTCGGTCAGTTCGCGGCTGCGCACCGTCAGCGTCTCGAGAAGGCCGCCGACGGATTGTTCGAAACTGCCGCGCGCCGCCTCGTGCTGGGCCGCGATTCCGTCCACGAAGCCGTGCGCGGATGCCGTCATGCCGGCCCGCAGCTCAGCCGACTTCTCGGCGATGCCGGCGACCAGGGCCGAACCGATCCGGTCGAGCTCGGACCGCGACTCGCCGCCCCGCAGCACGATCTCCGAGACGAGCCCTGTGCCGATCGCGGCGAGCTCGTTGCGCAGGTGGCCACTGCGCTCGAGCAGGCTGTCGACGACCACCTGACTGGAGGTCTCGATGCTGTCACGGACGGCTTCGCCGCGCCGGGCGATCTCCTCGGCCATGGCCAGGCCCGACCGCTCGAGGTCACGCCGCACGGCGTCGGAGCGGGCGTCGATCCCGGCATGGATGGCGTCCCCGGACTGGGCGAGCTTCAGGTTCAGCTCGTTGCCGCGGGTGATGAAGCTGTCCTCGAGCGCCTTTGCGGCATGCTCCAGCGAACCCCTGACCTCGCCGCCCTGCGCCACGAGGGACCGGATCACCTCCGAGCCGGTCTCAGCCAGGGTCCGGGTGACGCGGGTGGCGCCGTCCTGCAGGCTGCGGGTGAGGATCTCGCCCGTCCGCTCGAAGGCCGTGGTGACATCGGCCGCCTTGCCGGCGAGGGCCGAGGTGACGTTGTCGCCGACCTCCGTCACGTCGCGGGTGACCGCCTCCTTGGTGGCGTTGAGGCGCTCAACCAGCTCGGCCCCGCGCTGGCCGAGATCGGCCACCAGCGACGAGGCCGCCCGGTCCAGCGCCCGGGACAGGTCGTCGCTGCGCTTGTCGAGGCTCGCGCCCACCCGGGCCCCCGCCGCCTCGATCATGTCGACGACGTGGGCGCCAACTCCGGCCAGGTCGGCCGAGACGTTGTCGTTGGTGCCGGCGATCGCGCCGCGGATGCGGTCCGCATTGGTGACCACGGCCTCGCGCTGGATCACCAGTTCGTCGACCAGCGTGCGGATGCGGCTCTCGTTGTCCGAGAAGGCCCGCTCCAGGGTGTTGATCTCGGACCGGACCATGGTCTCGAGTTCGCCGGCCCGGGCCAGGGCCCGTTCCAGCCCGTCGCCGACCGCGGCGACCTCGCGCCGCACGGCGCGGGACACCGACATCACGCCTTCGCTGGCGAAATCGTCGGGCTTGGCGAGCCGCACGGCGACCTCGCCCACGGCTCGGGCGACGAGCTTCAGCTCCTGCGCCCGGACGGCCAGCATGGCGGCGATCAGGAACAGAACCACGGGCGCCAGCGCCACACCGGCTGCACTCCCGGCCTGGAGCGGCGACAGGCCGACCAGATAGGATTGGATGTCGCCGCCGGACTGCCAGGAGGTCAGCGCCGCGAGGGCGCCGAGCCAACCGAGGCTTGCCACCAGCGCCCAGAGATAGGCCCCGCGCGACGGCCGCACGCGGAGCGCCTGCATCAGCAGGCCGATCTCCTCGCGGTCGTCATTGGCAACGGCGGCCCGATCCGGCGGCGCGACCACCTGATGGCGCTGTCCCGCCGCATCGGCTGCCGCAGCCACGTCGGTGCCCTGGAACAGGGCCTGCTCGACCGCCGACATGCCGGTTTCGGTGGTGGGAGTGAGCTTCGGTTCAGTCGCCATAGCCGCCTCATGACGCAACGCGCGGGTGGCCGTGCTCCGACACGGCCGAAGCCCGCCGGAGCCGGAACCGGCCTGCGGTGCGGGCGCCTCCTCAGACGGCCCGCGACAGGTCGGTAAACCCGCATTTACCATCCGGCAGTCTAGGTGCGGGTCCGACCCTTGGGAACCCGAACGGCCTTCGGACCTGTGAACGTCGTTAACGGGTTGGCAACTATCCGGACGCAATTGTCGCGATCGAGTCAACTTTTGCTCGCATCCTCCTGGGCGGCCCGACGCGGAGCCGCGGTTCCGAGGACCGCTCGCCCATGCCGGCCTGCCAGCTTCCGCCCGACGAGCTGGACCTCGCCCATCTCGACCGCCAGACCGCCGGCGACCTCGCGCTCGCGCGCGAGCTTCTGGCCCTGTTCGAGGGGCAGTGCCTGCGCCTTCTGCCGCTGATCTCGGGGGACGCCGAGCCACAGGCCCGGGCGGAGGCCGCCCACACGCTGCGGGGCGCCGCCAGCGCCGTCGGGGCGGCGCGGGTCGCCGACATCACCGGCCTGATCGAGGCCGGACCTCCGCCGGACGAACTCCTGGCCCTCACGGCCGCTCTCGCTCACGCCGTCGCGGGGGTCCGTGCCGCCATCCGGCTCCGGCTCGCCAGCGGCTGAATCCGGCCCCGGGCCGCGATCTCGCCAAGCCCCGACGGGTCGCCTAAAGGGTCAGCCAAATGGCGGCCTCCCGTCGGAGACATCATGGCTCAGATCACGTTCATCGATACAGGCGGGACCGCCCGCACCGTCGAGGCCGCGCCCGGCTCGACCGTGATGGAGGCGGCGGTCAAGAACAACGTGCCGGGCATCGAGGCCGAATGCGGCGGCGCCTGCGCCTGCGCTACCTGCCATGTCTATGTGGACGAGGCCTGGCTATCGGCCGTCGGCACGGCGCAGCCGATGGAAGCCGACATGCTCGACTTCGCGTCCGATTTGAGGAGTAATTCGCGCCTGTCCTGCCAGATCAGGGTCAGGCCCGAACTCGACGGCCTGGTCGTCCGGACGCCTGAACGGCAGGGCTGAACGGAGAGCGCAAAATGGACTCCACCCGGCCGGTCGTTCTCGTCACGGGGGGAAGTCGCGGCATCGGCGCCGCCGTCGCACGCCTCGCCAGCAGCCGCGGCTTCGACGTCGCCGTCAATTACCGCACGGAGAAGCAGGCGGCCGAGGAGGTGGTCGCCGCCTGCCAGAAGGCCGGAGCCCGGGCGGTGGCAATCGGCGGCGACATGGCCCAGGAGCAGGATGTAGTGGCGCTGTTCGACAGCGCCCTGGCCCAGCTCGGCCGCCTCGACCACGTGGTCAACAACGCCGGCATCACGGGCCGCTCCGGACGGCTCGCCGACACCGATGCGGCCGTGATCCGGACGGCGATCGACATCAACGTGACGGGCGCCATTCTGGTCGCCCGCGAGGCGGCGCGTCGCCTGTCGACCCGGAGCGGCGGGCAGGGCGGATCGCTGGTCAACATCTCCTCAGTCGCGGCCGAGTTCGGCTCGCCCTCCGAATACGTCTGGTACGCGGCCTCCAAGGGCGCGATCGATTCCCTCACCGTCGGCCTCTGCAAGGAGCTCGCGGGAGACGGCATCCGGGTGAACGCCGTGTCCCCGGGGCTGACCGCGACGGAGATCCACGCCCGCTCGACCGGCGACGCCGGCCGGGTGGACCGGATCGCGCCGCAGATCCCCATGGGCCGGGTGGGATCGCCCGAGGAGATCGCCGAGGCGGTGCTGTTCCTGATCTCGGACGGCGCCTCCTACATCTCGGGCGCGAACCTCAAGGTGTCGGGCGGGCGCTGACCCGCACAGGGGATTTCTCCGGAACCCCGCCGCCGGCCACACGTTTGGACCGCGCATCAAGCAGCGGAAGTGCGTCCCATGAACAATCTTATCTGGCTCGTCGGAGCCATCGTGATCATCCTGGCCATTCTGTCCTTCTTCGGCCTCCGCTAGCCGGTCCCGGCCGCCCCGCCGCGCGGCTGCCCGCCATCCGCCTGGCCTCGTCGGCGCATCGGCCCGAGGCCTGGCCGGGGAGGGGCGCCGTGGCCTCGGGCCCGGCCGCCGGCGGTCGCCCTCAGCGCACCAGCGCCCGCATGGCTCCGTCGAGGCCCTC
>NZ_JAQGKF010000035.1 GCF_028290205.1 Enterovirga sp. | reverse complement strand
CCAGTCCCAGATCGCGTCGGTGGTCGCCTGGGCGGCGAGCCTGAGGCGCTCCTCGCTCGTCCGCAGGCGCTGATCCGCGAGTTTCTGGGCATGCACGTCCGTGACGGTGCCCACCCATTCCTTGATGGACCCGTCCGGCGCTCTGACCGGAACAGCCCGGGCCAGCATCCAGCGGAACTCGCCCTGGGTCTGGATTCGGAATTCCAGCTCCCCGGCCTCCTGGCTGGCCAGGATGGCGCTCCACTGCGCGGCGGCACGCGCCCGGTCCTCCGGGCAGAGGGCGTCCAGCCAGCTTTGCCCCAGATACACCTCGTGGCCCTGCCGGCGGCGCGCCCGCCAGCCCTCGCTCTCCACAAGGGCCCCGTCGGGAGCAGCCCGGAACTCGATCAGGGCGCTCGCATCGATCAGCGCCCCGTAGCGCTGTTCAGCGTGTTGGAGGCCGCGATTGGCCCGTTTCAGTTCCAGGAGCCCTACGATCGCGCGGGAGAGGGCGGACAGCCCCGCTTCCTCGGAGGCGGTCAGGCCCTCCGGCCGGGGGCTGCGGTCGAACACGGACAGCGTGCCGAGGAGCACGCCTTCGGCTGTCCGCAGCGGAACGCCCGCGTAGAACCGCACACCGAGGGGGCCGCGCACCAGCGGACTCTCGGCAAAGCGCGGGTCGCGGTCGGCTTCCCTCACCACGAACACGCCCTGCTGGTTCATGGCGAGGCTGGAGAATGGCCCGTCGTCGGGCATGTTCTCGAGCCCGAGCCCCATCTCCGAGGTCAGCCGCGGGCGGAACTCCCCGACGGAGCGGATCGCCGCCATCGGGGTGCGGCAGATCTGGGCAGCTATGCGCGTCAGATCGTCGAAGGCCCGTTCCGGCTCGTCCTCCAGGACCTTGATCCCCTGGCTCGGGAGTTCGCGCTCCACCTCGGACGACGCGTCCAGGCAGGCCGGTTCTGGTTGGGGCCGATGTGCCATGCGTCCGTCGCGCGTTCTGAAGGCGCGAGGAGTTACGGCCGAAGCTGTTCTCAAAGCGTGAATGTGGATGCGGTCCTGCAACCGATGGCTGCTGCGCTGGGCCCGATGCCCCCGACGCGCCGCCCTGCCAGAGCTTCACCTGCCCTTAAAGGGCCGCGGCTAGGGTCTCTGATGGTCCGGAGGCAAGACCGCGGGGGCTCGGAATGGGAGTAGGGGGAGGAGGGCGGCGGCGAGAGCGTCGCGAGCCGACCTTCGGCTCGCCCGAGATCGACGTCAGGCTCTCCCGAGCCGACCGGGCCGGAGGCGGGATGGCGAGAACAGGAAGCCGCAAGCCCGCCAAGCGGAAGCGGCCGCGCCGCTCCATTCTGGGCCGGCTGATCTATGGCGGCGTGGTGCTGTCCCTGTGGGCCGGGATCGCGGTTGCGGCGCTGGTCGCCTTCCACGCCACCCAGCTTCCGCCCATCGACCAGCTCGCGGTGCCGAAGCGCCCGCCCAACATCGCCATCATGGCGGCCGACGGCACGCTGCTGGCCAATCGCGGCGAAACCGGCGGCCGCACCGTCGCCCTGAAGGAGCTTCCGGCCTTTCTGCCCAAGGCCTTCGTGGCCATCGAGGACCGGCGCTTCTACTCCCATTGGGGCATCGACCCGGTCGGCATCACCCGGGCGCTGGTCCGCAACGTGACGGCGCGCGGCGTCTCGCAGGGCGGCTCGACGCTGACCCAGCAGCTCGCCAAGAACCTGTTCCTGACGCAGGAGCGCACCGCCTCCCGCAAGATCCAGGAGGCGATCCTGGCCCTGTGGCTGGAGCACCGCTTCTCCAAGGACCAGATCATCGAGCTGTACCTGAACCGCGTCTATTTCGGCGCCGGCGCCTATGGTGTCGAGGCCGCGGCGCAGCGCTATTTCGCGAAGCCCGCCCGGGAGGTGTCGCTTGCCGAGGCGGCCACACTGGCGGGGCTCGTCCAGGCGCCGTCGCGCCTCGCCCCGAACCGCAACCCGGACGCCGCGCGGGCCCGGGCCGCGATGGTGCTGGCCGCCATGGCCGACGAGGGCTTCATCCGGCCCGAGCAGCAGAGGGCTGCCCTGGACGCTCCCGCCCATCCGGTGCGGCGGGCCGGGGCCGGCTCGGCCCATTACGCGGCCGACCTCGTGATGGACGTGCTGGACGATTTCGTCGGCACCGTCTCGGGCGACGTCACCGTGACCACCACCATCCTGCCCTCCCTGCAGGCGGCGGCGGAGGGCGCCGTGGTCGACGAGCTGCAGGCCAAGGGCAAGCGCTTCGGCGTGGAGCAGGGGGCCTTCGTGGCCATGCGGCCGGACGGCGCCATCAGGGCCCTGGTCGGCGGCCGCAATTACGGAGAGAGCCAGTTCAACCGCGCCACCGCGGCCAAGCGGCAGCCGGGCTCGGCCTTCAAGCCCTTCGTGTACCTGGCCGCCCTGGAACGCGGGCTGACCCCGGATTCGGTGCGCGAGGACGCGCCCGTCACCGTGAAGGGCTGGAACCCGGAGAACTACTCGCGGGATTACCGCGGCCCGGTGACGCTCAGGACCGCGCTCGCCCATTCGCTGAACACGGTCGCGGTGCGGCTCTGCCTCGAGGTCGGGCCCCAGGCCGTCGTGAACACCGCGCGCCGGCTCGGCATCGCGTCCGCCCTGAAGGCCAACGCCTCCATCGCGCTCGGCACCTCTGAGGTCGCGCCGGTCGAGCTGGTCGGCGCCTTTGCGGCCTTTGCCAACGGCGGCACGGGCGTGATCCCCTACATCATCGCCGAGGTGAAGGGTGACACAGGCCGCGTGATCTACCGGCGCGACACGGGCGGGCTCGGACGCGTCATGGACCCGGCCGTTGCCGGGATGATGAACAGCATGATGCGGGAGACGCTGCTCACGGGCACCGCCCGCAAGGCCGAGATCGCCGGCTGGGAGGCCGCCGGCAAGACTGGCACGAGCCAGGATTTCCGCGACGCATGGTTCGTCGGCTACACGTCCACCCTGGTGGCCGGGGTGTGGCTCGGCAACGACGACGGCTCACCGACCCGCAAGGTGACGGGGTCGAGCCTGCCGCTCGAGGTCTGGAGCCGCT
>NZ_JAQGKF010000240.1 GCF_028290205.1 Enterovirga sp. | reverse complement strand
GGTTCGGCCCGGTGCGCGACGGCCGCGACCGGTGCGTCCGGGTCCGCGCTCGCGAGCCGCGTGCGGGCACCCTTGCGGTCGGCGCGGGCGAACTCCGCCCCGGTCCCTTCGGGCTTGCCCGGTTTCGCACCCGCGGCCGGAGCCTTGGCGGCCTTGCCGGCGGGGTCGATCGGGATCTCGCGCGCGCCCTCGGCGAGGGCCTCGGGGCGGCTCACCTGACCGATGGAGCGGGACGTGCCCGTGTCCAGGAGGGCGAAGTTCGAACCCGCGTCGCCGCCCGCGGCGGGGCGCTGGGACAGGAAGCTCGCATGCTGGCCGCCATCGGAATAGACGAGCCGGGTCGCGGGCGTGCCCTTGCTGACGAGTTCGGCGACCTGCCGGCGGTCCTCGTCGTCCTTCTGGGCCACGGCCGGCGCCAGGGTCGGGTCGTCTCGGCAGCCGTCTCCGACCTGGTTGAAGGCGTAACGCCCCTGGCAGACCGAGACCTTGGGCTCGCGCTTGGTGATCTCGAAGTGATCCGAACCCTGCTTCAGGTTCTTCCAGAACGCCATGTGAGGGTCGTGCCGGTAGCGGGCCAGGTTCTCGGCCGTCATCCGGAACGGCAGGGCCTGGAGCTGAAAGCCACGCTGTCCCCCGCCGAAGGATTCGCGGGCCAGGGCGTAGACCTCAGCGATGCCCTCGTCCGTCATCGCGTAGCAGCCGCGCGACGAGCAATCGCCGTGCACCATCAGGTGCGAGCCGGTGCGGTTGTGAGCGCGGTCGAAATTGTTTGGGTAGCCCGTGTCGAAGGACAGATAGAACGACGAGTTCGGGTTCATCTGCGCGGGCGTGATCGTGTAGAAGCCCTCCGGAGCCTGCCGGTCGCCTTCCTTGACCTTGGGGCCGAGCTGGCCCGACCAGCGGCAGATCGGAAAGGTCTTGAGGTGGGCATAGTGCCCGTTGACCTTCTTCCAGACCTCGAGCTCGGATTCCTTCTTGTAGATGCGGACCAGGATGGGATCCGACTTGCTCATGCCCTTTTCGGCCATGAGGGCCACCGTCTTGGCCGGGATGGGCGAGAGCGCTTTGGTGGAGCCGCCCTGCTCGTTGCAGCCGGCGAGCGAGAGCGCCAGCGCAAAGACCGCCACAAGACGCTTCATTCGAGACCTCGCATCAGCCGATCCCGGTTGATCCGGGGGGCCTGCCCCATCCGTAGGAGCGTTAAACTTACCCCGTGCTTACCGCAACCGAGTGCAACCGCTCCGCATGGTAAGGAAACCGTTAACGCCCGTGCACCCGCCGCCTGTGGCCGAAGCGCCATAGGGTGAGTGCGACGAGCGCGCCGCCGACCGCCAGGGCCGGCCCCGCCAGGTGGCTGGCCCACAGCGTCGCGGCGGCCAGCGCGGCGAGCCCGAGATTGAGGCCGAAGACGTGCCGGTCGATCTCCATGACCCGAAGGCCGCGGTCGGACGCCCGCTGGTAGAAGTGGCTCCGGTGGGCCTCCCAGAGCCGCTCGCGCCGGCGCGCCCGCAGCGCGAGGGTGAGCGTGGCATCGGCCAGATGATAGAGCGGCAGCAGGAGGGCCGCCGCTAGATGGCCGGCCGCGGCGAGTTCCAGCAGAAGCCAGCCCGAGACGAGCCCGAGCGGCAGCGACCCCACATCGCCCAGGAACAGCCGGGCCACCGGCCGGTTGGCCGGCGCGAAGCCGAGCAACGCTCCGCACAGGGCCGCGGCCACGGCGGCCGGCACGGGCGGGTAGCCGCCCGCGATGCCGAACAGGACGAGAGCGCCCGTCAGCGGCACGAACTGGGCCACCGTGATCCAGTCGATCCCGTCCATGAAGTTGACGAGGTTGACCCACCACACCCCGGCCAAAATCAGCAGCGTCCGCTCCAGCGCGAGCGGGAGCGGCTCGGGCAGGATCCGGCCGGGATCGGCGAATTGCACGAGGCTGGTCACCGCCCCGACCTGCAGCACCAGACGCAGCGCGGGCGACAGCGGCCGGACGTCGTCGACGGCACCTGTCACGGCAAGGACGAGGGCGGCCGCGGCCAGCACCGCGAGGTCGGGAAGCGCCGCCCTGCCGCCGAGAAGGACGGTCAGCGGAGCGGCGACGACGAAGGCCGCCGCCAGCACCGCGACCCCGCCGCCCTGCGGCGTCGGCACGACATGGCTCGATCGGGCGTTCGGCCGGGCGAGCGCATAGCGCTGCAGCAGCGGCCGCAGCAGCACGATCAGGGCAGCCGAGACGGTCCCGGCCAGCAGCGCCGCCCCGGCGAACAGCCCCGCCAGCAGCGGCGCCGTCAGGATTTCGGCGGGAATCGGAGCACGAGTCCTTCGCGGGCCAGAAAGGCGCCCGGCATGGCGGCTTTCACCTTGGCGTCCTCGCTCTGGAGATAGGCGTCGTCGTGCTGCGGGTGGAGGTGGAACACGGCCAGCCGCTCCACCGCGCTGGCCCGGCACAGATCGACGCCCTTCTGCCAGGTCGAATGACCCCAGCCCTGGCAGCGGATGTATTCGGTCTCGGAGAACATGCCGTCATAGATCACGAGGTCGGCGCCCTGCACGAAGTCGCGCAGCTCCGGCGGCGGCCACGGGTCGGTGTGTTCGATGTCGCTGATGTAGCAGAGGCTGCGCCCGCCGTGGCTGAACCGGTACCCGGTCGCCCCGCCCGGGTGGTTCAGCAGCAGGGTCTCGGCACTGGCTCCGTCAGCAAAGGTCAGGGTGTCGCCGGCCTTGAAGCCGAGATGCTCGATCCGGCCCGGAAGCTGAGCCAGGGAGACCGGGAAGAGGGGCGGCGAGAACAGCCGGCCGAAGGCCTCCTCGGCGCTCTCGCCGCGCAGGTTGCCGCAATGCAGGCGGATGCGCCGGTCCGGCAGGAGGGCCGGCTTGAAGAAGGGCAGGCCGCCGACATGGTCGAGATGGAGGTGGCTCAGCACGATGTCGATGTCGGCCGGGCCGGAGAGCGCGAGCTCCTGGCCGAGCGGGATGATGCCGGTTCCGGCATCGACCACGAACAGGCGCTGGCCGCACCGCACCTCGACGCATGGCGTGTTGCCGCCGAAATGCTCGAACCGGGATCCGGCCGCCGGCACGGAGCCGCGCACGCCCCAGAACCTGACGGACAGGGACGCGCCCTCCGCTCCGGTCGCGGTGTCAGCCTCAGTCTTCCGCCGCGACATCAGCCGGCCGCCCGCGCAACGGCGCCCGGGGTCGCCTCGGCAACCTCCCGGCGCAGGATCCTGCCATGCCGGAACCGCCGCCGGTCCGGCAGGAGGGCGACGAGGCCCTCCTCGTGCTGTTCCGGCACGACCAGGATCAGGCCCCGGCCCGCCATTTCCGCTTTCAGCCGCTTCACGAGATCCGGCGCCTCTCTCTCGCCCAGCAGCTCCAGGGCATGTTCCACAACCAGGTTGTCGGGCCTGCGCACCAGGCAGCGTACCAGATCGACGGCCGCGATCTCGGCCGGGCTCATCCTGGGGTCGAGGGGGTCGACCCGCGTTCCCAGCCCGACCCGCGCAACCTCGGTCAGGAGGTCGATGTCGGCCAGGACCGCCCGCATCACCTCGACGACCTCCCGCTCGGCATCGGCCTGATCCTCGATGATGCGGCCGAACAGGAGGTTATCGCGCACGCTGGCGGCGGCGCAGACCCGTTCGGGATGGAAGAACTGGATCGATGGCTGCAGGCTGGCCGGCATGCGGGAGATCAGGGCCGACCGGACCCGGACGACTTTGGCCTCGAGGTCGGGCCCCAGCAGGCCGAGCCGGTGCCTGATTTCGCTGTAGCTCAGGGCGAGCCCGATCAGCCGCTCGTCGTCTCGCGACGAGCCGGCGCCGCGGCGGCCCTCGTCGCGCCGGATCAGGATGTTGTTGAAGCGGTCCCGCTCACCCGCCGGCACCAGGGCGAACCGCCCGAGGATCGAGCTGCCGTCCGGAAGGCCGGCGAAGAGCTCCAGGTCGCTGCGGGCCACGGCCGCGCCAATCCCGGCGAGCGGCCGTGCCAGCCCCTCCTCCTCCAGCAGGGCCTTGATGAAAGGCTGCGCCGGCAGCCGGTCGTGCCGGAACGTGTCCCCGAGCGGGACCCCGAAGAGGATGTTCTCGCCGATCGTCGCCTGCGGATTGTAGCCGTCCGGATCGAACCTCTCGACGAACTCGGCCCGCCCCCGGGCCTCCAGTCCGGCCCGGATCGCCTGCCGGGCCGCCACGATGGCGGCCGCGAGCTTCGGCTGGCGCCGGGGATCGACACTGCCGGACAGCCCGCGCAGCTCAACCATCCGGTCCAGGCCGGCGACCTGAATGGCGGCGGCGAGGCGCCCGTCCAGTTCGCCCTCCGGGCCCGCCGGAGCGCCATAAAGCAGGTTGGCCCGAAGCGAGCCGGCGAACAGATAGGGGGCGCCCCCCGCGAAGGCGAGGCGCTCGGCGCGCTCCGAGGGGTCGACCTCGCTCAGGTCGATGCCTCCGAATTCGAGCCGCCCCTCCGTGCGGGGTAATTGGCCACCCAGCAGGGCCGCGAAGGTGCGGGCGCCCGAATCCCGCCCGCCGAGCAGCGCCACGTGGCCGGGCAGCTTGATGTCGAGATCGACACCGTTGAGCCGCCCCGTCGGAGCCGCCCCGGTCGCAACGCCCTCCGCGAGGAGCGTGCCGGAGGCCGGCAGGTGCGCCTCCGCGCCGATCACGCCGCGGGCCTGGCAGGTCCCGAGCGTGCGGGCGATATCCGCATAGAGCGGGCGCGAGCGGTCGAGAGCCCGCCGCCAGGCGAGGTGCACGGCGAGCGCCGTGACTGCCACAGCGGAGGCGGCCAACGAGGCCGCGGCCTCGCCGGGCGAGATGCCGTTGGCGATGCTGACCCGGGAGGCCGCCGCCAGCACCCCGAGCGGGCCCATGACCAGGATGGCGAGAGCGAGGGCCGAGCCGATCCGGACCTTGCGGTCCAGCCGCTCGATCGGGGCGCGGACCCGGGCCAGCTGGTCCGTGATGCGGCCGCGCTCCGTCAGGCGGGTGCCGTGGGCGATCACGGCCGAGAGATGCTGGGCCAGTTCGGACAGCGCCCGACGCAGCACCGCGGTGGCCGATTGCTGGGCGGAATTGAGGCGGGATTCCAGGCGGGCCTGCCGGCTCGTGATCAGGGAATAGGCGAGCAGGCCAAGGAGCAGCACCAGCCCCATCTCGGCACTCTGCTTGGCCACGTAGGCGGCCGAGACGGCCAGCACGGCTCCGGCCGCCAGAGGCGCGACGGCGGCAAGGCCGAGGGTGTCACGCTCGCGCCCGAGCGCCTCCCCGGCCAGCAGGGCGGCCCGTTGCGCCTCCTCGGCGGCCGGGATGGGCGCGGAGGAGATGACGAGCAGGATGCGGTCACCGACCACGGTCGCGACCTGCCGGCCGATCCGGGCCGTGAGCGCCCCGAACAGCCACCAGAGCAGTGCCACGACCGCGCCGAGGCCGATCAGTCCCACGGCGATTGCGGGCGGCAGCTCGCCCGGAGCCAGCGTGACGCCCGGCACGAACACGATCGTGTGCCCGCTCTGGGAGGTGACCGCGTAGCGAAGATAGGTTTGCGGCACGTCCAGCGCCGCGCCGGCCTCGGCGCCGCCGGCTCCCGCGACGGCGTCCACTGCGAGCTGGACGACGTCGAGCGCGACCCAGAGGCACGGCAGCCCGGCAAGCACCACAAGGGCGATCAGGGCCGCATTGAGCTTCGGCGCCGCGCACCAGGACAGATGGAAGGTATCGCGCTCCACTCGGGCTCCCGCCGTGACGGGCGAAGGTTAGCTGGCAGTCTGCCCCTCGCGCAACGAGCAAGGCCGCATTAGGCTGGCGGCACGAAGGCGCGGGGACATGCGGGCGGGATGGAGGATCTTGGCACCTTCGATTACGTGGTGGTCGGGGCGGGCTCGGCCGGCTGCGTCCTAGCCAACCGTCTGTCCGCCGACCCGACCCGCCGCGTGCTGCTGCTGGAGGCGGGCGGCCGCGACACCTGGATCTGGTTCCACATCCCGGTCGGCTACCTGTTCGCGATCGGCAAGCCGCGCGCCGACTGGATGTACACCACCGCGCCGGTGCCTGGCCTCGGCGGCCGTGCCCTCGCCTACCCGCGCGGCAAGGTGATCGGCGGCTCCTCGGCCATCAACGCCATGATCTACATGCGGGGCCAGGCGGCCGATTACGACGGCTGGCGCCAGCTCGGGCTGGCAGGTTGGGGTTGGGACGACGTGCTGCCCTTCTTTCTCCAGCACGAGGACCATGCCTCGCCTCCGAATGACTTTCACCGCGCCGGCGGCGAGTGGCGGGTCGAGCATCCGCGCATCCGCTGGGACCTCCTGGACGCCATCCGGGACGCGGCCGAACAGGCCGGCATCCCCAAGGTCCCGGATTTCAACACGGGCGACAACGAGGGCTCGTCCTATTTCCAGGTCAATCAGCGCCGCGGCCGGCGGGTGAGCGCGGCGCGGGCCTTCCTGCGGCCGGCGCTGTCCCGCCCGAACCTGCGGCTCGAGACCGGGATCCATGTCGATCACGTTGAGATCGTGGACGGGCGCGCCACGGGGGTGGTGTTCTCGCGCGGCGGCGAGCGCTTCCGGGCCGGCGCGGCCGGGGAGGTCGTCCTGTCGGCCGGGGCCGTGAACTCGCCGGCCATCCTGGAGCGCTCGGGGGTCGGCGACGGCGCGCGGCTTCGGGAGGCCGGGATCGCGGTGGCCCACCACCTGCCGGGCGTGGGCGAGAACATGCAGGACCACCTGCAGATCCGTCCCGTGTACAAGGTCACGGGCGTCCGCTGCCTCAACACCGATTACTGGAACCTCGCCCGCCGGGCCTGGATGGGCGTGGAATACGGGCTGTTTCGGACCGGCCCCCTGACCATGGCGCCGAGCCAGGTCGGAGCTTTCACCCGCACGTCCCCGGATTACGCAACCGCCAACGTCCAGTTCCACTTCCAGCCGCTCTCGCTCGACAAATGGGGCGACGGATTGCACCGCTTCGGGGCCTTCACGGCCAGCGTCGCCAATCTGCGGCCCTCGAGTCGCGGCAGCGTCCATGTCGCCTCCCCGGCCCCGGACGCGCCACCCACCATTGCGCCAAACTACCTCGCGACCGAGGAGGACCGGCGGGTCGCCGTGGACTCGCTGAAGATCGCCCGCCGCATCGCGGCCCAGCCGGCGCTCTCGCGCTTCCGTCCGCAGGAGTACCTGCCCGGCCCGGAGGTCGCGACCGACGACGAGTTGTTCGCGGCGGCCGGGCGGCTCGGGACCACGATTTTCCACCCGGTCGGCACGGCTGCCATGGGCCTCGCCAGCGATCCGATGGCCGTCACCGATGAGCGGCTGCGCGTGCGCGGCGTGCGCGGGCTCAGGGTGATCGATGCCTCGGTGATGCCGCGCATCACCTCGGGCAACACCAATTCACCCACGATCATGATCGCCGAGAAAGGCGCCGCCATGATGCTGGAGGACGCGAGAACCGGCCCGGCGCCGTGACACGCGGCCAGGATCGCGGCATGGTCCTGTCGAACGAATCGTGAACTCTGTCCGTGCCGACCGCCGCAACCGACCTCCGCGTTCGCCCTGACGGGCGCCAATCACCCACCGCCCTCGCCGTCTGCACCGGGGTACGCCGGCTGCTGGCCGGCCTCGGCTGCGCGACCTTGTGCGAGCTCACACTGGCCTCCGGCCGTCGTGCCGACGTGATCGGGCTGACGCGAGACGGGTGCCTGTGGATCGTGGAGATCAAGTCGTCGCTGGCCGACCTGCGGGCAGACGGCAAGTGGCCGGATTACCGCGACTTCTGCGACCGCTTCTTCTTCGCGGTCCCGAACGGATTTCCGCTCAACAGATTGCCGGCCGGAACCGGCGTCATCCTGGCCGATGCCTACGGGGCCGCCATCCTGCAGGAGGCACCGGAGCACCGGCTTGCCGGAGCCCGCCGCAAGGCCGTGACGCTGCGCTTCGCCCATGTGGCGGCGAACCGCCACCATGCCCTCGTCGACCCGGCCGGCTCGGCCGGCTGGATGGACTAGAGGCGCGACCCGCGGGCCAGACCGCTCAGCGCGGGGCGCGCTTGGCCAGAATGCGCTGCAGCGTGCGGCGATGCATGTTGAGCCGTCGCGCCGTTTCCGAGACATTGCGGCCGCACAGCTCATAGACGCGCTGGATGTGCTCCCAACGCACCCGGTCGGCCGACATCGGGTTCTCGGGCGGGATCGCGCGCTCTCCGGCTTCCGCCATCAGGGCAGCGTGAATCTCGTCCGCATCGGCCGGTTTCGCCAGGTAGTCGAAGGCGCCGAGCTTCACGGCCGTCACGGCGGTCGCGATGTTGCCGTAGCCGGTCAGGATCACGCCGCGAGCCTCGGGGCGCTTCTCCTTCAGGGTGGCGATCACATCGAGACCGGAGCCATCGGCGAGCCGCATGTCGATCACCGCGAAGGCCGGAGCCAGCGCCTCGATCGCGGCCACGCCCTCGGCGACGCTCTCCGCCACCCTCACCTCATAGCCGCGTCCCTCCATGGCCCGCGCGAGCCGGCTGGAAAACGGGCGATCGTCGTCCACGATCAGAAGGGTGTTCTCCACCGCACCCCGGGGCTGGGTGGGGGCGGCATCGGACGTGACGGAGTTGGTTTGCGCCATCGGACGCTCCTGGAAAGGGCCAGCTTGTCCTATATGGGGACGGTTTCGGCCTGCGACAGGCCCCCCGGCGAAAGCTCGCCCGCAGCCCCGCCCGCGCCGCGCTCGAACTCGGCCCGGGGCCACACAATGGTGGCCACGGCGCCCCCGCGCGGCGGCGCCGCGTTCCACAACGTGAGCTGGGCACCGGAGCGCTCAATCAGCGTCTTGGCGATGAACAGCCCGAGGCCCAGCCCTCCCCCGCCCGTGTCCTCGCGCGCCTGGTGGCCGCGCGTCGTGACATAGGGCTCGCCGACCCGAAGCAGCACTTCAGGATCGAAGCCCGGGCCGTCGTCGCGGATCTCGATCGACACCGTCTCGGAAGTCCAGCGGGCCACGATGTCGATCCGCGACACCGCGAAATCAGCCGCGTTGTCGACCAGGTTGCCGAGCCCATACATCAGCCCGGGCGAGCGTCGGCAGCTTGGCTCCGGCCCCTCGCCGGACCGGTCCGTGATGAACTCGATGTCGAAGGAGCGCCGCGGCGCGACCACCTCCTCGATCACGTGCCCGAGGGACATGGTGGCGAAGAAGCCGTGCCCCTCCTCCTGGCCGAGGGAGGTCAGCTTGGACAGGATCACGCGGCAGCGCTCGACCTCCTCGCGCAGCAGCTTGGTGTCCTCCGCCATCGCGCTTCCGGGCTCGGCCTGGAGGTCGAGCTCCTTGGCCACGACCCGGATGGTGGCGAGTGGGGTCCCGAGTTCGTGCGCGGCGGCGGCCGCGAGCCCGTCGAGCTGGGACAGATGCTGCTCCCGGGCGAGCACGAACTCGGTGGCGGCGAGCGCCTCCCCGAGTTGCCGCGCCTCTTCGGCGACCCGGTAGGCGAACACGGCCGTGAAGGCGATGGCCAGCAGGATCGCGGTCCAGATCCCGGCCACGTAGACCGGCGGCAAGGCGAGACCCGCCGGCGTGCTCCACGGCAGCGGCAGGTGGAACCGCGCCAGCAGAGTGGCACAGATCCCGGCCAGCAGCCCGAGCCCAAGCGTCCGCAGGGGCGACAGGGACGCGGCCGAGATCAGGACGGGGGCGACAAACAGCGAGGAGAAGGGGTTGAGGAGGCCGCCCGTCAGATAGAGCAGGACTGCGAGCTGCAGGATGTCGAAGGCGAACAGCGCGGTGGCGAGGTTTTCGGCCAGCCGATGGCTGGCCGGCTGGAGCAGGGTGATCCACAGATTCACGGCCGCGGCCGCGGCGATCACGGCCAGGCAGGGTAGGAACGGCAGCTTGTAGCCGAGATAGAGGTGGACGACGCTCACGGCCAGGCACTGGCCCGTCACGGCCAGCCAGCGCAGCCGGACGATCGTGTCGAGCTTCAGGCGGCGCGCCTCGCGGCCGAAAGCGACCGGCGCGAACTCGCTCACGGATTGAAAACCTGCATGCCCGGGATCAGCGGTTGACGGTGAGCATCGGCACGGCGCCCCCGGGCACCATGGTGGTCGGCAGCACGCCGTTCCAGCGCTCCGCCTGAACCAGGGTGACGAGGCCCGGGTTCCCGCCCACCGCGGCCGCCCGCGCCCGGATCGCGCTTGCCTCGGCGTCGCCGCGCAGCCGGATGCCATCCGCCTGGGCCTGAGCCCTGACCGCATTCGCCCGCGCGTTGGCCTGGGTCACCGTGATCTCCGCCTGAACCTTCTCGCGATCCGCATTCTGGCGGAGGCGCTGGACCTCGACCTCGGCCAGCATGCGCTGTTCGATCGAGGCCTCATAGGCCTTGGAATAATCGATGTTCTCGACCTGAACCGATTCGATGATGATCGGGCCCTTGATCGAGTCCTGGATCGAGTCGGCCACCTCGGCGTTCAGCTTGCCGCGATCCGGGATGGCGCTCACGGCCGTGTAGCCCCCGAACACGATCTTGGTCTGCTGGTTCACGTGTGGACGGATCACCCGCATCAGGGCGCCGTCGATCGAGCCGAACTGCGTATAAAGTTCGGACACCTTGTCCGCCGCCACCCGGTAATTGACGGACACTTTCAGCTCGGCCGGCTGCTGATCTTTTGAGTAGGTGTGCATTTTCTCAAAGACTTCCACATGCGTCTGAACCGCGATCTTCTGTACGGCATCGATCAGCGGCAGCTTGAAGCCGAGGCCGGGCTGCGCAACCTTGAGAAGCGCGCCGTTGCGAAGGATCACCCCTCTCGTTCCCTGGTCGATCGTGTACCAGGTGCCGAACACGACCGAGAGACCGGCCAGCACGGCGATCGCCCAACGACGATGGTCAGGATTCTGTTCATGCCGTCACCTCCCGCCCGCTCGCCGAGAACCCGGCACGTCCTGTTCTACGTGGGATTGGTGACGAAGCCATCCGGGCTCGACTTGGGTCGTGACGTAAATGTCGCGTGAACCGATCTTCAGCGAACCGTAACCCAGGACACGCTTGTTTGACCGGAACAGAGCGGCGAGAGCTTGGTTGTGCTGCCCGGGGTCGCATTCCGGCGGACGGAGCGTCCAGCCGGTCGGGAGTGACCATGGATCACGCGTATTTTTGGTACGATGCCGCACAGATGTGGCTCGCCCCCGCCCGTGTCGCAAACGACATGGCGCGGCTCATGCTGGATAACCCCGTCAACCTCCTCGGCCACACGCCCGTCGGGCGCTCCATGTCGGCGGCCTGCGAGATGTTCGAGCGCACCACGCGCCGCTACGCCAAGCCCGGCTTCGGCCTGCACGGGACGATGGTGGGCGGGCGCCCGTTCGCGGTCGAGGAAGAGGTGATCTGGACCCGCCCCTTCGGCCAGGTGATCGCCTTCCGGCGCGTCGATTGCCCGGAGGCACTGCGGCAGCCGAAGCTGCTGATCGTCGCCCCCATGTCGGGCCATTACGCGACCCTGCTCCGCGGCACGGTCGAGGCCTTCCTGCCCACCCATCAGGTGATGATCACCGATTGGGTGGACGCCTCCATGGTGCCGCTCGCCGCCGGCAGCTTCGATCTCGACGACTACGTCGACTACATCAAGGACATGTGCCGGGAGTTCGGTCCGGACCTGCATGTTCTCGCCGTCTGCCAACCGGCCGTGCCCGTGATGGCCGCCGTGGCGCGGCTCGAGGCCGAGAACGATCCCGCCATCCCGCTGTCCATGACGCTGATGGGCGGCCCGATCGACACCCGGCGCTCGCCGACCGCCGTCAACCTGCTGGCCGAGCGGCGCGGCGTGGACTGGTTCCGCCGCAACTGCCTCCACACGGTGCCGTTCGGGTATCCGGGCGCCCTGAGGCAGGTCTATCCGGGCTTCCTGCAGCTCTCCGGTTTCATGGCCATGAACCTGGATCGGCATGTCACCGCCCATCGCGACATGTTCAACAACCTGGTGACGGGCGACGGGGACGCAGCCGAGAAGCACCGCGAGTTCTACGACGAGTACCTGGCAGTCATGGACCTGACCGCCGAATACTACATGCAGACGATCGAAACGGTGTTCGTGGAACACCGCCTCCCTCGGGGCGAGATGCTGCACCGGGGCGAGCCCGTCGACCTCCTGGCCATCCGGCGCTGCGCCATCATGGCGGTCGAGGGCGAGAGGGACGACATCTCGGGTGTGGGCCAGACGCTCGCGGCCCTCGACCTCACGCCCAACCTGGCGGCGGACAAGAAGGTCTACCACCTGCAGGGCAAGGTCGGGCATTACGGGGTGTTCAACGGGTCGCGCTTCCGGGCCGAAATCGTGCCGCGGATCAACGCCTTCATCGCCGCCCAGACCCACGTTCCGGCCCCGGCTCCCGTTGCGGCCCCGGTCTCGGTCGCGCCCGCGCCGGCGATGCCTCGCGTTTCGACCCCGGCCGCCCCGGCACCGGCTCCCGTTGCGGCCCCGGTCTCGGTCACCCCGGCAATGCCTCGCGTTAAGGCTCCGGCCGCCCCGGTCTCGGTTGCCCCGGCCCAGGAACCGGCGCCGGACGTCGCCCCGACCCCGTCCGCCCCGGCCCCGGACACGGCGGCTACGCCTCGCGGCGGGCCGAGCCGCAAGGCCCAGCGGCGGGCCCGGGCCCGGCATCTGACCCCCGTCTGACCGGCCCGATCCGGCCGGCGGATGACACGTCCCGCGCCGTCCGGCAGGGTGGCGCGATGCGGTGGCTGCGCCGAATCGTCCAACCGGAACCCGACCGGCTGAGCGTCGCCTCGGCCGGTCCACCGATCGTGGTGCATCTGCGCCGGCGCGACACCGCCAAGCGCATGACCCTCCGGGTGTCGTCCGCGACCGGCGAGGTCGCCCTCACCCTGCCGCCCCGAGCCGACCTTCGCACCGCGCAGCGCTTTCTCGACGGCCAGGCGAACTGGATCGCTACGCGGCTGGCCCGGCGGCCGGAGCGGCTTCCCTTCGTACCCGGAGCCGTGATCCCGCTGCGGGACGAGCCGCACCTGATCGGGCACCGCCCCGGCGAGCGGGGCCGGACGCGCGTCGTCCGGATGGAGGGTGGGCCGCCCGAGATCGTGGTCGGCGGCGATGTCGAGGCGGTCCCGGGCCGCGTTCGGCGCTTTCTCATGGCCGAAGCCCAGCAGGATCTGTCTGCAGCGGTCCGGCGGCACGCCGGCCGGCTCGGGGTGCCGTTCGGCCGGCTGACGCTGCGCGACACCAGGAGCCGCTGGGGCTCCTGCTCATCGACGGGGGCGCTGAGCTTCTCCTGGCGGCTGATCCTCGCCCCGGCGGAGGTGCTGGACTATCTGGCCGCGCACGAAGTGGCTCACCTCAAGGAGATGAACCACTCGCCCGCGTTCTGGCGGGTGCTCCGCGACCTCTGCCCAGCCACCGACAGCGCCGAAGCCTGGCTCAAGCGCAACGGAACCGGCCTGCACCGGTTCGGGTGAGCCCTAGCCGCCGCTGCGAGCAGCGATGAAGTCCTGACCATCGACCTTGCCGCGCATGCGGTCGCCTTCAACGAGGCCCGTATACTGGCGTCCGCCGGCCGTGAAGGTGATCTCGGCGCCCTTCATCTTGGCGTCAGAGACCGGGACCTCCTTGCCGCTCTGGTTCAGCGTGCCGGCCAGCGTCTGATAGGTTTGCGTGAGAGTGAGTTCGCCCTCGGGCAGGCGCCAGGTCCCGGCCGCGTTGGCCGGCACGATCCACAGGTAGGCGCGGCAGAAGCTGGTGCAGCTCCCCGGGGTCGAGAACGTGTTGTCGGCCGTCCAGTCACCCATGTCGAAGGTGTTCGAAACGACGCGCGTGCCGGGCTTCATCTTCAGGATGTCGGGCCGCAGCCGCTGATTCAGGTTGGGCAGCAGGAACAACGTCAGGACGGTCGCCTCCGAAAAGTCCGTCTTAAAGATGTCGCCTTCGACGAACTGGGCGAGCTTCGACACGCCCTCCGCCTCCGCAGCCCGGCGCGACAAAGTGACCATGTCGGCATTGTACTCGACGCCGAGCGCCCTGATGCCACGCTTGGCCGCCGTGATCACGGTGCGGCCGTCGCCCGAGCCGAGGTCGATCACGTAGTCCCCGGGCTTGGCGCCGGCCATGTCCAGCATTCCGTCGACCAGGGCCTGCTGCGTCGGCACCCAGACCACGTCCTTGCCGGACTGGCCGGAGGTCGGCGTGAAGGTCGAGGGTGGCGAGGCGGCCGGCGGCGTCCCCGTGGCCGAAGGCGTGCCGGCAGTCGGCGGGGTCGGCGCGGCCGTCTGGGCGGCGGCGCTGCCCATCAGAAGAACGGACAGGATGCAGGCTTTCGCCAGGGATTGCTGTTTCAAGCGTTCGGTCCTTCTGCAAAGGCGCCGGTCAGGGCACCCGGTTCACCGGTGATCATCGCGACCCCGCGCGCATCCGCAAGGGACGGCACGGTACGGGACGCCTCATCCCTTCGGGCCGGCCGAGCGGCCGGCCTCGCCGAGCTGCCTGACCTGCTCCAGATCCCCCACGAACTGGGCATAGGCCGCGGCTTTGGCGTCCTGGTCCGGCAACCGAAGCAGATAGGAGGGGTGAACCGTGATGAAGCCCTGGAAGCCATCCAGCAGCACGGCCGGGCCGCGGGCGCGGGTGATCGGCACCTGCTTGCCGGTGAGCGCCAGCACGGCCGTGCCGCCGAGCGCCACGACCAGCTTCGGCTCCACGAGTTCGAGCTCGCGCATCAACCACCAGCGGTAGTGGCTGACCTCCCCCGCCGTCGGCTTGGAATGGATGCGGCGCTTGCCGCGCTGCTCGAATTTGAAGTGCTTCACGGCATTGGTGAGATACACGTCGCGCCGCTCAATCCCGGCCTCGCCCATGGCGCGCTCCAGGAGGCGGCCGGCCGGGCCCACGAAGGGCCGGCCCTGAAGGTCCTCCTCGTCGCCCGGCTGCTCGCCCACGAAGACCACCGAAGCGTTGGCCGGCCCTTCCCCGACCACGGCCTGGGTCGCCCCGGGCACGAGCGGCCCGGCCGACCGGATCAGGGCATTCAGCTCCTCGAGCGAGCCCGGCGCCTGGTCCAGCATCGCGGCGAGCGCCCGTTCGGGGACCCGTTTTGCCGGCACGCTCGCCTCCTTGCCGATCATGCCGGCGGTTCGGCCACCCGCCGAACGGACGAGGTTCGGAATGGCGGCCGCTTCCGGCAGGTTGTGCCAGTACTTCTTGGCCATGTGCGAACGCATGAGCTTGGGATTGGTGCGGGCCGGGTTGAAGATGCTTTCGTAATAGCCGGTCCAGCCGGCCTCGAACCCATCCTCGCCCGGAACGTCGCTGCGGCAGCCCGGCGGACCGAAGCGAAGCTCCTCGCCGTCCCACAAGGCCGAGCCGACCGGCGTGACGATGCTCCACAGCATGGAGCGGAACCGCTCGGCGAAGAACGGCGCGGCTTGTTCCAGGATGAAATGGTCCGGTTCGAACCAGGCAGCAAAGACCTCGGGCCCGTCCGGCGGCCCGCCCACCACCTTCCGAAAGCGCAAATAGGCGTGCATCTTGTGGATGTCGCGCCGCACCGACCGGGCCAGAAGGTCGAGCCGGTGCACCAGGGGATCGCTGGCGATCTCAAGCAGGTCGCGCTCCCCCCGGAGCACACGCCAGATGGCCCGGTAGAGCAGGCCGTAGCGCTCCGGATCGCGATGCGGCACCACCTCGGTGATGCGCCCGGCCAACTGCCGGGGCAGGCTCAGGGGCGGCGCCTGGCCGGGAGCCTCAGGAGCTTCGCCGAACAGGCCGCCCTGCCCGCCCGCGTTCCAGCTCACGTCCTCCGGCGCCACGCCCTCCGCGACCAGCGCCCGCACGGCCCGGCGAAAGCCGTCGAGATCGGCGCCCTCGCCGAGGACGACCCGGCGCGCAGCCGGCCGCCGAACCGCCGCGGGCGAGCCCACGGTCAGAACAAGCTCATCTGAGCCTCGGCTTCGACGAGCCGCGGGCGGAGGTCGAGCGCATCGAGCGATCGGCCCGGATGGTGGTCGTCGGCGATCAAAAACGGCCGTGCGCGCTTGAGCGTGCCGGTCAGCCGGGTGAGGTCCTTTAGGCCGAGCCGGGCATGGCGGCGCGTGGCAACGATCTTGTCGACGGCGCGCTTGCCGAGGCCGGGAACGCGGAGCAGCATCTCGCGATCCGCCAGATTGACGTCCACCGGGAAGCGGTGACGGTTCTTCAAGGCCCAGGCGAGCTTCGGATCGACGTCCAGATCCAGCATGCCGCCCTCGCCGCCGGACGCGATCTCGTCCACGGCGAACCCGTAATGGCGGAGCAGCCAATCGGCCTGGTAGAGGCGGTTTTCCCGTTGCAGCGGCGGCGAGCGCGAGGGCAGCACCGCCGAGGAATCCGGAATGGGGCTGAAGGCCGAGTAATAGACCCGCCGAAGGTCGTAGCTCTCGTAGAGCCCGGCGCTTGTCTGCAGGATCGCCTCGTCGCTGGCCCCGTCCGCCCCGACAATGAGCTGGGTGGACTGGCCGGCCGGCGAAAAGGACCGCCCCTCGGCCCGGCCCTGAGCGATGCGCTCCCGCATCTGGCCCATGGCCGACCGGATGGTTGTGGCCGTCTTCTCCGGCGCGAGCCGCGCCAGGCCCTCGTCGGTGGGCAATTCGAGGTTCACCGACAGGCGGTCGGCCCAGAGGCCCGCCTGCTCGATCAGCCAGGGACTCGCCTCCGGAATGGTCTTGAGGTGGATGTAGCCCCGATAGCCGCGTTCCTGACGCAAGGTCTTGGCGACCAGGACGAGCTGCTCCATCGTGTAATCCGGCGACCGAATGATGCCCGACGAGAGAAACAGACCCTCGATGTAGTTGCGCTTGTAGAAGGCGATCGTCAGGTCGACGATCTCGTTCACCGAGAACCGCGCCCTCTGGACGTTGGAGGAGCGCCGGTTCACGCAGTACACGCAATCGAAGAGGCAGTAATTCGTCAGCAGCACCTTGAGCAGGGAGACGCAACGGCCGTCGGGCGTGTAGGAGTGGCAGATTCCCACCTTGTCCGTGGAGCCGATGCCGTCGCGGCCAGCCGAGCGCTTCGGCGCGCCTGACGACGCGCAGGACGCGTCGTATTTCGCCGCGTCCGCCAGAACGCGCAGCTTGCGGGCAACAGCCTCGTCCATGGTCCCCGTTCTCTGAACGTTCTCTGAGGTAGGGGCGCGGCTTCGGCCGCGCAACCGCAGCCGCCGCCCGGTCAAGCAGACGTGAAGAGTCGCGTCGGCTCAGCCGAGGCGGCGCAGCAGCGACAGGGCCGCGGCCGGATTGGCCGCCTTCTCGCCGGAGATGAAGAACACGAACACGTCGCGCGGCGCGGCCGCGGCGTGTTCCGGCCCGACTCGGGGCAGATCCGGCGGGACAGCGCCCGCCTGCCAGGTCCGGGCGCGCTCCGCCCAGGCATCGAGTTCCGGGCCCGGATACCCGTCCGGCTCTCCGGGCCGGGAGCGCTGCAACCGGGCGTAGACGAAATCACCCGTGCTGTCGGCAATGGCCGGATAGGCGTCGGACTCGGCGCACACGATCGCCACGCGGTGCCGCCGGGCCAGGTCCACGAAGGCCGGAACCGCGAAGCTCGCGTGGCGGACCTCGATCGCGTGGCTGAGGGGCCGGCCGGCCCGCTCCGGCGGCAGCAGGGCCAGAAAGGCCGCCATCTCGTCCGGATCGAACCGCTTGGTCGGCGCAAGCTGCCAGTTGATGGGGCCGAGCTTGTCGCCGAGCTCGGTCAGGCCCGAGTTGAGGAAGGTTTCGAGGGCCGGCCCGGCCTCGGACAGGGCCTTGCGGTTGGTCACGGCCCGGTGGCCCTTCACGGCGAAGACAAAGCCGTCCGGGGTTTCGTCGCGCCAGGTCCGGAAGGTGGCCGGATTCTGGGCCCGGTAGAACGTGCCGTTGATCTCGATCGCCGTGACCTGCCGGCTCGCATGGGCGAGTTCGCGCCCATGCGGCAGGCCCGTCGGATAGAAGCGCCCGCGCCAGGGCGCGAAGGTCCAGCCGCCGATCCCGACCCGGATCAGCGGCTCAGGTCGGTGCCCGACGGGCAATGATCCAGACCGCATGGATGACGCCCGGCAGGTAGCCAAGCAGCGTCAGGAGGATGTTCAGCCAAAAGGCGCCCCCGAACCCGACGGTGAGCAACACGCCGACCGGGGGCAGCAAGATCGCGAGGAGGATGCGGAGCAGGCTCTTCATGCGGTACCTCCGTCAGGCCGCGCCGGTGAACTGTTCGCCGGCTTCCGCCTTGCGGCGAAGCAGGTCCGACGGGCGGAATTCCGGGCCGATGGACGTTTCCCACTCGGCCATGCGGCCAAGCACCGTCTTCAGGCCCACGGTGTCGGCGTAGAACATGGGGCCGCCCCGATAGACTGGCCAGCCGTAGCCAGCGATCCAGACCATGTCGATGTCGGAGGCTCGCAGCGCCTTGCCCTCCTCCAGGATCTTGGCGCCCTCGTTGATCATCGGGAAGACGAGGCGTTCGAGGATCTCGGAATCGGGGATCGGCCGGCGCGTGATGCCCTTCCCCTTCGAATGCTCCAGGACCATCTGCTCGACGATCGGCGAGGGCGTGGCCTTGCGGCTGGCGTCGTAATCGTAGAAGCCCGCGCCCGTCTTCTGGCCGCGCCGATCCATCTCGCAGAGTTTTTCGCGCAGCGTTTGGCCCTTGGAGGTTTCGCGCGACCAGCCGATATCGAGCCCGGCGAGGTCGCTCATCGCGAAGGGGCCCATGGGCAGGCCGAACTCAAACAGGACGCGGTCGACATCCCAGGGCATCGCGCCCTCCTCGACCAGCCGGTTCGCCTCGCGCTGACGCTCCGCCAGCATGCGGTTGCCGACAAAGCCGTAGCAGACGCCGACCAGCACGCCGATCTTGCCGATCTTCGGGGCGAGCTTCACGGCGGTGGCGACCACCTCCTTGGACGCCTTCTCGGCCCGCACGACCTCCAGCAGCTTCATGATGTTGGCGGGCGAGAAGAAGTGCATCCCGATGACGCTCTCCGGCCGGTTCGTGACCGAGGCGATCTCGTCGACGTCCAGGTAGGAGGTGTTGGACGCGAGGATCGCGCCGGGCTTCGCAACCGCGTCGAGCCGGCGGAAGACGTCCTTCTTGATCTCCATGTTCTCGAACACGGCCTCGATCACGAGGTCGGGCTTCGACAGCGCATTGAAATCCAAGGATCCCTGGATCAGGGACATGCGCTTCTCGACATCCTCCGGCTTCAGCCGGCCCTTGGCGGCGGTGGCCTCGTAATTCTTGCGGATGATCGAGAGACCGCGGTCGAGCGCGTCCTGCTTCATCTCAACGATCGTCACCGGGATGCCCGCGTTGAGGAAGTTCATCGCGATGCCGCCGCCCATCGTGCCGGCCCCGATGATGCCAACGGAGGTGACGGGCTTCGTCGGCGTGTCGTCCGGCAGGTCCGGGATCTTGCGGACCTCGCGTTCGGCGAAGAACACGTAGCGCTGCGCCTTCGACTGCGTGCCTGAGACGAGCTTTAGGAACAGCTCGCGCTCCTTCGCGATGCCCTGCTCGAAGGGCAGCTCGACGGCTGCCTTCACGGCCTCGATGCAGGCGGCCGGGGCCTCGAAGCCGCGGAATTTTCGCCCGTTCGCCTTGGCGAAATCGGCAAAAACCTCCGGCCGGCCGCGCGACGCCGCGATCTTGTCGGTGAGGTCACGGACCTTCTTCGGCCCCTTGCCCTCCGCGACGAGGCGCTTTGCGAAACCGATCGCGGCCTCGCGCAGGCCTGTCTCGGGCGCGAGCTCGTCGATCAGCCCGGCCTCTTTCGCCTTCGGGGCGGGCACGTGCTCGCCGGACGTGATCATCTCCAGCGCGCGCTCCGCCCCGACGATGCGCGGCAGGCGCTGCGTGCCGCCGGCGCCGGGCAGGATGCCGAGCTTCACCTCGGGCAGGCCGACGCGGGCGGACGGGACTGCGACCCGGTAATGGCAGCCGAGCGCCATCTCGAGCCCGCCGCCCAGCGCGGTGCCGTGGATGGCGGCGACGACCGGCTTCGGCATGTCCTCGATCAGCGTGACGAGTTCGCCGAGCGGAATGCCCCTCGGGGGCTTGCCGAATTCGGTAATGTCCGCCCCAGCGAAGAAGGTGCGGCCGGCGCAGATCAGCACCACGGCCTGCGCGGCCGGATCGGCGGCCGCCTCGCGCATCCGCGCCGCGACCCCGTCCCGCACGGCCGCCCCGAGCGCGTTCACGGGCGGGTTGTTGACCGTGATGACGGCGACGCCGTCAGCAACCTTGAGCTCGGTCACACCTGGTTGTGCGTCGGCCACGTGCTCGCCTCCCCGGTCCATGTTGTCCCATCGCCTGGATCGGCAGGATCGGGGGCGGGGCAAGGGCGCGAGCGGCGGGGCGGATCGGCTTGCGTTCCGCCAAGCCGATCCCAGCGGCTAAAAGATCTCGAACAGCCCGGCCGCGCCCATGCCGCCGCCGACGCACATGGTCACGACGCCGTATTTGGCGCCGCGGCGCTTGCCTT
>NZ_JAQGKF010000145.1 GCF_028290205.1 Enterovirga sp. | reverse complement strand
CCTTGCCGACGTCGCCGAAGCCCGCGACCATGGCGACCTTGCCGGCCATCATCACGTCGGTGCCGCGGCGGATGCCGTCGACCAGCGACTCGCGGCAGCCGTAGAGGTTGTCGAACTTCGACTTGGTCACGGCGTCGTTGACGTTGATCGCCGGGAAGAGGAGCTTGCCCTCCTTCTCCATGATGTAGAGCCGGTGCACGCCCGTCGTGGTCTCCTCGGAGACGCCCTTGATCGAGGCGGCGAGTTCGCCGAACCAGCCCTTGGGCTTCTCGCCGAGGGTCTTCTTCAGCAGCGCGAACAGGATTTCCTCCTCCTCGCTCTCCGGCTTGTCGAGAAAGGCGGTGTCGCCGCCCTCGGCCCGGACGCCGAGATGGACGAACAGGGTGGCGTCGCCGCCGTCGTCGAGGATCATGTTCGGCATGCCGCCGTCACTCCACTCGAACAGCTTGCGGGTGTAATCCCAGTACTCGGTCAGGGACTCGCCCTTGACGGCAAAGACCGGGATGCCGGCCTGCGCGATGGCCGCGGCGGCGTGGTCCTGAGTCGAGTAGATGTTGCAGGACACCCAGCGGATGTCGGCGCCCAAGGCGGCCAGCGTCTCGATGAGCACGCCCGTCTGGATGGTCATGTGCAGCGAGCCGGCGATGCGGGCGCCCTTGAGCGGCTGAGCCGGCCCATATTCCTCGCGCACCGACATCAGGCCCGGCATCTCGGTCTCGGCGATCGAGAGTTCCTTCCGGCCCCAGCCCGCGAGCCCGATATCGGCCACGATGTAGTCGCCCTTCGGCGGCTCGACCTTCCTCAACGGCTGCGACATGACCGGTTCTCCGCTCGACGATGTTCGTGATGCCCTCGCCTATAGCAGGGCCCGGTTCCGCAGGCAATCAACATATAAGGATGTCTTTATGTCAGTTGCCGCGATCACCCGGAATGATCTCGCCCCGAGCCGCCGCGCCGTTCTGGCCGGTTTGGCGGCCGCCCCAGCCCTGACGGCCCTGACGGCCGCCCCCGCCCTGGCGGACGAGCCCGGGGCGGTCCCCCGCCTCGCCGCGCTCGAAGCCCGAACAGGCGGCCGCATCGGCGCCGCCCTGCTGGACACGGCGACGGGCCGGGCCGTCCGCCACCGGGCGGACGAGCGCTTCCCCCTGTGCAGCACATTCAAGCTCCTGGCCGCGTCCCTGATGCTGCACCGGGCCGACGCCGGAGCGGAGCGGCTGGACAGGCGCATCGCGTTCGGGCCGGACCAGATCGTCCCCTATTCGCCGGTCACCGAGCGGCGCACCGGCCCCGGCGGCATGACGGTCGCCGAGGTCTGCCACGCCGCGGTCACCACCAGCGACAACACGGCCGGAAACCTGATGCTGGCGAGCTTCGGCGGGCCGCCGGAGCTGACCCGCTTCATGCGGGGCCTGGGCGACGCGACGACCCGCCTCGACCGTGTCGAGCCCGAGCTCAACGACGTCCCGGCGGGGGACGAGCGGGACACGACGGCGCCCGGCGCCATGCTGGCCGCCATGCGCCGGCTTCTGGTGGACGATGCGCTGTCGGGGCCGTCGCGGGCTCTCCTGCAGGATTGGCTCGTCGCCAGTGTCACGGGGGACGCCCGCATTCGGGCGGGGGCGCCGGGCGGGTGGCGGATCGGCGACAAGACGGGCACCGGGCTGCGCGGAGCGGCCAGCGACGTCGCCATTCTGTGGCCGAAGCCCGGCCGCCCGCCCCTGCTGCTCGCCGTCTATCTCGACGGATCGAGCCAGCCGACCTCCGGGCTGAACGCCGCCATCCGGGACGCGGCCCGGATCATGATAGAGGCGGTCGGGGCGGCCTGAGCCCCGGGGGAGCGCGGATGAGCGATGCCGGGGCCGGGAAGCGCCGCGAGCCGTTTGTGATCACCCGAGAGCGGCTGCTCGACGGGCGGCATCTGGATGCGCTGCGGGCCCGCGCGACCCCAGATTTCACCGTCCGGTCCGACGAGGAGCTGGCCGCCTCGCTCGAGGCCGCCCTTGCCGAGCACCGACCGGGCGAGGACGCGTGGGTGTTCGGTTACGGGTCCCTGATGTGGAACCCGGCCTTTCTGCACGAGGAGCACCGGCTCGGCACCGTCCGGGGCTGGCACCGCAGCTTCTGCCTGCGCATGACGCGCGGCCGCGGCACCCCCGATTGTCCCGGCCTGATGCTGGCCCTCGACCGCGGCGGCCTCTGCCGGGGCATGGGCTTTCGCATCGCCGCCGAGCGGGTCCGCGAGGAGCTGCTTCTGGTGTGGCGGCGGGAGATGCTCTCGGGCGCCTATCTGGCCCGCTGGGTGCAGGTCGAGACGGAGGCGGGCCGCGTCCGGGCCGTGACCTTCGTGGCGAACCGGGCCCACCCGCGCTACCTCGGACGGCTGGCGGACGAGGCGACGGCCGAGCGGATCAGGATCGCGGCCGGCGAACTCGGCACCTGCCGCGACTATTTCGACCGGACCGTGACGGCCCTCGACGCCTTTGGCATCCGGGACGCGGCGCTGAGCCGGATCGGCCGGCTGCTCGCCTGATCAGCGCGTGAGCGCATCCGCGATCAGACCCAGGAACAGCAGCGCGCCCGCGTCCCGGTTCGAGCGGAACAGCATCAGGCAGACCGCCGGGCGGTCCGGATCGAGCCGGGCCACCTGCCAGACGAGATGAGCCGCAAAGGCGAGCAGCCCGAGCCAGCTCGGCCAGGCCGCTTCGGCCCCGGCCAGGGCGGCCCCGGTGAGCAGAACGGCAAGCCCGTAGAGGAGCGCCACCATCCGGCGCGAATGCCGCCCGAAGGTCCGCGACGTGGACCGCACACCGATCACGGCGTCGTCGCGCTGATCCTGGTGGCCGTAGACGGTGTCGTAGCCGACCACCCAGGCGATGGAGCCGAGATAGAGCGCGACGGCCGGCCAGGCCAGGCCGCCGAACAGGGCCG
>NZ_JAQGKF010000181.1 GCF_028290205.1 Enterovirga sp. | reverse complement strand
CCGGGCCCTGCTCGGCCGGCTCGGGGTGGAGGTGCGCGACCTTGGCGTCCTGCCGGACGAGGTCGAGGTCGTGGCGGGCCAGATCCAGGCGGCTGCCGCCGGCGCCGACCTGGTCCTGACCTCGGGCGGGGTCTCCACCGGCGAGGAGGATCACGTCAAGGCGGCCGTGGAGCGGACGGGCCAGGTCGTGTTCTGGCGCCTCGCGATCAAGCCGGGGCGACCGGTCGCCATGGGTCTCGTCCAGGGCACGGCCTTTGTCGGCCTGCCCGGCAACCCGGTCGCGGCCTACGTGACGCTGCTCTTTCTGGTCCGGCCCCTGCTCGGCCGCCTCGGCGGAGCGCGGCACGAGCCGCCAACGCCTTTTCCTGTGCGGGCGGCCTTCGGCTACCGCAAGAAGGCAGGCCGGCGCGAATATGTGCGGGCCAGCCTGCGGGCCGGAGCCGACGGGCAGATGGAGGCCGTGAAATTCCCCCGTGAGGGGGCCGGCATCCTGACCTCGCTGACCGGCAGCGACGGCCTTGTGGAACTGCCGGAGGCGGCGACCGGGCTCGCCGGCGGCGAGACCGTGCGCTTCTTCCCACACGGCCTCCTCTGGTGAGGGATCAGGGCCGGCGGTACGCCGTTCCGTCCTGGGCGGTCGCCGGCTGGTCGACGTAGCGGCCCCGCTCGGGCACCGCGACCCGGTCGAAATCCCGGGCCAGACGCTCCAGCGCGGCCGTCATCTCCGGTCCCCGCATGGCCCGGCCGTGGCCCGTGACGACGAGGTCCGGGCGAAGCCGGGCCAGCGTCTCGACCGAGTGGCGCGCGGCGTCCCAATCCACCGTGAAGTAACGGGGCGGCCCATGCATCTCGGGCGCCTGGGTGATGGCCGCATAGGCGGATTCCTGCGCCGTGGTCACGAAGGCGTCGCCCACGATCAGCGCGCGGTCGCTCTCGCGCCAGAACGAGACGTGGCCCGGGCAGTGGCCGGGCGTATGCACCCAGCGCCACCCCGGCATCGGCGGCACGCTTCCGCCCGGCGGCAGCGTGCGGAGTCGGGTGCCGACATCCACCGGGCGCGTCGGATAGAGCGGCGACAGGGTCGCCATGAGGCCGCCGCCGACGCTCGGATCTGCCGGCGGGTAGCTGGCGGAGCCATCGAGATAGGGTCGCTCCAACTCGTGGGCCCAGACCGGCACGTCCCATTCCTCGGCCAGGTCCTCCAGCACCCCGACATGGTCGAAATGCCCATGCGTCAGGACGATGTCGGAGGGCCGCGCACCCGCCCCGAACCGCGCCTCCGCGGCGGCCTTGATGGCCGTCTTGGTGCCGAACACACCGGCATCCACCAGCACCCAGCCACGATCGCCTGCACCCGGCCGGCCGACAAACACGAGGTTGGCGATCAGCGTGCGGAGATAGGCGAGATCGGGCGCGATCTCGTGTGCGCCGTCGGGGCCTGCACCGGGATCGGCGCGCGCCTGGTCGCCGAGCGGCACCTGCTGGGTCATCCTGTCCTCCTAGGCCGGTAATTCGTCGATCGAGCGCGGCTCGACACGCGGCCGGCCGTTTTCGCGAAGCCGGGCCGGCCCCAGCGCTTCGTAGACCCGCATCCGGGCCCGCATCACGGAGCCGAGCGGGCGGTGCGCCTCCAGGCTGTGGGCCGGGCAGAACAGGAGCCGCTCATCGACGAATTCGCGGCGGGCCGGCGTGAACGCCTCCTGCGGCATCAGGGTGAGCCGGGCCACCGGCCGGTACGGGCTCTCGTCCTCCGGCCACTCGGCCGACGCGTTCTCGACCGGCATCCTGTCGAGATCCGTGCAGAGCTGAACCCGCACCTCGAAAATGGCCGGATGCCGCCTGAAATAAGTGACCACGGCGGTGCGCAGCCCGTCCTCGTCCTGCGGCTCGAAGGACTGCACCGTGAGATCGCCGCCATCCTTGTTGAGCGGAAAGAAGCCGATCTTGGCGATGTGCTCGCCGTAGCGGAGCGGGCATTGCGTGAAGTAGCTCTCCGTCATCGGATGGTTGAACGGGTGGCCAAAGAAATCGAGATTGGCGCTGTTCAGCCCGACCGCGTTGAGCACGACGTTGCTGGCCCGGGAGGCGGCCGAAACGGCAGCCTTGACACCCTCCGGCATCGGCGTCGCGGCCTCCGTAAGCGTGATGGAGCCCAGGAACACCCCGGCACTCGGCGCGATGAAGGCCTTGCCGGTGTCGAGCACGAAATCCTGCGTGACCTGACCGGCATGGCCCGGCAGCTTGGGGCCCTCGGCGCCGATCACCTTGATGGCCATGCCGCGCGGCGTGGACACCCGGCGGTCGTCCAGGAACTCCCCAGGAACATGCGCCAGGCGCACGATGGCCGGATAGCTGCGCGGCTCGGCGAACAGCCCCTGCCGCAACTCGGGCGGCAGATCCGGCAGCACTTCGAGCGCGCCCTTGAGCAGCCCGTGCGCCTTGGCGTGCGAGGTCCGGACCGAATGCCCATAGCGCTCCCGCGCCATGCGCCCGCCCTTCGCCATCACGTCGATGATCTTGCGGAAGGTTTCCTCTTCTCCCGGTTCGACCGTCTCGACGGAGTCCGAAAAGCGGACGTAGGCGGTCACCTCAGCGGTCCGCTTTGGCGCCGGCAGCAGTGCGGGACACGTACATGCGGGTCAGTTCCCCGGTCATGTCGTGCAGGGCCTGAGCGGTCCTGCGCTCCTCCTCCAGGGTCGTCTTCAGGGCCGCCACATGGCCGCCCCGCTGGCTGAGTTCGGCCAGCGTGATCAGGGACATGTAGGACGCGATCTCGAAGTTCTCGAAGGCGTGGTTGGCGAAGTGGTTCTTCAGGATCTCGTCGCCCATCACCGTGTGGCCGAGCGCCGCCAGGTTGCCGGTCAGCGACGTGGCCAGGTCCTTCAGCGTCGAGTGCTCCTCTCCGAAGGAAGCGAGCATCTCGTCGAGCCGGGCGATCTGCTGCTCGGTTTCGCCGAGATGGCGGCGCAGCAGCTGTTCGACCTGGGGGTAGTTCTCGAGGCGCTCGAGCTGACGGTTGATCAGCTGCGTGGCCTGTTTCTCGAGGGCGTGAGCGTTCTTGAGGCCTTCGATGTAGATTTCGAGGGCCGCGTTGGGTGAACCACTGCTGGTCTGAAGGCTGGCGGACATTGCGCGTCTCCGAGTCACGGTGGAGCAAGCGGAGGGTTTCCCGCTCGCGGTCTCGCGCCGGCGGTCAGCTCGGCGCGGAAAGGCGGGCGCCCCGCTGGGCCGTCTCCCCCCAGGGCCGGAGCGGATCCGGGATGCGGAAATCGCCCGGCGTGCGGAAATCCTTC
>NZ_JAQGKF010000149.1 GCF_028290205.1 Enterovirga sp. | reverse complement strand
ACTCGGCCGCGTCGTTGACGATCTCGCGCACCTTGCCGTCGATCGCCTTGATCTCGTCCGGGCCGACCTTGTGGGTCTCGGTCAGGCGCTTGCGGATCATTTCGATCGGGTCGCGCTCCTCGCGCATCTTGGTGACCTCGTCCTTGGACCGGTACTTCGCCGGGTCGGACATGGAATGGCCGCGATAGCGATAGGTCTGCATTTCGAGGATGTAGGGGCCGTTGCCCGATCGGGCAAAGTCGATGGCCCGAACGGCGGCCTCGCGGACGGCCCGGACGTCCATGCCGTCCACCTGCTCACCCGGGATGTTGAAGGAGGTGCCGCGCTTCGAGAAGTCCGTCTGCGCCGAGGCCCGGGCCACGGAGGTTCCCATGGCGTAGCGGTTGTTCTCGATCACGTAGACAACCGGGAGCTTCCAGAGCTCGGCCATGTTGAAGCTCTCATAGACCTGGCCCTGGTTCGCGGCGCCGTCGCCGAAATAGGTCATGGAGACGCGGCCGTCGTCCCGATACCAGTTGGCGAGCGCGAGCCCGGTGCCCAGCGAGACCTGCGCGCCGACGATGCCGTGGCCGCCGTAGAAGTTCTTCTCCTTGGAGAACATGTGCATGGAGCCGCCCTTGCCCTTGGAGTAGCCTCCACTGCGCCCGGTCAGCTCCGCCATCACCCCGCGCGGATCCATGCCGCAGGCCAGCATGTGGCCGTGATCGCGGTAGCCGGTGATGACTTGGTCGCCCTCGCGGGCCGCCATCTGCATGCCGACGACCACCGCCTCCTGGCCGATATAGAGGTGGCAGAATCCGCCGATCAGGCCCATGCCGTACATCTGGCCGGCCTTTTCCTCGAAGCGGCGGATGAGCAGCATCTCGCGATAGGCGGAGAGGTCCTCGTCGCGGGTAAACGCCGGAGGCGCGTTGCTGCGCCGCGCCTTGTCGCCCTCGTCCGCACGGCCCGACTTGGCCTGACCTGCCGCCATTCCTGCTCCTCCACCGTCTGGCGGAATTGCTAGACCAGTCCCGGTCCGAAAGCGAGTGGTGGCGCCCGGGCTAGGGCCCGACGATGACGACGTCGTTCTTGTGAACCCGGCCGAGCAGGATGCGGCCTCGTTCCTCCAGGAGGTCGCGGTCCACCTGATCGGCCTGCAGCAGGGCGAGGCGGCGGTCCCATTCGGCACGCTCGGCCCGGGCCGCCGCGAGCTCGCGGTTGACCTCGAAGATCTGGATCTTGAGCACCTGCTTGGCGTCGAAGCCGCGATTGCCAATCCGGGCGTTGTGCAGAAAATACCAGACGAGCCCGGCCGCGCAGGCATAGGCGACGAGGGGGATGAGCACGGCCCGGAAGCGGCGGCGGACGACCATGTCGGCACCATGCCGCGTCGTGGTTAAGGTCCGGTTAGGAGGAGGGCCGTTCCAGCGAGCGAAGGCGGTTGCCGTAGGCCGAGAAGGCGAGCCCGGCCACGATCATGGCGATCGCCAGACTCTGCAGCGGCCCGGGCCACTCGCCCAGAATCGGCACGGCCGCGAGGGCACCGATGACCGGGATCATCGGCGGGAAGAGCTGGGTGCCCGCGGCGCCGAGATGCTTGATGCCGTGTCCCCACAGCCAGAGCGCGATGATGGAGTTGCAGACCCCCTGGTAGACGGCCTGGACCAGCACCACGCCGAGCGGAACCTGCAGCAGCCGGGGCTCCAGAAAGGCGAAGTAGACCGGCACGTAGACCAGGGAGAGCACGGCGCAGACCGCCGCCCCGACCATGCCGCCGACGCGCCACCGGTGCAGCAGCACGGGGTAGAAGCCCCAAAGGAGTCCGGTGAGAAAGAAGAACCCGTCCCCGAGCAGGACGTCGGGCGAACTCGCCGTGGTGCCCGCGACGGCGATGACCAGCAGCCCGGCCAGGACCAGAACGAGGCCGATCCGGGTCAGGCCGGGCGGCAGGCGGCCGGCCAGCACGGTTGCGTAGACCACCCCCACCACGGTGACGGTGCCGGGCCCGAGCGCCGCCCCGTGCGCAGCCGGCGCGTAGGTGACGCCGAGGCTCATGAGGAGCGTGACGGTGGCGCCGCTCGTCAGCGCCAGGGCAGTCCCCCTGCCCCAGCCGATGCCGGCGCAATCGCGCAGGCCGCGCTGGAGAAAGAACGGCAGCAGGATCGAGCCGGCGATGCCGAAGCGAAGAAAGACGAGATCGTAGGCCGTGAGCCCGTGCTGGACGGCGTAGCGGCTGACCGCGAAATTGGCCCCGAAGGTCACCATGGCGACCAGCATCGCCAGAATGGCGAGCCGAGGTGCCCAGGCCGGGCTCGAAAACGGTGAGGGCACGCCGAACCATAGCCCGGTTCGGGGGCGCCACCATCCGCGATGCGCGCGGGTCCGCCCGGCCACGAAAGCGGGACAGCGGCGGACTGACCGTCCGCGTTTGGCGGCGATCGGCCCGGGGCCGACCCGTCGGCAGGAGCGGGCCGCCTCCTGGGCGGCTCGCCGAAGCGACTTAGACCTTCAGCGCCGCCCGGCCCGCATATTTCGCCGCCGCGCCGAGCTCCTCCTCGATGCGAATGAGCTGGTTGTACTTCGCCAGGCGGTCGGAACGGGACAGGGAGCCCGTCTTGATCTGCCCGCAATTGGTCGCGACCGCGAGGTCGGCGATGGTGGAATCCTCGGTCTCGCCGGAGCGGTGGGACATCACCGCCGTGTAGCCGGCCTTGTGCGCCATCTCGACGGCGGCCAGCGTCTCGGTGAGCGTGCCGATCTGGTTCACCTTGACCAGGATCGAATTGGCGACCCCGCGCTTGATGCCGTCGGCGAGCCGCGCCGGGTTGGTGACGAACAGGTCGTCGCCGACGAGCTGGCAGCGCTTGCCGATGAGGTCCGTCAGCGCCTTCCAGCCCTCCCAGTCGTCCTCGCCCATCCCGTCCTCGATGGAGACGATCGGGTAGGTGTCGACGAGCTTGGCCAGGTACTCGGCCTGTCCCGTGCCGGACCGCTTCGTGCCCTCGCCGTGGTAATCGTACTGACCGTCCTTGAAGAACTCGGTGGCGGCGCAATCCAGCGCCAGCACGACGTCCTTGCCGGGCGCGAACCCGGCCTGCTCGATGGACGCCATGACGAAGTCCAGGGCGGCCTCGGCCGAGGAGAGGTTCGGCGCAAAGCCGCCTTCGTCGCCGACATTGGTGTTGTGGCCGGCCTTCTTCAGCCCCGCCCGGAGGGTGTGGAACACCTCCGCACCGACCCGCACCGCCTCGGCAAAGGTCGGGGCCCCGACCGGCATGATCATGAATTCCTGGAAGTCGATCGGATTGTCGGCATGCGCCCCACCATTGATGATGTTCATCATCGGCACGGGCAAGAGCCGCGCCTGGGTGCCGCCGACATAGCGGTAGAGCGGCAGGCCGGCGGTGTCGGCGGCCGCCTTGGCAACGGCCAGCGATACGCCCAGGATCGCGTTGGCGCCGAGCTTCGCCTTGTTGGGCGTGCCGTCCATGGTGATCATGATCTCGTCGATCGCGACCTGGTCCTCGGCGTCCATGCCGACGAGTTCACCGGCGATGTCGGTGTTCACCGCCTCGACGGCCTTGAGCACGCCCTTGCCGCCGTAGCGGCTCTTGTCGCCGTCGCGGAGCTCGACGGCCTCGTGCGCGCCGGTCGACGCCCCGGACGGAACCGCCGCGCGGCCTGTGGAGCCGTCCTCCAGCACGACATCGACCTCGACCGTCGGATTGCCGCGGCTATCGAGGATCTCGCGGGCGACGATGTCGATGATGGCGGTCACAGGCTTGCTCCGGCTAGGCGAGCCACGGCGGTTAAGGTGCCAGGCCGGCCGGTGCAAGCTCTGGCGCGGCCGTGACGGCGGAACCCCGGCGCCGTGGGGGCCGGCAGCGCGCGGTTGACCCGGCCCACGCCGCTACCTAGCTGCCTTCCATCCCCCAACGGAGTTTCCGCCCCATGGAGCCGACGCCCCAGCTCGGCCGCCCGGCCCCCCTGCCCCGCTCGCCCGAGACGGCGCAGCTCGACCGGGTGCCGAACCCCCATCCCGACACCGACTACCTGGCCCGCTTCACGGTGCCGGAATTCACGTCGCTCTGTCCGGTCACGGGCCAGCCGGATTTCGCGCTGCTCGTGATCGACTACGTGCCGGGAGCCTGGCTGGTCGAATCGAAGTCGCTCAAGCTGTACCTGCACAGCTTCCGCGACCATGGCGCCTTCCACGAGGATTGCACGGTCGGGATCGGCCGGCGGCTGGTGGACGAGCTGCAGCCGCGCTGGCTGCGGATCGGCGGCTACTGGTATCCGCGCGGCGGCATTCCGATCGACGTGTTCTGGCAGACGGGCGCGCCGCCAGCCGGAATCTGGCTGCCCGATCCCGGCGTCCCGCCCTATCGTGGCCGCGGATAGGCGTCCCGCAACACGACGGCAGCGACGAGCCCGAGCGAGAGCACGCCCATGCCGCAGGCCAGCATGGCGCCGGTGCGGTCCACCGTGCCGAGCAGCAGGCCGAACAGCACCGGCCCCAGCGCCTGGCCGATGAAGAAGCAGAAGGCGTGCAGCGCCACGGCCGACGCGCGGGCCTCCGGCACCACCTCGGTGATCTGCGTCTGGAACGAGTTGTGGAGCATGTAGAAGCCCATGCCCATTCCGACCATGGCGAGCGCCTGAACGCCCCAGGGCAGGCCCGGCGCCAGCAGGACGAAGCTGCCGAGCCCGAGAAATCCGGCGGTGCGCAGCATCCGGGGCAAGCCGAGGGTGGAGAGCAGCCAGCGCACGATCAACGTGTAGATGATGCCGCCGATCGCGAAGCCCCCGATGATCAGCCCGGCTTCGGTCGGCCCGCCGAGCCCCTCCCGCTCAAGCAGCGGCGCGACATAGGGCTGCACGCCGAACACGAACAGGCCTTCCACGAACACGAAGAAGATCAGCGCCAGGGCGCGCGGAATGGACAGGATGCGGCGGTAGCGCTGCCCGGCCACCCGCAGGCTGAAGACGCCCCTCGGGCCGCCTGAGCTCCGAAACCCGATCATCACGGCAACGGCCGCGGCCGCCGCACTCGCGGCGGCGATCATGAACACGCCGCGCCAGGAGACAACGGTCGCGAGCGCCCCCGAGCCGACACCCCCGAGCAGCTGTCCCGAGATCGTGGCCGTCAGGAACCGCCCAATCGCCACCTGCCGCTCGCCCATCTCGACCCGATCGCCGATGGTGGCCAGCGCGATCGGGATGATGCCGCCGGCGGCCGCGCCGGACAGGACGCGCAGCACGAACAGCGCCGTCAGGTCGGTGGCGAAGCTCGCGGCCAGCAGCGACACGGCGAGGCAAACGAGCAGCACCTTGACCACGCGCTCCTTCCCGACCGCGTCCCCGAAAGGCCCCAGGATCGGCTGGATAAAGGCGTAGGGCAGCGCATAGGCCGTCGACAGGAGCGCGACCCGCAGCGGATCGACGGCGAGGTCGCGCGCGATCACCCCGATCATGGGGTCGGCGAAGCGGGTCGACAGGGCGGAGGCGAAACCGCAGACCGAGAGAATCAGGATGGTGCGGCGGATATTCGCCGACTCGCTCGGGGGCGCGGCCGGAAGGCTCACGTCCGGGAACGCCCTGCCCGGCGCTTGGTGATGGCGTCGATCTCCTGCAACTCGGCCAGCAGGTCGGGCAGCTCGGCGAGCGGCACCATGTTGGGCCCGTCCGACGGCGCCCGGTCCGGGTCCGGGTGGGTCTCGATGAACACGCCGGCGACCCCAACGGCAACGGCCGCGCGGGCCAGGACCGGCACGAAGCGGCGCTCGCCGCCCGACGTGTCGCCCCGCCCGCCCGGCTGCTGCACCGAGTGGGTCGCGTCGAAGATGACCGGCGCCCCGGTGCTCTCGGCCATGATCGGCAGCGACCGCATGTCGGAGACGAGCGTGTTGTAGCCGAAGGAGGCGCCGCGCTCGGTCACCATGACCCGGCCGTTTCCGGCGGCCCGGACCTTGGCGGCCACGTTGCGCATGTCCCACGGCGCCAGGAACTGGCCCTTCTTGACGTTGACCACGCGGCCCGTCTCGGCCGCAGCCACGAGAAGGTCGGTCTGGCGGCACAGGAAGGCCGGGATCTGCAGGATGTCGACCACCTCTCCGACCGGGCCGCATTGCGCCGCCTCGTGGATGTCGGTGGTCAGCGGCACGCCGAAGCGCTCCTTCACCTCGGCGAAGATCGCCATGGCCGGCGCGAGCCCGATGCCGCGGGCGCTCGAGGCCGAGGTGCGGTTCGCCTTGTCGAAGGAGGATTTATAGACGAGCCCCATGCCGAGCTTGGCCGTCGCCTCGGTGAGGGCCGCCGCCATTTCGAGCGCGTGATCGCGGCTCTCCATGGCGCAAGGTCCGGCGATCAGCGTCAGGGGCAGATCGTTGCCGAACCGCACGCGGCCGATCTCGATGACGCTCTGGGGCGAGGCGGGAGTTCCGTCGGTCATGCCATGCGCTTAGTGGCTCGGGTTGGAAACGGAAAGGCCGCGCGCCGGCCGTTCCGCTCCCGTCCGCGGTCGACCGGAAGGGTCAAGCCGCCGCCCGCAGCCGGGCCAAAGCCTCCTCGATGCGCCCGCGGCGGGTCTCGGCCTCGGCGCGGCGCTCGCGCTGCTCCTCGACCACTTCCTCCGGGGCGCGCGCCACAAAGCTCTCGTTGCCGAGCTTGGCGTCGATCTTGGCGATCTCCGCTTCGAGCTTGCCGGCCTCGCGGTTCAGCCGCTCGGTCTCGGCCGCGAGATCGACGATGCCGGCGAGCGGCAGCGCGGCCACCTCCTCGCCGACCAGGATCTGGACCGACTGCCCGGGCGCCTTGTCGGCCTCCGTGATGGCGGACAGGCGGGCGAGCCGGCTCAGCGTGTCGCGCCAGCGCTCGGCCCGGTCGCGCGTCGCCGGCGAGGGCCGCACCAGCACGAGCGGGACTTGTGCGCCCGGGGCGACGCCCAGTTCGGACCGTGCGGAGCGCACCTCCGAGACGAGCGCGATCACCCAGCCGATCTCGGCCTCCGCCTCCTCGGCCCCGATCTCGCCGAGATCGGGCCAGGGCGCGAGGGCCAGCACGCTGTCCCGGCCGCGCAGACGCCAGAGTTCCTCGGTGAGGAACGGCATGAACGGGTGCAGCAGCTGCAGCACCGTGTCGAACACGAAGGCGGTGGTGCGGCGCGCCTCGGCCTTGGCCGGCTCGTCGGTCCCGAACAGGAGGGGTTTTGCGAGTTCGAGGTGCCAGTCGCAGAACGTGTTCCAGGTGAACCGATATGCGGCGCCGGCGGCGTCGTTGAAGCGGTACTCCTCGATGGCGCGCGTGACCTCGGCCACGGCCCGGGAACATTCGGCCAGGATCCAGCGGTTGAGGACATCGCGGGCCTCCGGCGGGGCCGAAGAGGCGTCGCCGGCCGACACGCAGCCGTTCATCTCGGCGAAGCGGGCGGCGTTCCAGATCTTGGTGGCGAAGTTGCGGTAGCCTTCGACCCGCTGCGGCGAGAGCTTGATGTCCCGCCCCTGCGCGGCCATGGCCGACAGCGTGAACCGGAGTGCGTCGGCGCCGTACTTGTCGATGACCTCGATCGGGTCGATGACGTTGCCCTTGGACTTCGACATCTTGGCGCCGCGCTCGTCGCGCACCAGGGCGTGGATGTAGACGGTGTCGAAGGGCACCCGGCCGGTGCAATAGAGGCCCATCATCATCATCCGGGCCACCCAGAAGAAGATGATGTCGAAGCCGGTGACGAGGGTCTGGGTCGGGTAGTAGCGGGCGAGTTCAGGCGTCTCCTCGGGCCAGCCCAGCGTCGAGAACGGCCACAGGGCGGACGAGAACCAGGTGTCGAGCACGTCCTCGTCACGGGTCAGGAAGGCCGCGAGCCGGTCCGGATCGGCGGCCAGGGTCTCGGCCTCGGGCTCGGAGAGGGTTCCGTTGACGACGTAATAGGCGAGAGCCTGGGCGCCAGCCTCCTCGTCCGTCTCGGCCACGAAGATGTGCCCGTCCGGCCCGTACCAGGCCGGAATGCGGTGGCCCCACCAGAGCTGGCGGGACACGGTCCAGGGCTGGATGTTCTCCAGCCACTGGAAATAGGTCTTCTCCCAGCTCTCCGGCACGAAGCGGGTTTCGCCGCTCCGGACGGCCGCGAGCGCGCGCCGAGCCAAGCCCTGAACGTCCACGAACCACTGGTCGGTCAGATAGGGTTCGACCGGAACCCCGGACCGATCCCCGTGCGGCACGGAATGGAGGTGCGGCTCGACAGCCGCGAGCGCGCCCGACGCTTCCAGCATCTCGACGATGCGCTTGCGGGCCTCGGCCCGATCGAGCCCCTCGAGGGCGAGCAGCGCATCGAGGTCGGCGCCGGGCTCCAGGCCGTCCAGGAAGGCGTCGTTGCCGGCGATCCGGATCTCGGCCCGCGGCCCGAACACGTTGATGGCCGCGAGGCCGTGCCGCCGCCCGACCTGGAAGTCGTTGAAATCGTGGGCCGGCGTGATCTTCACCGCGCCGGTGCCCTTTTCCGGGTCGGAATAGGTGTCGGCGACGATCCGGATGCGCCGGCCGACCAGGGGCAGCACTGCCTCGCGGCCGATGAGGCCGTTGAAGCGGGGGTCGTCAGGATGCACCGCGACCGCGACATCGCCCAGCATCGTTTCCGGCCGCGTCGTCGCGACCTCGATGTAGCGGTCCGGCTCACCGGCCAGCGGGTAGCGGATGTGCCAGAGGTGGCCCTTCACCTCGACCGGCTGGACCTCGAGATCGGAGATCGCGGTCGCGAAATGCGGGTCCCAGTTCACGAGCCGCTTGTCGCGGTAGACGAGGCCGTCGCGGTGCAGGTTGACGAAGACCCGGAGCACGGCCCGGCTCAGCCCCTCGTCCATCGTGAAGCGCTCGCGCGACCAGTCGCAGGAGGCGCCGAGCCGCTTGAGCTGCCCGACGATCTGGCCGCCGGACTGCTCCTTCCACTCCCACACGTGCTGGACGAACTCGTCCCGCTCCAAGTCGCGGCGCTGGATGTTGCGCTCGGCGAGGCGCCGCTCCACCACCATCTGGGTGGCAATGCCGGCATGGTCGAGCCCGACCTGCCAGAGCACGTCGCGGCCGCGCATGCGCTCGAACCGGCACAGGATGTCCTGCAGCGTGTTGTTGAGCGCGTGCCCCATGTGGAGCGAGCCCGTGACGTTGGGCGGCGGGATGACGATGCAATAGGGGTCGCGGTCGGCCCGGTCCGGCCTTCCCGCCCGGAAGGCTCCAGCCTCCTCCCATCGCGCCGATTGGCGCGCCTCAACGGCGGCGTGGTCGAAGAACTTGTCGATCATCGGGGTCAAGGGGATCCGGTCGCGGCTCAGAGAGCCGCCCTTGAACCGAGCGGTGACGACCGCGTCAACCGCAGCCGGGCCGAAGTCTCAGCGGCTGCCCCGCGCGACCCGCTCGATCTCCGCCCGGACCAGGCGCTCAACGAGCGGCGGAAGGTTGTCGTCCAGCCAGACCTTGAGCATCGGCTTCAGCATCTCGCCAACGAGGTCTTCGAGCGTGCGCGAATTCTGGGTCAGGATGGTGTGCGACAGGATGTTGAAGGCCTGGCTGACAGACGCGGTCGTCTCCCGCGACACCAGCGGCTCCCGGTCCGGAAACGGGGTGGGCTCCGGGCGGGCAGACGCCTCCGGGGCGCGCGGCGGAAGCTCGACCCGGGGCGGCGGCGCAGTCTCGGAGAGCGCGAACGGCCCAGGCGCGCTCTGGAACGAAATGTCCGCAACATCGGCCGGAAGATCCGCCGGAGCGGCAAGGCGCGACCCAGGCATCTCGGCCAGATCCAGCACGTCCTCGCCCTCGTCCTCGGGCAACTCGAGGTGGCCGGACTGCGCGGACTTCGGCGCATCCTGATCATCCGCGATGATGCGGCGGATCGATGCCAAAATCTCGTCCATGGACGGATCTTGCGTCTTCGGGTTCGCGGCGCTCATCGGGACCCGGTCTCGAAAAGAGGAGGATTCGCTTTCCAAGGATTAGAGACGCCGATTCAGTCGATCAAGCAGCGCGAACCGCCGCGCACAGGGGAGTTTGGCTCAGCGGCCGTCCGGTGTGCGCAGGCCCCAGGGCAGATCCTTGACCTGATCGAAGTGAAGCTTCGCACTGTACAGTGCGACATTCAGCCCGAGGGTCCTGGCCGACAGCCTGCCGATGGCCTGGACCACGGCATAGGACGCGACCACGCGGTCGCGTTGGGACACGATCAGATTCACGCGCGCGTTCAGCAGCTCCTGCTGCTGGTTCAGGATGTCGAGGGTGGTCCGCTGCCCGACCCGCGACTCCTCGCGCACCCCGAGCAGCGCCACGTTCGCGGCTTGGACCTGGGCCTGCGCCGCCCGCACGCTGGCCTTGGCGGCATCCAGGCTGCCCCAGGCGGAAATCACTGCCGCCCGGACCTGGTCACGCGCCGCCTCGGCTTCGATGCGGCGCTGGCCGGCCGTTTCCTTGGCCTGCCGCACGCGGGCGAAAACCTCCCCGCCCTGGTAGATCGGGATGGTGACCTGGGCGACCACGGACGCCGACAGCGCCGAATCGTTCTGGACGTTCTGGTTGTAGCCCTGCGCCAGGCTTCCGGTCAGCCCGACCGTCGGCGCGAGCTCGCCCTCGGTGATCTTCACCTGCAACTCGGCCGCATCCACCGCGTGCATGGCGGAATGGATGGCCGGGTGCTCCTCGAGCCCGATCTGGACCGCGGCGGTGACGGTGCGCGGAACATGCCGATCCACCGGCACCCCCTGGGCGAGCTGCCGCGGCTCGACACCGATGATCTGCCGGTAGGTGGCGATCGAGGTCTGCAGGTTCGATTCGGCGGCGCTCACCTGGGAGCGCGCGGCGGCGAGCCGCGACTCGGACTGGGCCACGTCCGTGCGGGTGACCTCACCGACCTCGAACCGGGTGCGGGTCTGCGAAAGCTGCTCCTCGAGCACCTCCACATTGTTCCGCTGGAGGTTGAGGATGGCCGTATCCCGCAGGACGTTCATGTAGGCCTGGGCGCCCGTGAACAGGATGTTCTGCTCGACGTTGCGCAGCCCTTCACGCGAACCGAAAACCTGGGACTCGGCCGCCCGCGTCGAGTTCTCGGTCCGGAACCCGTTGAACAGGTTCTGATTGATCTGCAGCCCGACGCTCGCCGGGAGCGTGGCCCGGTTGACGCTCTGACCCTGCAGCGTGCCCTCCACCCGGTTGAAGCCGACATTGCCGAGGGCCGTGACGGAGGGCCGGTACCCGGACAGGGCACGGGGCACGTTCTCGTCCACGGCACGGACGCTTGCGCGCTGCGCGTCGAGGGTGGGGTTTCCCATATAGGCCCGCGCCAGGGCGGAGCTCAGCGTCTCGGCTGAGGCCGCCAGGGGGGCTGCACAGAGCGCGAGGGCGAGAAGGTCGCGAAGCCGCGCCGTCCCCCCTGCCGCCCGTTTTGATCGCCGCACGTTCCGTCTGCTCGCCAGTTCGGACCGCGGCCGACCGTTGTCGCCGCGCGTTTCAGCGCCGTTCTGGCGCTCATCGAAAGTATCGAAGCCGGCCCCTTCCGGAAACCTAAGCAGCCGGTTAGGGGCGACGATGGGCTGCGAGTGCCGTAAAAAGGCGACACACCCGCATGCTCAGAACACGAACCCCGGGACCTCGCGGAAGGCTGCAAGCGAGGGGGCGGCTGCGTCAAAGAGGGGCCGCGAGCCGAAACCCGGGCCCGAGCGCACGAACAGCATCGCCCGGCTGCGCCGGCCCTCCGCCCGAAGGCAGGCGAGCCGGCCGCCTTCGGCGAGCTGGGTCAGGAGTTCCGTCGGCTCGCGGTCGACAGCGCCGTTGATCAGGATCGCGTCGAAGGGCCCATCGGCCGGCGCGCCCTGGGCCAGATCTCCGGTGCGGCGGGTCACGCCCTCGAGGAGCGGGCCCAGGTTCGCGTCGAGCCCGGCCAAGGCGGGGCTCGATTCGAGGGTGGTGACGGCCGCGCCGAGGTGACGCAGGATGGCGGCCGAATAGCCGTAGCCGCCGGCGACATCGAGCACCCGCGTGCCGGGTTCGATTTCGAGGGCCTGAATCAGACGGGCCAGGACCATGGGGGCGAGCAGAGCCCGCTCTTCGCCCTCCGGTCCGGAGGCGGGAAGAGCCAGGTTCCCGTCCCGGTAGGCGAGCGAGGCCATGTCGGCCGGCAGGAAGGTTTCGCGCGGGATGGATCCGATCGCCCCGAGCACGGCGCGATCGTGCACCTCGAACGGCCGGAGCTGGCAATCCACCATGTTGCGGCGCGCTTCGGCCAACGAGATCACGACCAGCTCCGAGCTTGGGCCTGGAAAGGAGCCGCTTGTCGGGGATCGAACCGGCGAACGCAAGACAGCTGTTTGCGGACGCAAAGAGCCGTGCCCGGCGCAGGGCGGAACTCGGCCCAGAGAGCTGGCGTTGGCGTGGCGCACGCACGAGCGATCACAAGTCGGGCCTGGCGTGCTGCACCGTGCCCGGCGCTGCGGGAGAAAACGATGAGGAAGGCGATCTTGTTGGCCGCGGTGCTTGGGACGCTCGCCTTCCCGGCAGCGGCTCAGCAGAGCACGACGGGGCAGAGTTCGGGCGGCTACGCTCGCGTCGGCGGACCCGGTCAGATCACCGGGCATCGGATGACCCGCCCCCGGATGATGAAGCACCGCATGACACGGCAGCGGATGATGCGGCAGCGCATGATGAAGCGCCACATGATGCGCCGGCAGGCCACGCGCAGACGCGCCATGTAAGCTGGCGCGACTGGTGCAGATCGGGGCCGTCGCCACGCAGCGACGGCCTTTGCGTGCGCCTGCTGCCCGGTCTTGAATGTGAGCTGGACGGTGGAGGCCTCGCCCGGAATTGAACCGGGGTACAAGGATTTGCAGTCCTCTGCGTAACCACTCCGCCACGAGGCCGTCCGTCCGACGGTGCTTGCCCGTCTAAAGATTGCGGCCGGAAAGGGCAACCGGTCCGAGACCGTCGATTTCGATGGCCGGGAAGGCTTGCGCCCACCGGCCTCATTGGGTATTCGGAGCGCCCTGATCCGCGGTAGCTCAGTGGTAGAGCAGCCGGCTGTTAACCGGCTGGTCGTAGGTTCGAATCCTACCCGCGGAGCCAGTGCTCCTTCCTTCTCCTCACGACGCCGATGTGCCTGAGAGCCCGAGCATGATCTCGGCGTTCTGCACGGCCGCGCCCGAGGCGCCCTTCCCCAGATTGTCGAGCCTCGCCACCAGCAGGGCCTGCTCGCCCCGGCCGTACACGCGGAGCTCCATCAGGTCGCTGCCGTTCAGCGCCTCGGGTTCGAGCCGCTCATCGGGACGCGCCGCCACGACGCTGACCTGCCCGGGCGCCGCGTAATGGGCGCGGAGCGCCGCTTCGAGATCGCCCGCGCTGGGACGGCCCGGGATCCGGTCGAGATGCAGCGGCACCGACACCAGCATGCCCTGGCGGAAACTGCCGACGGACGGAATAAAGATCGGCCGCGCGGTCAGCCGTCCGTGCAGCATCGTCTCCGGCAGATGCTTGTGCTCGAAGCCGAGCCCGTAGAGCTCGAAGGCGGGCGAGCGGCCGCTTTCATGATCCTCGATCATGGTGCGCCCTCCCCCGCTGTAGCCGGACACGGCGTTGACCGAGATCGGGTGGTCGGCTGGCAGCAGCCCGGCATCCACGAGCGGCCGCAAAAGCGCGATGGCGCCGGTCGAATAGCAGCCGGGATTGGAGACCCTGTCCGCCTGCCGAATCGCGTCGCGCTGCCCGGGCGCGAGTTCGGCGAAGCCGTAAACCCACTCGGGCGCGGTCCGGTGCGCGGTCGAGGCGTCCACGATCCGGGGCGCGTCGGAGCCCAGCGCCGCCGCAAGCGCCACCGCCTCGCGGGCCGCCGCGTCGGGCAGGCACAGAATGACGAGGTCCGATTCGGCCATCAGGGCCTGCCGGGCGGCCGGATCCTTGCGGTGCTCGGCCGCGATCGACCGGATCTGGAGATCCTGCCGGGCGGCGAGGCGCTCCCGGATCTCGAGCCCAGTGGTGCCGGCCTCGCCGTCGATGAAGACGGCCGGGAGGGCGGATTTCGGCTGTGTCGGGTCTGCGGACTTGTCCATGGCGCGTCTCATCGAAGAGGTGGGAAGCGCGGCCAAAGAAAAAGCCGCGCAGGGGCGCGGCTCGGGCAGGCGAACTTGGCCTGGTTCAGCGCGCGCGGGATCGCTGCCGAAAGCGACGTCGGAAAGGTGCGCGGCCGAACATGGCCCGTGATCTGGCGACTGCCACCCGGACTGTCAATAACGATTTCCGAATCAGCCCCGGAACGGGGTCAGCCATCAAGCATTCAGCGTGTCAGACGCCGACAGGAGCCCCGCCAGGCGGAATGGTCTCTGCGCCGGTCGCGCGCCCGCCCATGCCGAGCGCCGGATGAGGGAGGCGCAACCCACCACGCCGCGCCTGAACGGGCCGGCAGACGAGGGAGACGACGATGAGTTCCTCACAGACCACCACCGACCACGAGACCATCAGGGCCTGGGCGGAGGCCCGCGGCGGCAGGCCTTCCGTGGTCCGCACCGAAGGCGGCAAGGGC
>NZ_JAQGKF010000119.1 GCF_028290205.1 Enterovirga sp. | reverse complement strand
GCCCTTTGCGCCCGTTCGAGTTCGGCCTCGCATTCGCGCCGCAGCGCGGCATGGCGAGCGGCCTGGTCCGCGACGCTCTGCTGCGCCTCGGCGAGCTCGGCTTCGGCGCCGGTGAGCACCGACTCGGCTTCGGCGAGCGCGGCCTGAAGCCGGGCGCGCTCGGCCACGCCCGCCGTCTCGGTTCCGGCCAGCGCCTCCCCCTCCGCAGCGAGACGGGCGAGCGTGGTCTCGGCGTCGCGGCTGGCTTGTTGCTGCCGGGCCGCATCGCGGTCGAGCTCGGCGGCGCGGCGGCGCAATTCGGCCAGCCGCTCGGCGGCGCGGCGCTCCTCGCCCTCGAGGTCGGTGCGGGCCTGGTGCAGCCGCCGCAAGCCGGCCGCAGCGGAGATCTCCTCCTGCCGCAACGGCGCCACCTCGTGCCGGGCCACGGCCTCGGCGCGCGCGGCCTCGCTCTGCGCGGCGGTGCGGTCGGCCACCAGCCTGAGCGCCTCGCGACCCTCCGCCTCAGCGGCGAGCCGTTCCGTCTCGGCGCGCCGCCAACCCGAGGCCGCGAGCTGCAGCTCGAGCGTCCGGATGGCGGCGGAGAGGGCCCGGTAGCGGCCGGCCTGACGGCCCTGCCGGCGCAGCCCGTCGGCCTGAGCCTCGATGCCGTGCAACACGTCCTCGAGGCGGGACAGGTTTTCCTCCGCCTGGCGCAGCCGCAACTCGGCCTCGTGCCGGCGCGCATGAAGGCCCGCGATGCCGGCCGCGTCTTCCAGGATGCGACGGCGCGCCTGGGGCTTGGCGGCGATCAGCTCGCTGATCTGCCCCTGCCGGACCATGGCGGGCGAGCGGGCGCCCGTGGCCGCGTCGGCGAACAGGAGCTGGACGTCGCGGGCCCGCGCCTCACGGCCGTTGACCTGATAGCTCGACCCGTGCGTCCGCTCGATGCGGCGCGACACCTCCAGCACGTCGGCGTCGTTGAAGGCCGCGGGCGCGCTCCGGTCCTCGTTGTCGAGCGCGAGTGTGACGTCGGCGGTGTTGCGGGCCGGCCGGGTGGCCGAGCCGCCAAAGATTACCTCGTCCATGCCGGCGGCCCGCATGTTCTTGTGCGAGCTCTCGCCCATGACCCAGCGCAGGGCCTCGACGAGGTTGGATTTGCCGCAGCCGTTCGGCCCGACCACGCCGGTGAGCCCCGGCTCGATCGGAACCTCGGTCGGTTCGACGAAGGTCTTGAACCCGACGATGCGGAGCTTGGTCAGCCTCACGGTGGAGCCGCGCGGCCGCGCGGCCCGGACAGATCCGGCCCAGGCCGCAGGCGGTCAGGCGCCGAGGATCGGCTTGATGATCTTCTCGAGTTCCTCAATCGACTGCGCGCCGGCCTTCCGCTGCCCGTTGATGAAGAAGGTCGGCGTCGACTCGACCCGGAATGTCTCGGCCGCCCGCGTCTTCACGGCATTGACGGCGTCATAAAGCGCCTGATCACGCAAGATCGCGTCGAATTTTTCCTGTGAAAACCCGGCCTGCCGCATGGTCTGCCGAAGTGCGTCGAGCGGCTTCGGTGCGGTCGTCCAGCTCCGCTGCGTTTCGAACAAGAGATCCACCACGGCGTAATACTTGGCCGACTGGTCGGCGCGGGCGAGCATGAAGCCGGCGGTGGCCAGCGGATCGAGCGGGAACTCGCGCAGCGCGAAGCGAACCTGGCCGCCGTCGATCCAGCGCTTCTTCAGCTCGGGCCATGTCGTGGTGTGGAACGTGGCGCAATGCGAGCAGGTCAGCGAGGCGTATTCGATGATCGTGACCTTGGCGGTCTCGGGGCCGACCCAGACGTCGCCCAGCGGCCCGGGCTTGGCGAGTTCCGCCGCGGACACGTTTTGGGCGAAGGCGGGTCCGACGCCGAGGGAGGCTGCGCCAGCCGTGGCGGCCGCAAGGGCGATCATGTCGCGCCGGGTGATCATGAGGAGGCTCCTGAAAGACTGCCCGTCAGCTATGGCGCGCAGGCGGGCCTGACAAGGACATGCCGGGCGCGTCGCTCTCCGCGGGCCGCGACGCCATCGCCCGGCCCAGCCGCTCCAGGGCGAGCCGGAGCGGCGGTGCCTCGAGCCCCTGGACGGCCTCGGCGATGCGCCGCAACTCGGCCTCGCCCAGCGGCGGAGGCGGCCGCCGGACCGGGTTTCGACTACCCACGGGCCCCTGTTTTAGGACCAGCTTGCCGACGCAGCGCCAGCCATAGACCGCGTTGATGCGCTCCAGCACCACCGGCGCCATGTGCTGCAGTTCCAGCGCGAAGGCGCCTTCCACCCGAACCACCAGGGTCGCGGGCTCCGGCCGCTCTTCGTCGCGGCCGCGTCGGCGCGGCCAATCGACCCGCAGAGGCCGGGACGCCTCGGCGAGCCGCTCGCCCACGATCTCCGGCCAGGACGCGACCACGTCCGCCCCGGTGAAGCCCTGGGCAGCCATGGACGGCCCGAGCAGCCGGACGACGAGATCCGCGAGAGGTTTCGTGCGGGCCATGGACGACTCTAGCCCGGGGCGGCGGGCCGGCTCAAGCGCGGTCGCGGACCGGCAGGCGCCAGGCCTCGGCCAGATCGTGCCACCCGGCGAGGCGGCGTCCCTTGCGGGCCAGCCTCCGCAACTCGGCCCCGGTGGGAAAGGGCCGGTAAGGCTGCAGGGGAAGGGGGCGCTCCGCCGCCCGCCCGGTTTCGAGATCCGCCAGGACCCGGGCGAGGAGGGGCAGGGCGGCCTCGTGCAGCCGGGCGGCGGCGGACAGGGCGCTGAGGCCCGGTTCGTCCCCCATCTCCGCCTGAGCCAGGAGGGCCCCGGCGTCGATCCGGGGCGCGAGCCGATGCACGGAGACTCCGAAGCGGACCGGGTCGTCGAGCAGGGCGTGGATGGTCGGCACCGGCCCGCGATGGTCGGGCAACAGGCCAGCATGCACGTTGATCCCACCGAGCCGCGGCGCCGCGATCAGCTCCGCCGAGAGGATCTGGTCGAAGTGGAAGCTGACCAGGAGGTCCGCGCCCGATTGCGCCAGCGCCTGCCGGAAGGCAGGGCCGTTCACGTCATCCACCACGAGGACCGGGATGCCGAGGCGGCGGCAGGTGAGCGGCAGGGGGCAGGCGAGGCCATCATCCGCCGGCGGGCGGCGGAGGAGGCCGGCGAGCCGCGGCGCCGTAAAATTCGCGGCCAGATAGGGCAGGATGCGGGGACCCGACAAGCGCAGCCGGCGCAGCAGCTGGCCGGAGGCGCCCCCGGCGCTCCCTCGGTAGGGGTCGGACAGGCCGACCAGCGCGATGCGGCCGGCTTCGGCAGCCACGAAGCGGCGCACGGCCCGCGACGCCGCCACGGCTTCCAGCGTCAGCAGGGCGATGCGCATCGGCGCTCCTGACCCGGGCGGGCCGTTCCGGCTAGAACCTTGCACACGCCACCACCCGATTCGTCCGTGCCCGCCCGTCCAGCCGCCGCGAAGCCCCTAACCTCCGCCGCGAGCCCGGCCAAGCCTGGCCCGGGCGAGGCGAAGGCGGCCGACCTCTTGCGCTGGTATGACCGGCACCGGCGCGAGCTTCCCTGGCGGGCGAAGCCTGGCGAAACGGCGGACCCGTACCGGGTGTGGCTGTCCGAAATCATGCTGCAGCAGACCACTATTGCAGCCGTAAGACCATTTTACGCCCGCTTCCTCGAGCTGTTTCCGAGCGTCGAGGCACTGGCCGAGGCGCCGGTGGAAACCGTGATGGGCGCGTGGGCCGGGCTCGGCTACTATTCCCGGGCCCGCAACCTGCACAGTTGCGCCAAGGCCGTGGCTGCGGCGGGCGGCAGCTTTCCGGACACTGAGGCGGGGCTGCGGACGCTGCCCGGCATCGGGCCCTATACGGCGGCGGCGATCGCCGCCATCGCGTTTGGCCGGCCCGCCGCTGCGGTGGACGGCAACGTCGAACGGGTGGTGTCGCGGCTGCGGGAGATCGAGACGCTGCTCCCGGCCGCGAGACCCGAGATCCGGGATGCGGTGCTGGCGCTCGTTCCGCTCGACCGCCCGGGCGATTTCGCTCAGGCGCTGATGGACCTCGGCGCAACCATCTGCACGCCCCGCCGGCCGGCCTGCGCGCTCTGCCCCTGGATGGAGCCGTGCCGGGCGCGGGCCTCCGGCCAGCAGGAGCTGTTTCCCCGCAAGCTGCCGAAGCGGGAAGGGGTCTTGCGGCGGGGTGCGGCCTTCGTGGCGCTCAGGGCGGACGGGGCCGTCCTCCTCGGAACGCGGCCGCCGCGAGGGCTGCTGGGCGGCATGGCCGAGGTGCCGACCAGCGCCTGGGCCCCCGATTACGACAGCGCCGCCGCCATGCTGGATGCGCCTCTGGACGCGCGCTGGCGACGGCTCGCCGGAACCGTCCGGCACGTCTTCACCCACTTTCCGCTGGAACTCGCGGTGCTGTCGGCCCGGGTGGCGCGGGGCACCCCGGCGCCGGACGGGATGCGCTGGACCCCCCGCGAGAAGCTGGCCCAGGAGCCGCTGCCGAACGTGATGAAGAAGGTGCTGGCGCTGGCCCTCGATGGGCCGCCCTGACCGCCGCCCCGCCGCGGCTCAGCGGCGGAGCCGGACCCGGCGCATCAGAGCTGAGCCTGGAGGCTGTTTCGGACCTCCGCCCTGAACGTGTCGATCACCTGCCGGGTGCCGCCGCGCTCGGCGTGCCAGAAGGTCCAGCCGTTGCAGGCCGGGAGGCCCTGGACGAGGGCGCCGATCTTATGGATCGAGCCGATGGCGGGCCCGGCCAGCAGCGTGCCGTCGGCCCGCACCAGGGCGCGGTGGCGGCCGCTGGCGCAGGAGAGTTCCTCGCCCGGGCTGAGATGGCCGGCCTCGATGACCGACAGAAAGGGGATGCGAACCTCGTTGCGCTTGGCCGGGGCCGCCGCAACGGCGTCGGCCGCCAGGGGCTCGATCGCCGCGATGCGCCGGCGCGCCGCCTCGGCATAGGCCGGCTCGCGCTCGATGCCGACGAAATGCCGCCCGAGGCGACGGGCCACGGCCCCGGTGGTGCCGGTGCCGAAGAACGGGTCGAGCACCAGGTCCCCGGGATTCGACGCCGCGAGGAGGATCCGGCTCAGCAGCGCCTCGGGCTTCTGCGTCGGGTGGGCCTTGCGGCCCGCCTCGTCCTTCAGCCGCTCGTCGCCCGTGCAGAGCGGAAACAGCCAGTCCGACCGCATCTGCAGGTCGTCGTTGCCGGCCTTCATGGCCTCGTAATGGAAGGTGTAGCCCTTCGCCTCGGCGCTTCTGGACGCCCAGATCAGGGTTTCGTGGGCATTGGTGAAGCGGCGCCCACGGAAATTCGGCATCGGGTTGGCCTTGCGCCACACGACGTCGTTCAGGATCCAGTAGCCAAGGTCCTGAAGGGTCGCCCCGACCCGGAAAATGTTGTGGTAGGAGCCGATCACCCAGAGGGTGGCGTTGGGCTTCATCACCCGGCGGACCTCGCCGAGCCAGGCGCGGGTGAACGCGTCATAGGCGGCGAAGCTCGCGAACTTGTCCCAGTCGTCGTCGACGGCATCGACCACCGACTGGTCGGGGCGGCTTAACGCCCCTTCGAGCTGCAGGTTGTAGGGAGGATCGGCGAAGACGAGGTCGACGCTCGCGGACGGAAGGCTCCGCAGGGCGGTGAGGCAATCGCTCTCGATGATCTTGTCACGCGTGGTCCCGACGGCAGTCGGGAAGACGCGCCCAATCCGAGGCGCCGGCGCGATCGACCCGGTACGCGAGACAAGTTTCCGGGCGAAGGCGCCGGCGGCCGCGGTACGCTGGGTACCCATTGGCCAAACACCGGTTACGCAACTGAACGACCCGGATCATGCTGGAAGGCGGTAAAAGCCGGGTGTTGCGGCCGATGTTCTGTGCGTCCCGTTTTGGGGCTGCAGAATCTGCCGGGTCGGGCCGCGGCGGGCCTCAGGCCTCGACGGCGCCCACGGCCTCCGGCCGCAGACCAGCCTCTGCCAGCCGCACGGGCGCGAAGCTGCGCCGATGGAACGGGCAGGGGCCCCGATCGGCCAGGGCGGCGAGGTGGAAGGCCGTCGAATAGCCGACGTTGCTGCCGAAGCCGTAGGCGGGAAAGCTCTCGGCGAGCCGCCGCATCATGCGGTCGCGCACCACCTTGGCCACGATGGACGCGGCCGCAATGGACGGCACCGAGGCGTCGCCCTTGATCACGGTGTGGACCGGGCAGGGCAGGCGCGGCGCATCGTTGCCGTCAACCAGCGCCGCGTCGGGCCGGCAGGGCAGGGCGTCGAGGGCCCGGCACATGGCGTGGAGCGAGGCCTGTCGGATGTTGCGCCGGTCGATCTCGCCGGACGGCACCGAGGCGATGCCGACGGCGGCACTGGCCAGGATCTCCAGAAACAGCTCCTCCCGCCGCTCCGCACTCAGCACCTTGGAATCGGCGAGGCCCTTGGGGATGCGCTTCAGGTCCAGCACCACGGCCGCCGCCACCACCGGACCGGCGAGCGGCCCACGCCCGACCTCGTCCAGCCCCGCCACGGTGCCGTGGCCGCAACGAATGAGCTGACGCTCGCGGGTGGGTTTCAGGAGGGGCGGGGGCATGGCGCTGATTCGGAGACGCCACCCTTCTCCGACCCGAGACGCCCCGGTGTCGAGTCGCCCTCAGAACAAGGCGAGCTGCGCGGCCTCCTTCACGGGCGGCCGAAACAGGTCCGTGCGCAGCTGCCGCCGTTCGGTGTTGAAGCCGATGCGCTTCGCCGCCGTCTCGAACCGCCGGCCGATCATCCAGGCATAGGGCCCGACGCCGGTCTGCCGCTGGCCCCAAGCCGAGTCGTACAGCTTGCCGCCCCGGGTGCCGTCTACCAGCGACAGCACATGCGCCATGCGGTCGGGATAATGCTCGGCCAGCCAGTCGCGAAACAGCCCCTTCAGCTCATGCGGCAGGCGCAGCAGCACGTAGCCGGCCTCCCGGGCCCCCGCCGCATAGGCGGCCCGCAGCAGGCCCTCGATCTCGTGGTCGTTGATGGCCGGGATGATCGGAGCGTTCAGGACGGTGACGGGGATGCCGGCTTCAGCCAGCATGCGGATGGTCGAGAGCCGCTTGGTCGGCGAGGCGGCGCGCGGCTCCATGCGGCGGGCGAGCTTCGGGTCGAGGGTCGTGACCGACACGGCGACCTTGGCGAGGCCGCGCGCAGCCATGGACGACAGGATGTCGATGTCCCGCGTCACGAGCGCCGACTTGGTCACGATGCCGACCGGGTGGTTCGCGGCGTCGAGCACCTCGAGAATGCTGCGCGTGATCCGGTAGGTCCGCTCGATGGGCTGATAGGGATCGGTGTTGGTGCCGATTGCCAGCACCTGCGGGTCGTAGCCCTTGGCGCCGAGCTCCTTCTTCAACAGTTCGGCCGCGTTGGGCTTGGCGAACAGCTTGGTCTCGAAATCGAGCCCCGGCGAGAGGCCCTGGTAGGCGTGGCTCGGCCGCGCGAAACAATAGCTGCAGCCGTGCTCGCAGCCGCGGTACGGATTCACCGAGCGGTCGAAGCCGATATCCGGCGAGTCGTTGCGGGTGATGATGGTGCGGGGCTTCTCGAGCGTCACCTCGGTGCGGATCGGGTGCGGCTCCTCCTCGAGGTCCCAGCCGTCAAAGATCTGCTCGCGCTGGATCGGCTCGAAGCGGCCGTCCGGATTGCCGGCCGCCCCGCGGCCGTGCCGCCGCTCGGCGTCCACCCCCTGATAGCTGCGCAGCTCCGGCCGCCGGCGGTCGACCGGCGCGGCCGGCACGCGTGACGCAACCCGGGCCGGCTCTCCGTCGCGACGTGACCTGATCTGTGCGCTCGCCATGGCGCCCTCCGAAGCCGCGCCGATTCGGCGCTGGGTCAAACTAGAACAAAACAGGAACTTCGCAACACCCCCAGGCAGCCCGAGCGGTCAAGCGTCGTTCAGGTCGGCAAGCGGGGCGTACCTGTTTCGTTCCGGAGGGCGCTGTGGATAACCCCTGTCGGCTGTGGATAGCTTGTCGGCCGCCGCCGCGGTTCAGCCGCCGCCGCGCCGCAGGTGCTCATCGAGGCGCGGCATAATCTCGACGAAGTTGCAGGGCCGGTGCCGGTAATCGAGCTGCGCCTCGAGGATCCCGTCCCAGGCGTCCCGGCAAGCGCCGGGCGAGCCCGGCAGAACGAAGATGTAGGTGGCGCCGGCGACGCCGGCCGTGGCGCGCGACTGCAGGGTGGAGGTGCCGATCTTGTCGTAGCTGATGCGGTGGAACACCGCCGAGAAGCCGTCCATGCGCTTCTCGAACAGCGGCTCCAGCGCCTCGGGCGTGACGTCGCGGCCGGTGAAGCCGGTGCCGCCCGTGGTGATCACCGCATCCACGGCCGGATCCTCGATCCAGCGCCGCACCGCACTCCTGATCGCCTCGACGTCGTCCTGCACGATGGCCCGGCCGGCGAGTTCGTGGCCGGCTCGGCCAAGCCGCTCGACCAGCGTATCGCCCGAGCGGTCGTCCTCCGGCCGGCGCGTGTCGGAGACGGTCAGAACGGCGATCCGGAGGGGAACGAAGCTCCGCGAGGTGTCCAGCCCGGCCATATCGATTCCCGCCGCTAGAGCCGGCTCGTCCGGAACGTGTCGCAGCTCTGGACCTGCCCGGTCCGCAGCCCTGTCTTCAGCCAGCGCACGCGCTGCTCGGACGAGCCGTGGGTGAAGCTGTCCGGCATCACCGCGCCGCCGCCCCTGCGCTGCAGGTGGTCGTCGCCAATGGCCTGCGCGGCAGCGATCGCCTCCCGGATGTCCTTGTCGTCGATCGACCGGAAGCGCTCGTTGGACTTGTTGGCCCACACGCCCGCCAGGCAATCGGCCATCAGCTCGACCCGGACGGAGAGCTGGTTCGCCTCCCGCTCGTCCACGTCCTGCTGCCGCCGCTGCACCTTGCCCAGGATGCCGAGCACGTTCTGGATGTGGTGTCCGACCTCGTGCGCGATCACGTAGGCGTAGGCGAAATCCCCGCCCGTGCCGAATTTCTGCTGCATCTCTTGGAAGAAGGTGAGGTCGATATAGAGCTTGCGGTCCAGCGGGCAGTAGAACGGCCCCATGGCCGATTGCGCGCTGCCGCAGCCCGATCGGGTGCCGGCGCGATAGAGCACCATGCCGGCCGGCGGGTAGGCCCGGTTGGCCTGGGCCGGGAGGACCTCCTTCCAGACGTCCTCCGTGTTGCCGAGGACGCGCTGCGCGAACTGGCCGATCTGGTCGGCGATGGGGCCGCCCCGCCCGGGCTGGGGCTGAGGTCCCGGCTGTCCCTGCTGGCGTGGCGCCGGCTGCTCGTAGCCGGAGCCGCCGCGGCCGGACTCCGCGCCCTGGATCAGCACCCGGGGATCGATGCCGAGGGCCCAGCCGATGAGGCCGAGCACGATGACCGTGCCGATGCCGAGCCCGCCCCGGCCCCCGCCGATCGGGATCCCGAAGCCGCCGCCCCCGCCGCCTCCGCCTCCGCGACGGTCCTCGACATATTCGGACGGGCGAAAATCTTCCCAGCGCATGGTCGTGTCCTCGGGCCCTCGCTGCCCGCAATGGCCAAGCTCAAACCGGAGCGGTCTGCCCGGGTTCCGCGCGGTCGTCCAGCGCCTTGCGGAGTTGGAGGAGGTCGCGCCAGGCGAGCCGTTTGTGCAGCGGCTGCCGCAGCAGGTAGGCCGGGTGGAGCATGGGCAGGACGCGCATCCGCGCCTCGCCCACGCTCTGTTCGGCCCAGCGCCCGCGCATCCGCACGATGCCCTCCCGGCTGCCCAGCACGGTCTGTGTGGCGGGGGTGCCGAGCGTCACCAGGATCTCCGGCCGGGCGAGCTCGATCTGCCGAAGGGTGAAGGGCAGGCAAACCGCGACCTCCTGCGGGGTCGGCGTGCGGTTCCCCGGCGGGCGCCACGGCACCACGTTGGCGATGTAGACGGCCGAGCGGTCGAGACCGACCGCCGCCAGCATGCGGTCGAGAAGCTGCCCGGCCCTTCCCACGAAGGGCCTGCCGACCCGGTCCTCGTCCGCGCCCGGCGCCTCGCCCAGGATCATCACGCGGGATCCCGGCGTGCCGTCGGCGAAGCACAGCGACCGGGCCGAGGCCTTCAGCGCGCAGCCCTCGAAGGCGGCGACCAGCGCTTCGAGTTCCTCCAGCGTGGCGGCCCGGGCCGCGTGCTGCCGCGCCTCGGCGGCGATCTCCTCGGTGGAGGCGGTCGCCCGGGGGATCAGGGGGGCGGGAGGCCGCGCCGGCCCGCCGCGCTTGAGCGGCGCCCGAGGGCTTTCGGCATCCGGAGATGCGGCGGCCGCAGGAGCCGGGTCGGCCGCAGTCTGGGGCGCGGCCTCCGCGGTTGGGACCGTTCGGGACGCTTCGGCGAACCTGTCGTGCGACGCTTCGTCCAGGGCGATGTCGATGCCGGCTTCGAGATGGAACTCGAGCAGCGCGATCAGGGCATCGCGATCGGCCGAACCCGGCAAGGCGGTCTGCATAGGACGTTATAGACGCGGCGCCGTTCACCGCCTACCGCGGTCGGGGCGACCGGCGGGGTCGGCTGCGGCTCGGGGCTTGTGCGCTTGCCACGGGGCGAGGCGGCCCGCTACCGCTGACACACAATCGAGATGGCTGGAGGCGAGATGGCGGAGGGCAGCACGGAGATTCCGGCCCGGGAGGCGATGGAGTTCGATGTGGTGATCGCCGGCGGAGGTCCCGCGGGCCTCGCGACCGCGATCCGGCTGAAGCAACTCGCCGCCGAATCCGGCTCCGACCTTTCGGTCGTGGTGGTCGAGAAGGGCTCCGAGATCGGCGCCCACATCCTGTCCGGGGCGGTGATCGACCCGATCGGCCTCGACCGGCTGCTGCCGGAATGGCGCGGCGATCCGGAGCGCCCGCTCACCACGCAGGTGGAGAAGGACGAGTTCCTGTTTCTCGGCGCGGGCGGCGGGGTGAAGATCCCGACCGTGACCCTGCCGCGGCTGATGAACAACCACGGCAACTTCATCGGCTCGCTCGGCAACGTGGCCCGCTGGCTGGGCCGGCAGGCCGAGGCGCTGGGCGTCGAGATTTACCCGGGCTTCCCGGCCTCGGAACTCCTGATCGAGGACGGCAAGGTCGTCGGCGTTGCCACCGGCGACATGGGACTCGACCGCTCCGGCGAGCCCAAGGGCGACTTCACCCGCGGCATGGAGCTGCGCGGCCGCTACACGGTGCTGGCCGAGGGGGCGCGCGGCAGCCTCACAAAACAGGCGATCGCCCGCTACGAGCTGAACAAGAACTCCGACCATCAGAAGTACGGGCTCGGCGTCAAGGAGCTCTGGCAGGTGCAGCCCGACAAGTTCCGGCGCGGCCTCGTGCAGCATTCGATGGGCTGGCCGCTGCCAAACAAGGCCGGCGGCGGCTCCTGGCTGTACCATTACGACGACAACCTCGTTTCGGTCGGCTTCGTGACCCACCTGAACTACGAGAACCCGACGCTGTCGCCGTTCGACGAGTTCCAGCGCGTGAAGACGCACCCGATGATCCGGGACACGTTCGAGGGCGCCAAGCGGATCGGCTACGGCGCGCGGGCCATCATGGAAGGCGGCTGGCAATCGGTGCCGCGCCTGACCTTCCCGGGCGGGTGCCTGGTCGGCGATTCGGCCGGGTTCGTGAACGTTCCCCGCATCAAGGGCTCGCACAACGCGCTGCTGTCCGGGATGCTGGCGGCCGAGCACCTGTTCGAGGCGCTTGTCGCCGGGCGCGGGCAGGACGAGGTGGAGGGCTACGAGGAAGCCTGGCGCGGCTCCGAGATCGGCCACGATCTCTATCGGGTGCGCAACGTGAAGCCGCTCTGGTCGCGCTACGGCACGCTGGTCGGCATCGGCCTCGGCGGGGTGGACATGTGGATGACGGAGCTGCTCGGCAGCTCGCTGTTCGGCACCCTGTCGCACGGCAAGCCCGACCACGAGTCCCTGAAGCCGCTCTCCGAGGTGACGCCGATCCGCTACCCGCGTCCGGACGGGGTGCTGACCTTCGACCGGCTGTCGTCGGTGTTCCTGTCCAACACGAACCACGAGGAGGACCAGCCGGTCCATCTCAAGGTGAAGGACATGGAGTTGCAGAAGCGCTCGGAGCACGACGTCTTCGGCGGACCCTCCGGCCGTTACTGCCCAGCCGGCGTGTACGAGTGGCTCGAGGAGGGCACCGAACCCCGCTTCGTGATCAACGCGCAGAACTGCGTGCACTGCAAAACCTGCGACATCAAGGATCCGAACCAGAACATCACCTGGGTCACGCCCGAGGGGGGCGGCGGGCCGAATTACGCCGGCATGTGAGAGGACGCGCCGTGCCGGGCTGGCAGGACGCGGCAACGAGGCGTCTTGCCCGGCAGAGTCGGCCGGGCCATTCTGCCGCAGAGTGAGTCAGGGCGTCGCGCGACGCGGGCGGTCGCCGAGGTGGAGCCGTAATGGTGGTCTTGTCTGAGGCTCGCTGGCCTGTGCGCCGTCGCTCGGCGGCGCGCCGGGCCACTGCGGCCATATTCGCGCTCTGTGTGCTCTCGGCCCAGGCCGAGGCGCGCCGCGCCCCCACTCCCGGCCAGCCGGCGTCGACTTCTCCCTTCGCGCCGGCGGCGAGCCTCGAGGGCAATTTCCTTGCGGCGTATATCGCCGGTGCCTCCCGGGACACGGCCGCGGCCGCGGTGTTCTATCGCGAGGCGCTGCGGGCCGACCCGCTCAACACCGATCTGCTGGAGAAGGCCTTCATCTCGTTCGTGGCGGACGGGGACGTGGAGGCGGCCGCCCGCGCGGCCGACAGGATCGCGGCCCGTGACCCGACCAATGGCCTCGCCCAGCTGACGCTGGCGACCCGGGCGTTCAAGGCACGGCAATATGCCGCCGCCCGCACCTCGCTGGCGCGCGGCGTGCGCGGGCGTGCGGCCGACCTGACCGCCACTCTCCTGACCGCCTGGTCCCATGCCGGCTCGCGCGACGGCAAGCGCGCGCTGGAGGTCGTCAACACGATCAAGGCGGAACGGGGCTTCGCGATCTTCCGCGACTACCACGCGGGGCTGATTGCGGAACTCGTGGGCAACCTGCCGGAGGCCGAGCGCCGGCTCAAGGCAGCCTACGACGCCGAAAAGAACACGCTCCGGATCGTCGATGCTTACGGCCGTCTGCTTGCCCGCCAGGGCAAGACCGAGGCCGCCCTCGCGGTGTACCGGGCCTATGACGCCGTCGCGCCCCGGCATGCCTTTGTCCGCAACGCCATGGCGCAAATCGGCTCCGGCAAGCCGCTTCCGCCCATCGTGCAGAGCGCCCAGGACGGCGCGGCCGAGGTTCTGTACGGGCTGGGGTCGGCGGGCAGCCAGCAGGGCGATGAGCTCGCCTCGCTGATCTATCTTCGGCTCGCCCTGCACCTCAATCCGGAGCACTCGCTCGCGCTCGTCACGCTGGCGGACGTGTTCGAGCGCATGAAGCAGACCGAGCAGGGCATCGCGGCCCTGCGGCGGGTGCCTGCGGCTTCGCCGCTCAAGACCAGCGCCGACGTGCAGGTCGGGCTCAGCCTCGAGCAGCTCGGGCGCGGTGACGAGGCGATGCAGCATCTGGAGAAGCTGCGCGCCGAGCGGCCCGACGACAGCGACGTTCTCGTCGCTCTCGGCGGCATCCAGCGGATGCGGAAGAAATACGCCGAGGCGGCCGAGACCTACGGGCAGGCGATCGCCCTGACCCAGGAGGGCGACAGCGGCCGCTGGCCGCTCTTCTACTACCGGGGCACGAGCTACGAGCGCGCCAAGGAGTGGGACAAGGCCGAGGCCGATCTCAAGACGGCGCTGGATCTGGTCCCCGATACCCAGACCGTCTGGAAGGCGCAGGTGCTGAACTACCTGGGCTACTCCTGGGTGGATACGGGCCGCAACATCGACGAGGCCTTCAAGCTGCTCAAGCGGGCCGTGGAACTGAGCCCGCGCGACGGCATGATCATCGATTCCCTCGGCTGGGCTCATTATCGACTCGGCCAGTTCGAGGACGCGGTGCGCGAACTGGAAAAGGCGGCGGAGCTGAAATCCGGCGATCCGGTCATCAACGACCATCTCGGCGACGCCTATTGGCAGGTCGGCCGTCGGCTCGAGGCGCGGTTCCAGTGGCAGCACGCCAAGGATTCCAGTCCGGAGCCGGAAGATCTGAAGAAGATCGAGGAGAAGCTGCAGGGCGGGCTGCCCGAGATGCCGAAGCCGGCCGAGGCGCAGACCAACCCGACCGAGCAGATCAAGAGCGGCGGCTGACCGCTCCGATTCCTGCGCGGACGCCCCGACCATGAGGGATGCCGCCGCGGCGGCGCTGACGACGCGCGCGCCGGCCAAGGTCAATTTGACCCTGCACGTGCTCGGCCGCCGGCCGGACGGCTACCATGAGCTCGACAGCCTCGTGGTGTTCGCCGGCGTGCACGACCGGCTGAGTCTGGTGCCGGGCCCGGAACTCTCGCTCGCGGTCTCCGGCCCCCGCGCCGATGCGGCGGGACCGACCGGGGACAACCTCGTCCTGCGGGCCGCCCGGGCGCTCGTGGAACGCCGGCCCGGGCTGCGGGTCGGCGCCTTTCACCTGGTGAAGAGACTTCCGGCTGCGGCCGGGATCGGTGGTGGCTCCTCCGACGCCGCGGGCGCGCTGCGCCTCCTGGCGCGGCTGAACGGGCTCGCGCTGGACGCCCCGGAGGTCGCCGACGCCGCGCGGGCGACCGGGGCCGACATCCCGGTCTGCCTCGATCCCACGGCCCGCATGATGCGGGGGGCGGGTGAGCGGGTCGGCCCGGCGCTCGCGCTGCCGCCTCTCTTCGCGGTGCTGGTCAATCCGGGCGTGGCGGTGCCGACGCCGTCCGTGTTTCGGGCGCTTGGCCTGGTGCCCGGCGAGCGCCGGCCCGCGGCCGCGACGCCGGAGCAGGACTGGCCGGCCGAGCCCTGGGCCCTGCTCGCCCGGCTGGCCGCCGCCCGCAACGATCTCGAAGCGCCCGCCCTGGGCCTCGCGCCGGCGCTCGCCGACGCGCTCGGGCGGCTGAGCCGGTCCCCGGAATGCCGGCTGGCCCCGATGTCCGGTTCAGGCGCCACCGTGTTCGGGCTCTTTCCGGATTGTCACGCGGCCGCCCGGGCGGCCCGCGTCATCCAGGCCGACCGACCCGCCTGGTGGGTGAAGCCGACGCTGCTGCGCTGAGCGGCGACGCTGCGGCGGCCGGGACGACCGGACGGCCTCGTCCCGGTTAATGCGTGCGGGCGATGCAGAACTCGACCGCGTCGAGCAGGGCGCTCTTCATGGGGCTGTGCGGGAACAGCGCCAGGGCGTCCCGCGCCATCTTGCCGTAATGGCGGGCGCGCTCGACCGTGTCCTCGATGGCCCGATGGCGGCGCAGGATGGCGACCGCGCGCTCCACGTCGTCCCCGCCGATCTCGCCCCGTTCCAGCGTGCGGCGCCAGAAGTCCCGCTCCGCCTCGTCGCCGCGGCGGTAGGAGAGCACGATCGGCAGGGTGATCTTACCCTCGCGGAAGTCGTCCCCGACGTTCTTGCCGAGCGCGGCGGCGGTGCCGCCGTAATCCAGCGCGTCGTCGACGAGCTGGAAGGCGATGCCGAGATTCATGCCGTAGGAGCGGCAGGCGGCCAGCTCGGCCTTGGGCCGGCCGGCGATCACCGGCCCGACCTCACAGGCGGCCGCGAACAGCTCCGCGGTCTTGCCCCGGATCACCGCCAGGTACTCGTCCTCGTTGGTCTCGACATGCTTCGCGGCCGCGAGCTGCAGCACCTCGCCTTCGGCGATGGTGGAAGCCGCGGCGGACAGGATGGCCAGCGCCGGAAGCGAGCCCGTCTCGACCATCATCTTGAAGGCCTGGCCGAGCAGGAAGTCGCCGACCAGAACGCTCGCCTCGTTGCCCCATTTCAGCCGGGCCGCGATCTTGCCGCGCCGCATGGTCGAAGCGTCGACGACGTCGTCGTGCAGCAGCGTCGCCGTGTGCATGAACTCGACCGCCGCGGCCAGGCCGACATGGCCGTCGCCCTGGTAGCCGGCGAGCGATGCGGTCGCGAGCGTCAGCATGGGGCGCAGGCGCTTTCCGCCAGATGAAATCAGGTGGTTCGCGACCTCCGGAATCATCGTCACGCGGGATCCGGTCCGGGCGACGATGAGGCGGTTCACCCGCTCCATGTCGTCGCGGACCAGCGCGACGAGATCGTCCAGGCTCGCGGCCCCTTGCGTCCTGTCCTCGAACGATAGCACCACGCCCACGTACGGTCCCCGGTTGCCGGATCGATGCTCCAGCCGGATGATGCTCCCTCGCATGTCATCGCGGTGCACCGCAACGTGCGCCTTGCCGCAACACGGGATCCTTCTCGGCCCATGCTCGAATTGATCCGCACCAACGACGTCGTCCTCCTCGACGTCGTGCGGCGCCTGCTGGAAGGGGACGACATCCCGGTCCTGGTCGCGGACGCGCACATCAGCGTGCTGGAAGGGTCCATCGGCGCGTTTCAGCGGCGCCTCCTGGTGCCGGCGGATTGGGCCGACGAGGCGCGCAGGCTGGTGATCGAAGCGGGACTCGGGGCCGAATTGCGTGACACGTGAGGCTTGCGACGCGCCGGAGATCACCGACGACCGGCTCCTCGAGGGCCGGGTCCGGCTGCTCCAGCCGCGAAGGGGTCACCGGGCCGGAACGGATGCCGTGCTCCTGGCCGGGCAGGCCGATCTCCGGCCGGGCGACCACGTGGTCGACCTTGGCAGCGCCAGCGGGGCAGTGGGCCTGATGGCGGGTGCGCGGGTGCCCGGGATCCGGCTCACGCTGGTGGAGCGGGACCCGTTGCTCGCCGCGCTGGCGCGCGAAAATCTTGTTCGCAACGGGCAGGCCGAGGCCGAGGTGCGGAATGTCGACCTGTTCGCGGACCGCCGCACGCTGAGGGCGGCCGGCCTGTCAGCCGGCATGGCCGACGCGGTGCTGACCAATCCGCCCTTCTTCGAGGGGGGGAGCCCACCCTCGCCCGATCCGGGCCGGCGGGCGGCGCATGTGTTCAGCGGGGGCGGTCTGAACGGCTGGCTCGGCGTGGCCGCCTGGCTGCTGAAGCCACGCGGCCGGCTCACGCTCGTGCACCGGGCGGACGCGCTCGAGACCTGCCTCGCGGCGCTCGCGCCCGCCTTCGGCTCGACCGTCGTGGTTCCGGTCCGGTCCGATCCGGAGCGGGACGCCGTCCGCATCCTTGTCTCGGCGGTGAAGGGCGGGCGCGCGCCGCTCAGGATCGCGCCCGCACTGGTTCTTCGGGCCGGTCCGGCCCGAGGGCCCGAAACCGAGCTTTCTTAGCGGGCCGGCTGCGGGCAGGGCGCGCGGTTGCCCTCGCCGTAGCCGGCATAGACGACCTTGACCTTGCGGCCGCAGGCGGGGCCGTCCACGATCTGCTCGGCGATGGCCTGAACGGCCTGGGCCTTTTCGGCGGGAGAGACCTGGAGGCGGGTCTCGATCACCGGCCCCGCACCCTGCTCCGCGCGACCGTCCCGGGCTTCCGCCGCGGCGAGGCCGACCGTCAGGAGCGCCGAGCCAAGCATCAGCACGACAACTTCTGGCAATCTGCTCATCTTATTCCCCTGATCGACGGAACAGCCGTAGGGCCGTCACTGTCGGATATCTGTGCGCGACCGCACGGGTGCGCGTTCAGGTCACGAATGCCGCCCTGGCGCGAATGTTCCACGGGGATGTCGGACATCGTTAGCGAAGGGAATCCAGAGCCCACATGCGTAAAGCCCCGGCTCCTGATGGGACCGGGGCTGAGGCCGGGCGACGCCGAGGCGTGGCCGGAATGGTGGGGTTTGCGCCGTCCGGCCCGCTTGCCGCCGGGGCGGAGACGGGCGCCCGGAAACTAGCCGGCGAGCTTCTGCGGAACTGGCTCGCGCAGGGTATAGCCGCGGCCCCAGACCGTCTCGATATAGTTCTTGCCGCCGGAGGCGTCCGCGAGCTTCTTGCGCAGCTTGCAGATGAAGACGTCGATGATCTTCATCTCCGGCTCGTCCATGCCGCCATAGAGGTGGTTGAGGAACATCTCCTTGGTGATCGTCGAGCCCTGGCGCGTGGCGAGGAGATCCAGCATCTGGTACTCCTTGCCCGTCAGGTTGACGACCTTGCCGGCGATCTCCGCCTGCTTGGCCTCGACCTTGATGGTCAGGTCGCCGCAATGGACCGCCGCCTCGGCGTGGCCCTGCGAGCGGCGCACGATGGCGTGGATGCGGGCGACCAGCTCGTCCTTGTGGAAGGGCTTGGTCAGGTAGTCGTCGGCTCCAAAGCCGAGTCCCTTCACCTTCTCCTGCGTTCCGGCCATGCCGGACAGAATGAGCACCGGGGTCCTGACCTTGGCCACCCGCAGCTGCTTCAGCACGTCGTAGCCCGACATGTCGGGGAGGTTCAGGTCGAGCAGGATGATGTCGTAATCGTACAGCTTGCCGAGATCGATGCCTTCCTCGCCGAGGTCGGTCGCGAACACGCTGAAACTCTCGGCCCGGAGCATGAGTTCGACGCTGCGGGAGACCATCGCATCGTCTTCGATCAGCAGGACACGCATGCGGGACACCGGGCGCAGGAGTAGGAGTCCGGTAAGCATGAGGCGGAACCGCTAACAATCGATGAACCATACGGCGGCGGGCGCGGATTGCGGGGGAGCCTGTGCGCAACTCGCGGCGCCCGCCCTCGCTGTTCATCCTTCCCGGGAGCCGCTAAGCGGCCCGCTTCTGGCCAGAGGAATGGCGCGACATGGCGAAGGACGAGGTCGATCTGTTCGTGATCGGCGGCGGCTCGGGCGGGGTGCGGGCCGCCCGAATCGCGGCCGGCCACGGCGCGAGCGTCGCGCTGGCCGAGGAATACCGGCTGGGCGGAACCTGCGTGATCCGCGGCTGCGTTCCGAAAAAGCTGATGGTTTATGCCAGCCGCTTTCGGGACGAGTTCGAGGATGCGCGCGGGTTCGGCTGGGATGTCGGGGAGCCCCGCTTCGACTGGTCGGTTCTGAAGCGCAACAGGGACACGGAGATCCGGCGCCTCGAGGGGATCTACCGCTCCCTCCTGCAGACGAGCGGCGTCGAGATCCATGAGGAGCGGGCCACCATCGCAGATGCCAACACGGTGGCGCTCGCCTCCGGGCGGCGCATCCGGGCCCGCCACATCCTTGTCGCGGTCGGGGCGACGCCGTCGCTCGACCCGCCGATTCCCGGCGGGGAGCTCGCCATCACCTCGAACGAGGTGTTCGACCTCGAGAGCCGGCCGGACAGGATCCTGATCATCGGCGGCGGCTACATCGCGGTCGAGTTCGCCGGCATCTTCGCCGGTCTCGGGTCGGAAACCACGCTACTCCACCGCGGCGACAAGCTGCTGCGCGGCTTCGACGAGGATCTGCGCGATGGGCTGGGCGAGGCCTATGCGAAGCGTGGCATCGGCCTGGCGCTCGGCACCACGCTGGAGCGGATCGCGCGCGACGGCCGCGTGCTCCAGGCGACCCTGTCCGATGGCCGTACGCTGCCGTTCGACGCGATCCTGGTCGCGACGGGGCGGCGGCCGCACACGGCCGGACTCGGCCTCGAAGGTGTGGGCGTGGCAACCGACGAGATCGGCGCCATCCCGGTCGACCTGCACTCGCGCAGCGCCGTGCCGTCGATCTGGGCGGTGGGCGACGTGACCAACCGGGCGAACCTGACGCCGATTGCCATCCGGGAAGGCCATGCCTTCGCCGACACCGTCTTCGGCGGCAGGCCGACCGCCGTGGACCACGGCCTGATCCCGACGGGCGTCTTCTCAACCCCGGAGATCGGCACGGTAGGCATGAGCGAAAGCACGGCGCGATCCCGGCACGGCGGCGACGTGGTGATCTTCAAGGCGAGCTTTCGGCCGATGAAGGCCACGATCAGCGGCCGGGACGAGCGGACGCTGATGAAGATCGTCGTGCACGGCTCCACCGACCGCGTGCTCGGCGTGCACGTGCTCGGCCACGACGCGGGCGAGATGATCCAGCTCGCGGCCGTGGCGGTCGGCATGGGCGCGACCAAGGCCGATTTCGACCGCACCGTCGCGGTCCATCCGACCGCGGCGGAAGAGTTCGTCACGATGCGGACGCCGTTCGTGACCAAGAAGTCGGTCGCGGTCGGGTAGGCGGCCGCGGAGGGGGGCGGCCCGGAGGCCGGGGCCGCCTCGGCTCAGCCCCGGCCGACGAACGGCATCTTGGTCGCCATGACGGTCATGAACTGCACGTTCGCGGCCAGCGGCAGGGAGGCCATGTGCGCCACGGCGTCGCCCACGACGGCCGGGTCCATCACGGCCTCGGCGGCGATCTGGCCGTTGGCCTGAGGCACGCCGGCCTTCATGCGGCCGCCCATGGCGGTATCGGCATTGCCGATGTCGATCTGGCCGCAGGCGATGTCGTAGGCGCGGCCGTCGAGCGAGCACGACTTGGTCAGCCCCGTCACCGCGTGTTTCGTCGCCGTGTAGGCGATCGAGAACGGCCGCGGGGCGTGGGCCGAGATGGAGCCGTTGTTGATGATGCGGCCGCCGCGCGGGGTCTGGTCCTTCATGATCCGGAACGCGTGCTGGATGCACAGGAACATGCCGGTCAGGTTGGTGTCGACCACCTCACGCCAGGTCTCGAGGGGCAGGTCCTCGATGGGAACCGCCGGTGCGCCGCGGCCGGCATTGTTGAACAGCACGTCCAGCCGACCGTAGGTCTGCTGGGTCTGGCCGAACAGCGCGGCGACGTCCTCGGGCTTGGTCACGTCGCCCGGGACCACCAGCGTGCGGCCCCGCTCGGCTGCCGCCGCGACCTCCTCCAGGGGCTCGCGCCGCCGCCCGGACAGAACGACCGAGAAGCCGTCCCGCAGCAGCGACAGGACCGCCGCCTTGCCGACTCCGGTGCCGGCTCCCGTGACCAGGGCTACCTTGTGCTGCTCGCTCATTGTCGTCCTCCCCGAAGGCCGGTCTGTAGAGGCTCGCGCATCCGCGCGGAAGTCGCTCTCGCATTGCCGCGGCGGAAGCTTGACCTGATACTCAAGTTTGCCGGGCGCGGAGCATGTCGCCCCAAGGCGGGAATGACCTCCATGACGAGTCCGAGACCGGCGTTCCGCAACCAGTTGCTCGCCTCGCTGCCGGGGGAGGAACTCGCCGCCCTCGCGCCCCTTCTCGACTCCGTGACCCTGCTGCAGGGGCAGGTGCTGGAGGCGCCGAACACCGAGATCGGTGCCGTCTACTTTCCCGAATCCGGCATTGCCTCGGTTGTGGTGATGGACCCGGCCGGCCGGCGCATGGAGGCGGGACCGTTCGGCCGGGACGGCATGTCCGGTGTCGCGGTGCTGACCGATGCCGGGCGATCCCCGCACGAAACGGTGGTCCAGGTGCCCGGAACTGCCTCACGCGTCTCCGCGGCCGCCCTCAACGGGGCGCTGCGCCGCTCCCCCGACCTGCACCGCGCGCTGCTGCGCTACGTGCAGGCCTTCTCGATCCAGGTCAGCCACACCGCCCTGGCGGCCGGAGTCGCGATCGTGCAGCAGCGGCTGGCGCGCTGGCTTCTGATGCTGCACGACCGCATTGACGGCGACGAGCTGCAGCTCACGCACGACTTCATGGCCATGATGCTGGCGGTCCGCCGTCCGGGGGTCACCGTCGCGCTGCACGAACTCGAAGGCTGCGGCCTGATCCGGTCGCGGCGCGGCCTCGTCATCATCCGCGACCGCGCGGGTCTGGTGGAGCTCTGCGCCGGAATCTACGGCGTGCCCGAGGCCGAATACCGCAGGCTGATCGTCCAGGCCGCCCACACCGAGGCGGTGACGGCGGGCACCTGAGCCGGAGAGGACGCCTCGGCGCTCGCCTTCCCGGGACGGGCTGCCTATAACGCCCGCCGGTTCATACGGCAGGATGCACGGGCAGGGTCATGGGTGAGCGGTGGAGTCCCGGAAGCTGGCGGTCGAAGCCCGTCCAGCAGGTGCCGGTCTACGAGCCGGCCGAGGCATTGGCCGCCGTCGAGAAACAGCTTGCCGGATTTCCGCCGCTGGTCTTCGCGGGCGAGGCCCGCAAGCTGAAGGCGGCGCTCGGCAAGGTGGCGGCGGGCGAGGCCTTCCTCCTCCAGGGCGGCGACTGCGCCGAAAGCTTTGCCGAGCATTCCGCCGACAACATCCGCGACTTCTTCCGCGTCTTCCTGCAGATGGCCGTGGTGCTGACCTTCGCGGGCGCCTCGCCCGTGGTGAAGGTCGGCCGCATCGCCGGGCAGTTCGCCAAGCCGCGCTCCACGCCGACGGAACGGATCGGCGACGCGGAATGGCCGAGCTATCGCGGCGACATCGTCAACGACATCAGCTTCGACGAGGCCTCGCGCCGGCCTGACCCGAGGCGGCAGATCGAGGCCTACCGGCAATCGGCCGCGACCCTGAACCTGCTCCGGGCCTTCGCGACCGGCGGCTATGCCAACCTCGACAACGTGCACCGCTGGATGCTCGGCTATGCGCGGGATCCCGATCAGGCCTCGCGCTACGTAGAACTCGCCGACCGCATCACGGAAACGCTCTCCTTCATGCGGGCCATCGGGATCAATCCCGAGATGCACCAGGAGATGCGGACCACCGACTTCTACACCAGCCATGAGGCCCTGTTGCTGGGCTTCGAGGAGGCGCTGACGCGGATCGATTCGACCACGGGCGATCCCTACGCCACGTCGGGCCACATGCTGTGGATCGGTGACCGCACGCGGCAGCCCGATCACGCCCATGTCGAATACGCCCGCGGCGTCCGCAACCCGATCGGGCTGAAATGCGGGCCGTCGCTGACGCCGGACGGGCTGCTCCGCCTCGCCGACATCCTGGATCCCGAGCGGGAGCCCGGCCGGCTGACGCTGATCTGCCGATTCGGCGCGCGCAAAGTCGGCGAGCACCTGCCGGGCCTGATCCGGGCCATGGTCCGGGAAGGCCGCACGGTGGTGTGGTCCTGCGACCCGATGCACGGCAACACGGTGAAGTCGGGCAACTACAAGACGCGGCCCTACGAGATGATCGTTCAGGAGGTCGAGAGCTTCTTCGCCGTGCACCAGGCCGAGGGCACGCATGCCGGCGGGCTGCATCTCGAGATGACCGGCAAGGACGTCACCGAATGCACCGGCGGCGGAGCGCGGGCCGTGTCCGATGCGGATCTGCAGGACCGCTATCACACCTATTGCGACCCGCGTCTCAACGCCGACCAGGCGCTCGAGATCGCCTTCATGACGGCGGAACTGATCAAGCGCGAGCGGGTCTCGCGCGGTGTCACCATCCCGGCGGCGGCGGAATAGAAAAAGGGGCGGAAGTCCGCCCCTCCTTCTTTGCTGATCTCAGCTCCGAGGGCTCAGCTCAGGTATCCCATGAAGAACAGGATAAGAATGATCGGCAGCGGGATGCCGATCAGCCAGAGAAGACCGCCCTTCATCATGATGTAAACCCTCCAACCGTATGTAGCTTCACAACGGCGTCAAGCTTGAGCGGTTCCCATCCGGACGGAGGGATCGTTCCCGCCGCGGCTGCAGGAGGGTGTGGGGCACAGGCCGGCCAAGGGCGACAGTCCGGCCCCGACCGGCTACAGGCTTCCCATGAGCCCGATCGTCCGCTTTGCGCCGTCCCCGACAGGATTCATCCATATCGGGAACGCCCGCACGGCCCTCCTCAACGCGCTGTTCGCGCGGCGGGAGGGCGGCACCTTCATTCTGCGCTTCGACGACACCGACCTCGAGCGGTCGCGCCGCGAATACGCGGATGCGATCGAGGTGGACCTGCGCTGGCTCGGCATCCCGCCGGACCGCGTGGTGCGCCAATCCGAGCGGCTCGCCACCTACGACGAAGCAGCCCGGCGGCTGCGTGATCTCGGCCGGCTCTATCCCTGCTATGAGACCGCGGAGGAACTCGACCGACGCCGCCGCATCCAGCTTGTCCGAGGGCGGCCCCCCGTCTACGACCGCGCCGCGCTGGAGCTCTCCGGCGCCGAGCGCGCGCAGTTCGAAGCCGAGGGCCGGCGCCCGCATTGGCGCTTCCGTCTGGAAGACCGCCGCGTGGGTTGGGACGATCTCGTGCGGGGGCCGTCCCACGTCGAGACCGGCTCGCTGTCCGATCCGGTGCTCGTGCGCCAGGACGGAAGCTATCTCTACACGCTGCCCTCTGTGGCCGACGATGCCGACCTCGGGGTCACGCACGTGATCCGCGGCGAAGACCACGTCACCAACACGGCCGTGCAGATCCAGATCCTGGAGGCCCTCGGCGCGTCGATCCCGGCCTTCGGCCACCACAATCTGCTGACCACCGCGGGCGGGGAGGGGCTCTCCAAACGCTCGGGTGCGCTGTCGCTCCGCAGCCTCCGGGAAAGCGGGCTCGAACCCATGGCGGTTGCGGCCCTGGCGGTGCTTGTGGGCTCGCCCGAGCCCGTGCGCCCGGTGGCGGACCTCGCCGAACTCGGCGGCCTCGTCGATCTCGCCCACGTGTCGCGGGCGCCGGCGCAGTTTCTCGAGAGCGACCTCGACAGCCTCAACGCCCGCGTGCTGCACGGCCTGGCCTGGACCGAAGCCGAGGAGCGGCTGCGCGCCCTCGAGGTCGGTGGCGGCGAGGCCTTCTGGCTGGCGGTCAGGGGCAATCTCACCCGCTTCATGGACGTGACGGGCTGGTGGCAGGTGATCGAGGGGCCGGTCGAGCCCGTGATCGAGGACGCCGCGCTGACCGCGGCCGCCTCCGACCTGCTGCCCGAGGAGCCCTGGAGCCAGGAGACCTGGCGGGACTGGACCGCAGCCGTGCGCGAGGCCACTGGCCGCAAGGGCCGGGCCCTGTTTCACCCGCTCCGTCTCGCTCTGACCGGGCGCGATCACGGGCCCGAACTGGCGCAGCTTCTGCCACTGATCGGGCGCGACCGCAGCCTGCGGCGTCTTCGCGGCGAGGCGGCCTGACCGCCCATTTCCGTCGGGCCCCCGAGTCCCCACATAGGGTGCGGTCGGGAGAGCGGTGATGGTGCGGATGCGGTTTGTGCTGGCGGCGGCGGCATGTCTCGGCGGGGTCTCACCCGCCCTGGCCGACGATCCCGACCCGATCTTCAAGAAGTCCACCGTCTGGCGCCCGCTGACCCCGAACGACAAGCTCGCGGTCTACGGCGTTGACGACCCGGCCGTGGGCGGCGTGGCCTGCCACTACACGGTCCCCGAGAAGGGCGGCATCAAGGGGGGCCTCGGCCTTGCCGAGGAGGTCTCGGACATCTCGCTCGCCTGCCGGCAGATCGGGCCGATCCAGTTCAAGGCGAAGTTCGAGCAGGGCGAGGTGATGATCAAGGAGCGCCGCTCGCTCCTGTTCAAGACGATGCAGATCGTGCGCGGCTGCGACGCCAAGCGCAACGTGCTGGTGTATCTCGTCTATTCGGACCGGGTGGTGGAAGGCTCGCCCAAGAACTCGACCTCGAGCGTGCCGATCATGCCGTGGGGGCCGGAGGCCGCCGCGCCGCGCTGCGCGGAGTGGGTGAAGAACTGACCGCTCGGGGAGGGCGCGGCTGCGGCCCGCCCGTCAGTTGGCGCAGGTGACGGAAATGGGCCGGCTGCTTCCGGGCGCGATGGAGCCGGTCACCTCGACATCGGCCGGGCCGAACGACGCCGAACGGGCAAAGCCTTGCGCCTCGCACCACGCGTCGGCCACCACCTGGCCGCAGCTCGAGCCCGAGCCGACGCAATCGGCGACGCCGTAACCGTCGTTCAGCGGAATAATAAAGGACGTCGCCGCGGCCGTGGCGGCCTGCGTCTGATCGGTCAGGAGCGCTGTCGCACCGATCGCGCCACCCAGGAGGGCGGTCGCAAAGCCGAGAATGGCAAGCTTTCGGCGCATCATCACCAATCCTGAACCCAATCCCCGAATGTGGCAGACTGTTGTCTCCCACGCCTCAACAAAGCCTTAAACCGCCGAGCTTCCCGAATGTTTCCACCGGGATGATTTTTGTTGCAGCGTCATGTCGGCAAGGCGAGCGCGTCTTGACGGATTCAGGGGTGTGGGGCAATCGCGCCCGCCGGTCCCGCTCGGTTTGGTGAGGGGGTGTGGCGGCCTTGCACCGTGGACAGAGACGCCCCGCTCGGGGCTGAGGATCGATCGCCATGCCGGAAGGCTTGCGGCTCACCAACACGCTGACCCGACGCAAGGAGCCGTTTGCTCCGGCGGATCCGGCCCATGTCAGGATGTATGCCTGCGGGCCCACGGTCTACGATTTCGCCCATATCGGCAACGCCCGGCCGGTGATCGTTTTCGACCTCCTGTTCCGCCTGCTGCGCCACCTCTACGGTGCCGATCACGTCACCTATGTCCGCAACATCACGGACGTGGACGACAAGATCAATGCGCGGGCGGCGCGGGATTTTCCCGGCGTGCCGCTGAACGACGCGATCCGGCGGGTGACGGCCGAGACGGAACGGCAGTTTCATGAGGACATCCGCGCCCTCGGGGTTCTGATGCCGGAGGATGTGAACCGGCCGGGCGGGCGGCTCGCGCTGATCGAGCCGCGCGCCACCGAACATATCGAGGAGATGCGCCGGCTGATCGACCGGCTGGTGGCGCAGGGCCATGCCTACGCGGCCGAAGGGCACGTTCTGTTCCATGTGCCGTCGATGCCCGATTACGGCTCCCTTTCGCGGCGGCCGCTGGAGGAGATGGAGGCGGGCGCGCGGGTCGATGTCGCGCCCTACAAGCGCTCCCCGCTCGATTTTGTGCTGTGGAAGCCGTCCAAGCCGGGGGAGCCGTCCTGGCCGTCCCCGGCCGGGATCGCCGCGGAGGGCCGCCCCGGCTGGCACATCGAGTGCTCCGCCATGGCCTGGAAGCATCTCGGCGAGAGCTTCGACATCCACGCCGGCGGGCTCGACCTGATCTTCCCCCACCACGAAAACGAGATCGCCCAGTCGCGCTGCTGCTTCGGCAGGCCGGCGATGGCCACCTACTGGCTGCACAACGGCTTCCTGCAGGTCGAGGGGGAGAAGATGTCGAAATCGCTCGGCAACTTCATCACGATTCGCGACGTGCTGGCCGACTGGCCGGGCGAGGTGGTCCGGCTCAACATGCTCAAGACCCATTACCGGCAGCCCATCGACTGGACGGTGAGGGGGCTCGAGGAAAGCGCCCGCACGCTGGACGGCTGGGTGCGGGAGCCGGGTTTCCGGGAGGCGCCGGCGGAATTCGCCCGGCCGGTCCTGGACGCCCTGCTCGACGATCTGAACACCCCCAAGGCCCTCGCCGAACTGCACGGGCTCGCCCGCGCCGGCAACCGGCAGGCCCTGGCCGGGACGCTGCGGGCGCTCGGCTTCTCCGGCGATGTCGGCGCGCCCGATCCGGCCGTCGATCCGGCCGAGATCGCCGCCGCGATCGACCGTCGCCTCGCGGCCCGGGCGGACAAGAACTGGGCCGAGTCGGACCGCATCCGCGACGAGCTCAAGGCGAGGGGCGTTCAGCTCAAGGACAACAAGGACGGCACCACAACCTGGGAGGTCGCCCGGGCCTAGGTCCCGGCGGCCCTTCGGGCAGGTGCATGCGGGGGGCGGGACCTCGCCGGGGACCCGGCCCGCGTCTTGCCTTCCGGTGGCCCGGACCGTATATGGCCGCGCATTCCACACGCGGAGCTGGCCTCATGATTCAATGAGGCGTCCCGGTGTCCGGCCCTCGCCGGACCATCGCTCCGCGGCGGCATAACCGGAGATAGTGTTCAATGGCTCTTCCCGATTTCTCCATGCGCCAGCTGCTCGAAGCCGGCTCGCATTTCGGTCACCAGGCGCATCGCTGGAACCCGAAGATGTCGACCTACATCTTCGGCACCCGCAACAACATCCACATCATCGACCTCGCCCAGACGGTGCCGATGCTGCACCGCGCGCTGCAGGCCGTGTCCGACACGGTGGCCAAGGGCGGCCGGGTGCTTTTCGTCGGCACCAAGCGCCAGGCCTCCGACGCGGTCGCCGAGGCGGCCAAGCGGTCGGCGCAGTACTATGTGAATTCGCGCTGGCTCGGCGGCATGCTGACCAACTGGAAGACGATCTCCGGATCGATCAACCGTCTGCGCACCCTGGACGAGACGCTCACCACGGGCGGGCCGGGCCTCACCAAGAAAGAGCGCCTGATGCTGTCGCGCGAGAAGGAGAAGCTCGACAAGGCGCTCGGCGGCATCAAGGACATGGGCGGCGTCCCCAGCCTCATCTTCGTGATCGACACGAACAAGGAATCGCTGGCCATCAAGGAGGCCCAGCGCCTCGGCATCCCGGTCGCCGCGATCGTGGACACGAATTGCGATCCCGAAGGCATTGCCTTCCCGGTTCCGGCCAATGACGACGCCGGTCGCGCCATCGCGCTCTATTGCGACCTCATCGCCCGGGCGGCGCTGGACGGCATCGGCCGCAGCCAGGGCTTCCAGGGCATCGATGTCGGCGCCTCGGAAGAGCCGATGGCGGAAGATCTCTCGGCGGCCGGCGGCGCGGCCGCTGCGGAAAGCCCTGCCGAGCCGGAGATCGAGATCCCGGCCGAGAACTTCGAGCTTCTGACGGCGCCCCGCGGCGCCCCGGACGACCTCACCAAGCTGTCCGGCGTCGGCCCGCAGCTCGACAAGAAGCTGAACGACGCCGGCATCTTCCACTACTGGCAGGTGGCCGCGATGAAGCCCGAGGACGTGGTCAAGCTCGACTCGGACCTCAAGCTGAACGGCCGCATCGGCCGCGACGGCTGGATCGACCAGGCGCGCAGGCTCATCGACGCGGCCTGACCCGGGCCGGACGGCCGAACCGCCTGAACAGATCGAAGCCGGCGCCAACCCGCCGGCTTCCTCATTCATGAAAGGACGAACGAGATGGCGACGATCACCGCCGCGTTGGTGAAGGAGCTGCGCGAGAAGACCGGCGCGGGCATGATGGATTGCAAGGGCGCGCTCAACGAGGTCGACGGCGACATCGAGGCCGCGGTCGACTGGCTGCGCAAGAAGGGGCTCGCCAAGGCTGCCAAGAAGGCCGGCCGCACCGCTGCCGAGGGCCTCGTCGCCGTCGAGAGCCCCGGCCGCTCGGCGGCCATGGTGGAGGTGAATTCCGAGACCGACTTCGTGGCCCGCAACGACGCCTTCCAGGCGTTTGCCCGCGAGGCGGCCAAGATCGCGCTCATGACCGACGGCTCCCTGGCCGCGCTGGAGGCCGCGCATCTGCCCGGCTCCCAGCTCACGGTGAAGGACAAGCTCCAGGAGCTCATCGCCACCATCGGCGAGAACATGTCGCTGCGCCGCGTGGTGCGACTCGAAGTGCAGCACGGCTATGTGGCGAACTACGTCCACAACCCCGTGTCTGAGGGGCTCGGCAAGATCGGCGTTCTGGTGGCGCTCGAATCCGAAGGCGACGTCGCCCAGCTCGCCACCCTCGGCAACCAGATCGCCAAGCACGTCGCGGCCATGAACCCGGTGGCGGTCGACGCCTCGGGCGTGGATCCGGCAACGGTTGAGCGGGAAAGCGCCATCCTGCGCGACAAGAACGCCGGCAAGCCCGACAACGTGCTGGCGAAGATCGTCGAAAGCGGGCTCCGGTCGTTCTACAAGGAGAACACGCTGCTCGATCAGCCCTCCGTGATCCCGGACCATGCGGGCAAGACCTTCACGCAGCTGCTGAAGGAGGCCGAAGGCCGGCTCGGCAAGCCTGTCGCGATCAAGGGTTTCGTCCGCTACGCGCTGGGCGAAGGCATCGCCCGCGAGGAGACCGACTTCGCCGCCGAGGTGGCCGCGCAGTCGGGCATCGGCAAGAAGGCGGACGGCGACAGCGCCTCGGCCGGCTGAGACGGTGCAGGGCGGCTCACGGGCCGCCCTGTTGCCATGTGACGGGCGACATGACGTCCTGACCGGCCCCGCCCAGCCGGAACATGCGCCGCGAGGCAAGGGAGAGGCGGTTTGACGGACGGGCGCAGGCGGGTTCTCGTGAAGCTCTCGGGCGAGGCGCTGGTCGCCCCCGATGGGTACTGGCTCTATCCGAAGACGCTCGCCGCCTTGGCCGACGATCTCGCCCGCACGGCGGCCGCCGGGGTCGAACTCGCCATCGTGATCGGCGGCGGCAACATCATCCGGGGCGCCCGGATGAGCCAGGCCGGATGGATCGACCGCCCGACGGCCGATTCGATGGGCATGCTGGCCACGGTGATGAATTCACTGGCCCTGGAAACGGCGCTGAACGCCGCCGGGGTCACGGCCCGCACCATGTCCGCCGTGTCCATGCCGACCATCTGCGAGACCTACGCGCGCCAGCCCGCGCTGCACCACCTGCAGCGTGGCCAGATCGTGCTCATCGCCGGCGGCACCGGAAATCCCTTCTTCACGACCGACACGGCCGCCGTGCTGCGCGCGGCCGAGCTGCGCTGCCACGCGGTGCTCAAGGCGACACAGGTCGACGGCGTCTATTCGGCGGACCCGAAGCAGGACGCCACGGCCACCCGCTACGACCGCTTGACGCATGACGAGGCGATCGCCCGCGACCTCAAGGTGATGGACACGGCCGCCTTCGCACTCGCCCGCGAGAACCGCCTCACGGTGATCGTGGGCTCGATCCACGCCCCGAGCTCGGTGGCGGCGATCCTGGCCGGTGAGGCGCGGTCCACCATCGTCGCCCCCTGAACATGCCCCGGCCCGGCGGGGCGGCGGCTCTTGATGAGGGGCCGGCGCGCGCGTAATCCGGGCCATTCCCGATCAGGATCAATGCCATGGCCGTCCCGACCTTTGACGTCAGCGACCTGAAACGACGCATGCAGGGGGCGGTCGCCTCCCTGAAGCAGGACCTCGGCGGCCTGCGCACGGGTCGGGCAACGCCGAGTCTGGTGGAGCCCATCCACGTGAATGCCTACGGGCAATCGCTGGCGATGAACCAGGTCGCGACCGTGTCGGTGCCCGAGCCGCGACTCCTGTCCGTTCAGGTGTGGGACCGGGGCATGGTGTCCGCCGTCGAGAAGGCCATCCGGGAGTCCGACCTGGGCCTCAATCCGCAGACAGAGGGCCAGGTGATCCGGCTGCGTGTTCCCGAGATGAACGAACAGCGCCGCAAGGAGATGGTGAAGGTGGCTCACAAATACGCCGAGGAGGCGCGGGTGGCCGTCCGCCACGTCCGCCGGGACGGCCTCGACGTGTTGAAACGCCTCGAGAAGGATTCCCACATCAGCGAGGACGACGGCAAGCGGCACGGCACCGAGGTGCAGAAGGCGACCGATCAGGCGATTGCGGAGGTGGACAACCTGGTGGCCGCAAAGGAAAAGGAAATCATGCAGGTTTAAGGTCTGGCTGAGCGGCGGACGAACAACACGCATGTCACCCCCCTCCACGGCCCTGGACACGTCCCTCGCGGACCTGGGCGCGAGCGTCGATCCCTGTGCCGGGACGCCGCCGGCTCATGTCGCGATCATCATGGACGGGAACGGCCGGTGGGCGGCCCGACGCGGACTTCCCCGGATCGAGGGGCACCGCCGCGGCGTGGACGCGGTGCGGCGGGCCGTGAGGTGCGCAGCCGCGCTCGGGATCCGCTACCTGACCGTGTACGGCTTCTCGACCGAGAATTGGCGCCGGCCTCCGGCCGAGGTCGCCGATCTGTTCGGCCTTCTGAAGCGCTTCATTCGCAACGACCTCGCCGAACTGCACGACAGCAATGTGCGGGTCCTCGTGATCGGCGATCGCACCGGCCTCTCGGCCGACGTGTTGGCGCTCCTGGATGAGGCGCAGGACCTTACGCGCCGCAACACCGGGCTCACGCTCACGGTGGCGTTCAATTACGGGGGGCGGCAGGAGATCGCCCGCGCCATGCGGGCCCTGGCGCGGCTCGTCCGGGCCGGCCAGCTCGATCCGGACGCGATCGATGTCGCCGCCATCACGGCCGCGCTGGACACCTCCGAGATTCCCGATCCCGACCTCGTCATCCGGACGTCGGGCGAGATGCGCGTGTCGAACTTCCTCCCGTGGCAGACGGCCTATTCGGAGTTCGTCTTCCTGCCCGACCTCTGGCCCGATTTCGACGACCGGGCGTTCAGGTCCGCCGTCAGCCAGTTCATGAGCCGGGATCGCCGGTTCGGTGGGCGGGGCGCAGAAGCTGTCTGATATGACCGCCACCGGACAGGGCGGATCAGGTCCGGGCAAATCCGAGTTACGGCTCCGCACGACCTCCTCCCTCGTGCTCGCGGCTCTGGCCGTGCTGACCGCCTGGACCGGGGGCTGGATCCTGGCCGCGCTCTGGTTCTGCGCCGGGATGGCCGTGCTGACGGAGTGGTTGGCGATGACCGGGGTGCAGCCCGCCCGGCCTCTCGGTGCCGTGGCGACAGCGGGCCTCGCGGCCCTGCTGCTCGCCTATGGGGCGGGTTCGACCCTCGTCGGCGCCGTCGCCGTCGCCGTCGTGGCCGCGGCAGCCCTGGTCCTCGGCCGCTCGGGGCAGGACCGGGCCTGGATGCTGGCGGGGTTCGGCTACGCTGCCGCCATCGTGCTCGTGCCCTTGATGCTGCGCTTCCGGCCGAGCGGGGGCACGGCCGCCCTCCTGTGGCTGTTTGCGGTGGTTTGGACCACCGACGTCGCGGCGTATTTCGCGGGCCGGAGGTTTGGAGGTCCCAAGCTCTGGCCGGCGGTGAGCCCCCGCAAGACCTGGTCGGGATTCGCGGGCGGCGTCGCCGGCGCCACGCTCGCGGGCCTTGCCGTCGCCATCCTGGCTCGGAACGCGGGCGTGGTTCTTCCGGTCGAGCTGCCGGCCGTCGCGGTCCTGTCCGCGCTCGCCTCCATGGTCAGCCAGGCCGGGGACCTCGGAGAATCGGCCATGAAACGGCGTTTCGGGGTCAAGGATTCGGGCTCGCTCATCCCGGGCCATGGGGGCTTCATGGATCGACTGGACGGTTTCGCCGCGGTCGCCATCGCGATCGGCCTCGTTCTGGCGGGCCTCCAGCTCGCGACCGGGCGGGCGCTGCCGTGACGGACCGCATCACCGTTCTCGGCGCGACCGGTTCAATCGGCCGCTCCACCGCCGACGTCCTGTCGCAACACCGTGACCGCTTCCGTGTCTCAGCCCTGGTGGCCGGGCAGGATGCGGCCGGTCTCGCCCGCATGGCGCGCGAGCTCGGGGCCGAATACGCGGCCCTGGCGGACCGCTCGCGGCATGCGGAATTGCGGGCCGAGCTGTCGGGCTCGGGGATCGCCTGCGGGGCAGGGCCCTCCGCCGTGCACGAGGCGTGCAGCCGCGACGCCGATCTCGTCGTGGCGGCCATCTCCGGCACCGCGGGTCTCGTCCCGACCCGGGACGCACTGAAACCCGGCCGGCGCGTCGCCTTGGCCAACAAGGAAAGTCTCGTTTCGGCCGGCCAGGCCTTCATGGCCGAAGCCAAACGGCAGGGCGTGCCCATTCTGGCCATGGATTCGGAGCACAATGCCCTGACGCAGGCCCTGGCGGCCGGCTGCATCGAGGATGTCGAGACCCTGATTCTGACCGCGTCCGGCGGGCCCTTCCGGACCTGGTCGTCGGACAGGATGGCCGGCGCCACGCCGGCGCACACGGCCAAGCACCCGACCTATTCGATGGGCGCCAAGATCAACGTCGATTCGGCCAGCCTGATGAACAAGGGCCTCGAGCTGATCGAGGCGCACCACCTGTTCGGCGTCGGCCCGGATCGGCTGGGCGTCGTGGTGCATCCCCAATCCATCATCCACGGCCTGGTGCAGTGGCGCGACGGGGGCGTGACGGCCGGCATGGCCGTGCCGGACATGCGCATTCCGATCGCGCATTGCCTGGGCGTCGAGAGACGCCTCACGATCGAGGTGCCCCGTCTCGATCTCGCCGCGATCGGCAGCTTTACCTTTGAGGCTCCCGACGAGGAGCGCTTCCCCTGCCTGCGGCTCGCCCGCGAGGCGCTTGCTGCCGGAGGCGCCATGCCGGCGGTCCTGAACGGCGCCAACGAGATCGCGGTGCAGGCATTCCTCGACGGCCGGATCGGCTTTCTCGACATCCCGGCGGTGGTTGAAGAGACCTGCCGGCGGAGAAGCGGACAGGGCGCCGCCGCCCCCGCCACGATCGAGGAGGCACTCGCACTGGACGGGGAGGCGAGGGCGCTTGCCGCAGAGCTTCTGCAGCGGCGTGAGCCCTCGCAGCTGAAAATCGCCGCGGGCGCGAGCCGCTCCGGTGAGCGCCGCCCGCCGAGGAGAGTGTGATGGAGTTGCTGGGCAAGCTCGGCGGGATGTTGATCTATCCGGCCGCCTTCCTGTTCGTCCTGACGATCGTGGTGTTCATCCATGAGCTCGGCCACTTCTGGGTCGGGCGGCTGTGCGGCGTGGGCGTCAAGGCGTTCTCGATCGGCTTCGGGCGCGAGTTGGTGGGCTGGTACGACCGCCACGGCACGCGCTGGAAGATTTCGGCCATCCCGCTGGGCGGCTACGTCAAGTTCGTGGGTGACATGAACGGCGCCAGCGTGCCGGACGACGAGAGCCTGGCCGCGATGAGCCCCTCGGAACGGGCGGTGAGCTTCCACCACCAGGCGCTCTGGAAGCGCGCCGCCATCGTGGCCGCGGGCCCGATTGCCAACTTCCTCCTGGCCATCGCCGTCTTCGCGGCCATGACCTACGTCAACGGCCGCGCCGTGCTGCCGGCCCGAATTGAGGCCGTGCAGCCCGCCAGCCCGGCCGAGGCCGCCGGGTTCCTGGCCGGGGACGTCATCGTGTCCATCGACGGCCGGCAGATCACCAGCTTCGCCGACATGCAGCGGCTCGTCACCACAAGCGGCGGCGACCGGCTGCAATTCGTGGTCGATCGCGGCGGTCGCCGGATCACGATCGAGGCGGTTCCGGCCGTCCGTGAGGTCGAGGTGCCGGGATTCGGCAAGCAGCGAATCGGGCAGCTCGGCCTGCAGGGCTCGCGCAATCCCGCCGACGTCGTCCATGTCAGCTACGGGCTTGCTGATTCGCTGGGGGCCGGCGTCGCCGAAACCTGGAACGTGATCGACCGGACGTTCAACTACCTCGGCAAGCTCGTGGTCGGCCGGGAATCGCCGCAGCAGCTCTCGGGCCCCATCGGCATCATGCGGGTTTCGGGCGACGTCGCCTCGATGGGCGGACTTGGCTCGCTGGTCGGCCTGATCGCGATCCTGTCCGTCTCCATCGGGCTGCTGAACCTCTTTCCGGTGCCGCTGCTCGACGGCGGCCACCTCCTGTTCTACGGAGTGGAGGCGGTGAGGGGACGGCCTCTGAGCGACCGTGCCCAGGAGATCGGCTTCCGAATCGGGCTGGCCCTGGTGGTGATGCTGATGCTGTTCGCGACCTGGAATGACATTGTTCACCTTGGCGCAGCTTTTACAGCCCGCGGGACGTGACACGGACGCCACGCAGCCCGAGAATGAGGGCTGATTAAGCTTAACCCGGTTGCGTGACGGCCGGGATTAGGGGAAGCCAGACACTGTATTTGGCCGGCTGGAGGTAGCCGCCGGATCGGGAACTGGCTTCGCAAGAAGCAAGAAACGAGACGGGCAAAAGCGAATGATGTCGACGAAGAGGTTGCGCCGGTTCCGACCGGCCCGTTCTCACGCAGCCCTGCTGGGCGCCGCGCTGGCCGCAGTCGCGGTCGGCGGGCCTGCCGCCGCGCAGGAGATCGTGGTTCGGGGCAATGGCCGCGTCGATGTTGAGACCGTGCGCTCCTACATCTCCGGTTCGGGCTCCCTCGAAGAGGCCCGCCGCAACATGCTCCAGACGGGGCTGTTCTCGAGCGTCAACATCGTTCGGCAGGGCGCCCAGATCGTCGTCACGGTCAACGAGAACACCACGATCAGCCGTGTCGTGATCGAGGGAAATCGCAAGTTCAAGCGCGAGCAGCTCGACTCCGAGTTGCAGACCAAGGCCCGCCGGCCGCTGGATCGCCGCCTCGTCGAGGCCGATGCGGAGCGCCTGCGTGAATTCTACCGCCGCATCGGCCGCGGCAACGCGACGGTGACGTCGCGGGTGGTCGACCTGCCGAACGGCCGTGTCGACGTCGTGTTCACGGTCGAGGAGGGCGGCAAGACCGGCGTCCTCGAAATCAACTTCACGGGCAACTCCGCCGTCTCGTCCACGCGTCTGCGCAACCTCATGCAGACGGGCGAGATGAACCTGCTGAGCTTCCTCAAGACGAACGACGTCTATGACGAGGACCGGCTCGCCGCCGACCAGGAGATCATTCGCCGCTACTACCTGAAGAACGGCTATGCCGACTTCCAGGTGACCGGCACGGACGTGCGCTTCGACGCGCAGCGCGGCGGCTACGTCATCACCATCGCGGTCAACGAGGGCGCGCAGTATCGCGTCGGTGCGGTCGGCTTCGACTCCCGGGTGCCGTCGCTCGATCCCGAGATCCTGCGCGGCGAGATCCAGACCGATCCGGGCGACGTCTACAACGCCGAGGCGATCGAGAAGACCCTCACGGGCATGACGCAGGCGGCGGTCCGCCGCGGGCATCCCTTTGTCCAGGTGCGGCCGACCGGCGCCCGGGATCAGGCCACCTCGACCGTCAATCTCGGCTTCGTCGTCGACGAGGGTCCGCGGGTCTATGTCGAGCGCATCATCGTGCGGGGCAACACCCGTACCCGCGACTACGTGGTCCGGCGCGAGCTCGACATTGAAGAAGGGGATCCCTTCAACAAGGTCCTGATCGACCGCGGCGAACGGCGCCTGAACAACCTCGGCTACTTCAAGAAGGTTCGGGTCTCGACCGAGCCCGGCACCGCCGCTGATCGGGTCGTCGTGAACATCGACGTCGAGGATCAGGCGACCGGCGCCTTCTCGATTGCGGGCGGCTATTCCACGGCCGACGGCGCCATCGGCGAGGTCTCGATCTCCGAGTCGAACTTCCTCGGCCGCGGTCAGTTCGTCCGCCTTGCGGGTCAGGTCGGCCAGCGCTCGAACGGCATCGATTTCAGCTTCACCGAGCCCTACTTCCTTGGGTATCGGCTGGCGGCCGGCTTCGACATCTTCACCAAGTACTCGGACCAGACCCAGTACTCGCGCTACGAGAACCGCACGACGGGTGGGCAGCTTCGCCTCGGCCTGCCGTTGACGGAGGAGTCGGGTCTGACGCTGCGGTATTCGCTGTACGAGCAGAATCTCAAGATCCCGAACACGCTGAAGCAGCCGTTCAACGACTGCACGGTGCCGCTGCCCGGCTACACGCGGCTCAATCCGGACGGGGTGACCGCGGCCTATCCGAACTGCGCCTATGACGGCGAAGCCTCCATCGCCGTGAAGGAATCGCGTGGTTCCACAGTCACCTCGCTGGTCGGGCTCACGCTGGCCTACAACACGGTCGACAACCTCAAGAACCCGCGCAGCGGCATCTATGCCGAGATCAAGCCGGATTATGCGGGTGTCGGCGGGGACTCGAAGTACTTCCGGGTGTCCGGTGAGGCGCGCGCCTATCACGAGCTGTTCGTCGAGGATCTCGTCGGCGTCCTGAAAATCCAGGGCGGTCACACCGAGGGGCTCGGCAATTCGCGGTCCAGCAGTGGCCTGCGCAGCGCGGGCGGCGATCTGCGCCTCGTCGACCACTACTTCCTTGGACCGACGCTGGTTCGCGGCTTCGCGCCGGCCGGCATCGGCCCGCGGGACATCTCGAGCCCGGATGCGAGCCAGAACGCGCTCGGCGGCACCACGTATCTCGGCATCTCGGCCGAGGCGCAGTTCCCGATCCCGCTGATCCCGCGCGATCTGGGGCTGAAGGGCGCCGTGTTCGCCGATGCCGGTACGCTGTTCGGCTATCGCGGTCCGCGGGCGCTGGATGTGAACGGCAACGGCCGGTTCGAGGGCTTCGGGCAGAGCTGTGCGGCGTATGGCGGCTTCTCGGCCCTGAACGTTCAGCCGGAATGCATCTCGGTGCGGGACCGCAACACCATTCGGTCCTCGATCGGCGCCTCCATTCTGTGGAACTCGCCGCTCGGTCCGCTGCGGTTCGATTACGCCTACGCCCTCACCAAGGACAACGGCACGTTCGTCGATTACGGCAACGGGCTCGGGCGTCAGCGCGTGGGCGAGGACCAGACGCAGGCGTTCCGCTTCTCGGGCGGCACCCGGTTCTGATCGCCTGACCCGCGTCGCGGGTCGGCGCGGGCTGGTATCAAGCGTTTGGATCCGCTCTTTTTTCCCCCTCGCGGCGGGCCCATGGGGCTCGCCGAAATCGCGGCCCTGGCCGGAATTGAGCCCCCCGTCACCGAGCTCTCGATCTCGGTTGACGGGGTTGCCTCCCTCGAGGAGGCCGGTCCCCGCGACCTCTCCTACATGGACAATGCGCGCTACCTCGGCGCGCTCGCCGCGACGCGGGCGGGGCTGTGCCTCGTCTCGGCCCGCTTCGCGCCAAAGGTCCCGTCCGGGACCGTGGCGTTGGTCGTACCGGAGCCTTATCGGACCTATGCCGCCGTCCTCGGACGGTTCCATCCCGATGCCCTGCGGCCCGGCTCCGTCTTCGGTGCCTCAGGCATCAGCCCCGGCAGTTCGGTCCACCCCTCGGCCCGACTCGAGAGCGGCGTGACGGTGGATCCGGGCGCCGTGATCGGGCCCGGTACGGAGATCGGCCGCGGAAGCGTGATCGGGGCCGGAGCCGTGGTCGGCCCGGGCTGCCGCATCGGCCGCGACTGTTCGATCGGCCCACAGGTGAGCGTGCTCAACGCCCTGATCGGCGACCGGGTCACGCTGCATCCCGGGGTGCGGATCGGCCAGGACGGCTTCGGCTATGCGCTGGGGCGCGGGCGCCACCTCAAGGTGGCGCAGATCGGACGCGTCGTGATTCAGGACGATGTCGAGATCGGCGCCAACACGACGGTGGACCGGGGCGCCACGCGCGACACGGTGATCGGCGAGGGCACCAAGATCGACAACCTGGTCCAGATTGCGCACAACGTCGTGATCGGCCGCCATTGCATCATCGTCTCCCAGACCGGCATTTCGGGCTCGGCGACACTGGAAGACTACGTGGTGCTTGCCGGACAGGTGGGCGTTGTGGGGCATCTCAGGATCGGCGCGGGCTCGCAGATCGCGGGATCCAGCAACGTCAACAAGGACGTACCGCCCGGGTCGCGGTGGGGCGGAACGCCGGCCAAGCCGGTGCGGGAATGGTTCCGCGAGATGACCACGCTGAAGACGCTGGCGGCACGCCGCGGCGGGCAGGGCGGAGAGCCGGACGCATCCTGACGACGGGCCATTCACCCGGCGCGTGAAACGACCTAAGCGTGTGCCGGGCCGGGGCCCGGCCGGAGGATGAGGATGTCAGAGGAGATCGCGAAGCTCGAGTCGGCTGATATCGGCCGCATCCTGGAACTGCTTCCGCACCGCTACCCGTTCCTTCTGGTGGACCGGATCGTCGAGATCGACGGCGACAAGTCCTGCATCGGCATCAAGAACGTGACCTACAACGAGTCCCCGTTCATGGGCCACTTCCCCCAGGCGCCGGTCTTCCCGGGGGTTCTGCTGATCGAGGGCATGGCGCAGACGGCGGGTGCGATCTGCATCGCGTCCAAGCTGTCCGAGAACAAGCCGCCGAGCAAAGTCTTCTTCATGACCATCGACAAGGCCAAGTTTCGCAAGCCCGTCCAGCCCGGGGACGTGGTGCGGTACCACATGACCAAGCTCAGCTCCCGCCGCAATATGTGGTGGTATCGCGGCGAGGCCAGGGTCGAGGGCGCGCTGGTGGCCGAGGCCGAGGTGAGCGCGATGCTGGTTTCGGAATGAACGTTCCCGTCGAACCCCGGCGCGGAATTCACCCCACCGCCATCGTTGACCCCGCCGCGCGCCTTGGCGCCGGCGTCAGCATCGGCCCGTACTGCACGGTCGGGCCGGATGTGGAGCTCGGTGACGGCTGCGAACTCCTGAGCCATGTCGTGGTGGCCGGTCACACGACGGTCGGCCCGCGCACGCGCATCTTCCCGTTCGCCTCCATCGGGCACGCGCCGCAGGACCTGCGCTACAAGGGCGAACCGACCACGCTGCGGATCGGCGAGGAATGCATCATCCGCGAAGGCGTGACGATGAATGTCGGCACAGCCACAGGCTCCGGCAGCACCATCGTCGGCGACCGCTGCTTCCTCCTGGCCCAGTCGCACGTGGCCCATGATTGCCGGGTCGGCTCAAACGTCATCCTGACGTCGAACGTGATGCTGGCCGGGCATTGCAAGATCGGCGATTTCGCCATCATCGGCGGCGGCGCCGGCGTGCACCAATTCGTCCGCATCGGACCGCACGCCTTCGTGGGCGGGCTCTCGGCCGTGCTGCAGGACGTGATCCCCTACGGGATGGTGCTCGGCAACCGGGCCTATCTGCACGGCCTGAACATCATCGGGCTGCGCCGCCGCGGCTTTTCGCGCGAGCAGATCCACGACCTGCGCCGTGCCTACCGGCTGCTCTTCGCCGACGAGGGCACACTCGCGGAGCGGGTCGAGGACGTGGCCGAGGAATTCGCCAAGCACCCGACCGTGCACGAGATCCTGGACTTCATCCGCGACGGCAACGACCGCTCCATCTGCACGCCGCGCGAAGCGTCGCCGCCCGGCTCGTGAGCGCCGGGCCGATCGCCATTCTGGCCGGCGGCGGCGAGCTTCCGCTGCTCTTGGCCGACCGGCTCGCCGCGACCGGGCGTCCGTGTCGGATCCTGGCCATCCGGGGCTTCTCCGACCGGGCCACCCGGGGCCGGGCTGACGCCGTGGTGGCCCTGCTCGACATCCAGCGCGCCTTCGCCTGCCTGGACGAGTGGAAGCCGGCTGCCGTGACGCTGGCCGGGGGATTGAGCCGGCCATCCGCGGCAGCGCTCGCTGGCGCCTTCTCCCTGGTCCGCAACCGGGACGAGATCGCCCGCCTGGTGGCCCGAGGCGACGACACGCTGATGCGCGGGGTGGTCGAGCTCATCGAGGACCGCGGATTTCCGGTGCTCGGGGTCCGTGAGCTGGCGCCCGAACTCCTGGCCGAGCAGATCGTCTATGGCGCGAGGGGCCCCGATTCCAAGGACGAGGCTGCGATCGCCTGTGGCCTGCGGGTGCTCGATGCCATGTCGCCCTTCGATATTGGCCAGGCCGTGGTGGTGTCCGACGAGCGTGTTCTGGCCATCGAGGGGCCCGAGGGCACCGATCGGACGCTGGCCCGGGCGCAGGCCCTGCGCGGCCGCCGCCTGTTCAAACGCGCCACGTCCGGCGGCGTCCTCGTGAAGGCTCCGAAGCGCGGCCAGGACCTGCGGGTCGATCTGCCGGCCATCGGCCCCCGCACGGTGGTGAACGCTGCGGCGGCCGGGCTCGACGGGATCGCTGTCGCGAGCGGGCTGACGCTTGTCTTGAACCGACGTGAGACGATCGCCCGGCTGGATCGGCATGGATTGTTTCTGGTGGGGGTGGATCCCGCCCGCCTCGCGCCGGGGAGCGCAGCGCAGGATGGCTGAGCCGCTGCGGGTGTTCATGGTGGCCGGGGAATTGTCCGGCGACCAGCTCGGGGCCGCCCTGATCCGGGCGCTTCGCCGCCTTCACGGGGAGGTCCAACTCTCCGGGGTGGGCGGAGAGGCCATGCAACGGGAAGGGCTGCGCAGCATCTTCCCCCTCGCCGATGTCACGGCGATGGGAGTTGCTCAGGTCGTCCGCAAGCTGCCGCTGATCCTGCGGCGCGCATCCGATGTCGTCGCGGCCGCGGTGGCGGCGCGGCCCGATGTGCTCGTGATCATCGACAGCCCCGATTTCACGCACCCGGTCGCGCGCCGGATCGCGCGCCGCCTGCCGGACCTGCCGATCGTCAACTACGTGAGCCCGACCGTCTGGGCCTGGCGCCCCGGCCGCGCGGCCAAGATGCGCCGCTACGTCGCGCATGTGCTGGCGCTGAAGCCGTTCGAGCCCGCTGCCCATCTGAGGCTCGGCGGTCCGCCCTGCACCTATGTCGGCCACCCGCTGATCGAGCGGCTGGACGATCTCAGCCCCGGCCCGGGCGAGCGCAGCCCGCTCGGCCGGGATCCGCTGCGCCTGGTCATCCTGCCGGGCAGCCGGCGAGGCGAGATCGCGCGCCTCCTGCCGCATTTCGGCGAGACGCTGCGCCGGCTCGTCCAGGCGAGCGAACGGCCCATCGAGGCGACCCTTCCGGCCGTGGCCCATCTCGCCCCGGAGATTCGCCGGCTCACCGAGACCTGGCCGGTGCGGCCGCGCATCGTGGACGGGGAGGCGGCGAAATACGCCGCCATGCGGGAGGCCCATGCGGCGCTTGCCGCGTCTGGCACCGTGACCCTGGAACTCGCGCTGGCCGGCGTGCCCATGGTGGTGGCCTACCAGGTGTCACGCCTCGAGGGTCTGTTCCGGTTCCTGATCACCACCTCGACGATCGTCCTGGCCAACCTCGTGGTCGAGGAGAACGTGGTGCCGGAATTCACGCAGGAGGATTGCACGCCCGAGAGGCTCGCCGCCGCTTTGATGCCGCTTCTCTCCGACACGCCCGAGCGGCGGCGGCAGGTCGACGCCTTCGCGCGCCTGCCGGAGATCCTGGAGGCCGGCGCGCCGACCACGCCGAGCGAGCGGGCCGCCGCGCTCGTGCTCCAGGTCGTGCGGGACTGGCAGGGCGGCAAGCGGCTCAGCTGAGCCCGCCCTGCAGAAGGGCGGTCAGGTCTGAGCGACCAGACCAGGGCCGCGATCCCGGCCGGAGCCGTCTCCGCCGGGGCCGGGTCGAACCGGGCTCTCCCGGCTCGACCAAGACGGATTTAGGCGCGGTTCGTCATGGTCGGGTAGTCGCGGCGCGGCGCCCCGACATAGAGCTGCCGCGGCCGACCGATCTTTTGCGACGGATCCTCGATCATCTCCATCCACTGCGCGATCCAGCCCACGGTGCGGGCGAGCGCGAACAGCACGGTGAACATGGAGGTCGGGAAGCCCATCGCCTTCAGGGTGATGCCCGAATAGAAGTCGATGTTCGGATAAAGCTTCTTCTCGATGAAGTAGTCGTCCCTCAAGGCGAGCTGCTCCAGCTCGAGCGCGACGTCGAGCAGCGGGTCGTCCTTGATGCCGAGCTCCGACAGCACTTCATGCGTCGTCCTTTGCATGATGCGAGCGCGGGGATCGTAGTTCTTGTAGACCCGGTGGCCGAAGCCCATGAGACGGAACGGGTCGTTCTTGTCCTTGGCCTTGGCGACGTATTTGGCGACGTTTTCAGGCCGGCCGATCTCCGCCAGCATCTTCAGGGCCGCCTCGTTGGCGCCGCCATGGGCGGGCCCCCACAGGCAGGCGATGCCGGCCGCGATGCAGGCGAACGGATTGGCACCCGAGGAACCGGCCAGCCGCACCGTCGAGGTCGAGGCGTTCTGCTCGTGGTCAGCGTGGAGGATGAAGATCCGGTCGAGCGCTCGCGAGAGGACCGGGTTGACCTTGTACTCTTCGCACGGGACGGCGAAGCACATCCGAAGGAAGTTCGAGGTG
>NZ_JAQGKF010000101.1 GCF_028290205.1 Enterovirga sp. | reverse complement strand
CGAGGCGGGCCTCGGCCGCCCGCGCGCGCTCCTCGGCGGCTCGGGCCCGCCCCGCCGCGTCCAGCAGCGCGGCCGAGAGTTTCGGCCGGTCGGACCGCAAGGTGGCGATCTCGCTTTCGAGCCGCTGGCGCGATTCGACGCTCTGCCGCGCTCGCTGCTCGAGGCTGCGCAGCGTCTCTTCCCGCCGCGCCCTGTCCGCTGTGACCGCGGCGGAGGCCGGGTCGGACGCGGCCGGCTTGTCAAATTCGGTCTGGGCCGAGGCCGACCCGACGCACGCCAGCAGCAGAGCTGCCGCCAGACCGCACCTCCGCAGACCTCTCATGCCCCGCCCTCGTCGCCAGCCCGATGATAGGGATGACCGGCGATGATGGTGAACGCCCGGTAAAGCTGCTCGGTGGCGAGCACCCGGACGAGCTGGTGGGGCAGCGTGAAGCGGCCAAAGGAGACGGACCACGCCCCCTGCCGTTTGAAATCCGGATCGAATCCGTCCGGTCCGCCGATCACCAGCGCGAGATCCGGCTGCCCGGCATCGCGCAGCTCGGCCAAGCGGCCGGCAAACGCTTCACTGGTCATGGCCGGGGCGGCCTCGTCGAGCAGCAGCAGTTGCGCCCCGCCGGCCCGCTCGCGCAGGCGCAGGGCCTCGTCGGCCCGGCGCTCCACGTCGCGACGAGCCCGGCCCTCCGGGATCTCCACGAGGTCAGGCCCGGCGAAGCCGAGGCCACGGCCGAGCGCGAGGCAGCGAGTTCGATACCGCTCGACCAGATCCCGTTCAGGTCCGCTCTTCAGCCGACCGATCGCGAGGATCCGGACGCGCAAGACGGATCAGACGGCCACGCCGTCCAGCGGGCGGTCGGCGCCCCACATCTTCTCGAGGTTGTAGAAGCTCCTCACCTCGGGTCGAAACACGTGGACGATGACATGCCCCGCGTCGATCAGCACCCAATCGCAGGCCGGCAGGCCCTCGACGCGGACGCGGCCATGGCCGTTGTCCTTGAGCGATTGCACGAGGCGGTCTGCGATGGACCCGACATGACGCTGCGAGCGGCCCGACGCGATGATCATGGCATCGGCGATCGAGGTTCGGCCCACGAGGTCGATTTCGACGATCTCCTCGGCCTTCATGTCGTCGAGAGAGGCGCGGGCGAGGGCCAGGACGTCCGGCTGGGGCGGAACCTCGGCTCCGGCCGGAGGAGGAGGCGCGTGAAAGGCCGTGGCCGGCGAGAGGTGTTCGGTCAGCTGGGCGATCTCCGGCGGCGCAACGTTGCCGCTAGGGTAAGATAGTCGCGCGACCCCGTTTTTCAAAGCCGTCGCATGGGGGCGCGGGCTTTCTCTCGCAAGGCTGTGGAGGAGAGGGTCGAGCGAGGGCCATGCAGAAGCACCCAGGCGGGAGGCTTGCGGCCGGGAAGAGTGCGGGCGCGCACCTCCGGCACGCGTGAGGGCCCGAGCGCGACCGCGGCCTTGGCGCGGGGTCCCCGCACCGTCCAGCCGGGCCGGTCGACCACGGCCAGCGGCACCCGGGTGGCGATCTCCCGCCAGCTCCGCCAACGGTGGAACCCGGCCAGGCTGTCGGCGCCCATGATCCAGCAGAATCGCACCCCCGGACAGCGGCGCAGCACGAAACGCAGCGTGTCCACGGTGTAGACCGCGCCGAGCGCCGCATCGATGTCGGTGACCACCATGCGGGGGTGGCGGGCGATGCGGCGCGTGGCGGCGAGGCGCTCGCTGCGGGCCGCCAGCCGGCTCTGGTCCTTGAGGGGGTTGCCGAGCGTAACCGTCCACCAGACCCGGTCCAGCCGCAGCCGGCGCAGGGCGGTCAGGGCGACGTGGCGATGGCCAGCATGCGGCGGGTCGAAGCTGCCTCCGTAGAGGCCGATCCGCATGCCGGGGGCGTGCGGCGGCAGCCTCCGGCTTGGCCGCAAGGTCATGCCGGCCGGATCTGGCCGGCCCCCCTCACCCGGTAATTGAACGAGGTCAGCTGCTCCACGCCGACCGGACCGCGGGCATGCATGCGGCCGGTCGCGATGCCGATCTCGCCGCCGAAGCCGAACTCGCCGCCATCGGCGAATTGCGTGGAGGCGTTGTGCAGCACGATGGCCGAATCGACCTCGCGCAGGAAGCGCTCCGCGATGGCCGCGTCGCCGGTCACGATCGCGTCCGTGTGGTGGGAGCCGTAGCGCGCGATGTGGTCGAGCGCAGCGTCGAGGCCGTCCACCACCCGGACGGCGATCACGGCATCCAGATACTCGGTGCGCCAATCCTCCTCGCTGGCCGCGAGCACGCGCGGGTCGGCGGCCCGCGCGACCGCGTCGCCCCGCACTTCGCAGCCGGCGGCGATCAGCGCGCCGAGGAGCGGCGCGAGATGCGTCTCGGCCCCGGCCCGGTCCACGAGAAGCGTCTCGGCGGCGCCGCAGATCCCGGTGCGGCGCATCTTGGCGTTGACGACAATCTCGCGCGCCATCTCGGGCTCGGCGGCGGCATGGACGAAGACGTGGCAGAGCCCCTCGAGATGCGCGAAGACCGGCACCCGGGCCTCGGCCTGGACCCGTTCCACCAGGCTGCGGCCGCCCCGGGGCACGATGACGTCGATCGCGCCGTCGAGCCCGGCCAGCATGGCGCCGACGGCCGCGCGGTCCCGCGTCGGGACGAGTTGGACGGCATCGGCCGGCAGGCCGGCGCGGCCCAGCCCGAGCCGCACCGCGTCGGCGAGGGCGCCAGCCGTCCGAAAGGTTTCGGATCCGGCCCGCAGGATCGCCGCGTTGCCGGCCATGACGCAGAGCGCAGCGGCATCGGCCGTGACGTTGGGCCGGCTCTCGAAAATCACACCGACCACGCCGAGCGGGGTCGCGACGCGCTCGATGACGAGCCCGTTCGGCCGCTCGAAGCGGGCCAAAATCCGGCCGACCGGATCCGGCAGGGCCGCGATGTCCCGCACGGAACGGGCGATCGCCTCGATGCGGCCGGGGTCCAGCAGAAGGCGATCCAGGAAGGAGGCCGGGCGGCCCGCCGCGCGGGCCTCCGCGAGGTCCAGCGCGTTGGCGGCCAAGATGACATCGCGGCCGGCCGCGATCGCGCCCGCGACCTCCAGCAGCGCCCGACGCTTCTCGGCCGCGCCGGCGAGGCCGAGACGGCGGGCCGCCGCGCGGGCCCGTTGGCCGATCCCGTGCATCGTCTCGGCCACGGACCCGGACGGCGCCGGGGCGCTCGTGCCTCCAGCCTCGGCAGGTCGGATCGGCAGCGGGACGTTCATGACCCCTCTCAGAGGCTCGGCCGGGACGGAGCGGCTCTCTAGCATGCGGGGTGCCGGTGATGCCACGGCCGCGCCGGGTCGCCTCGCCCGTGCCGTGCTGTCCGGTCCCCCCGTTCCCTTGCGCTTGCCGCGCCCGGATTCACCGTTCGTTTGAACGCGGGCCCTTAGGAGGGAGGCCCGTTCAGACTAGGCCCCATGCCCCACTCCGCCCCAGACAGCTACCCACGCCGCGGCTTCCCGCCGCGCAGCACGGCGCTGCCGGAGATGGCCACGGCGGTGATCATCCTCAACGAGGAGCGGGAGGTCGAATACGTCAACCGGAGCGCCGAGGAGCTGTTCGAGCCCGTCGATCCCCACGGCTGCACCATGCCCGTGCTGCTGGCGAGCTGCGGTGCCCGCGGCGGCGAGGAGATGTTTGCCGACCACGTGTCCGGGCAGGACGCCGAGGGGACATGCCGGCTCCGGCTCGTCGACGAGCGGCTGCTCGACTGCACCAGCCGCCGCCTCTCCAACGGCGGCTACGTCTTGAGCCTCGACGACGTCACCGAGCATGTCCGCAATGCCGAACTCGCCAATCACGACGCCCTGACCGGGCTCGCCAACCGGAAGATCTTCAGGGAACGGCTCAGCGAGCGGCTGGCCGACGCCAGACAGAGCGGCAAGCCGGTGGCGGTGCTCTATCTCGACCTCGACCGGTTCAAGGCCATCAACGACACGCTCGGCCACCCGGTCGGCGACGCGTTGCTGCGGAAAGTCGCCGGGCGGCTGACCGGTGCGCTGCATCCGGACGACCTCGCGGCCCGGCTCGGCGGGGATGAGTTCGCCGTGCTGCAATCCGGGTCGGAGCAGCCGGCGTCGGCACAAGCCCTGGCGGCCCGACTCGTGGACCTGATCGGCCGCACCTATGCGCTGGAGGGGCACACCCTGAATGTCGGGGCCAGCGTCGGCGTGGCGATCGCGCCGCAGGACGGATACGAGCCCGACACCCTGCTGCGCCATGCGGATCTGGCGCTGTTTCGGGCCAAGGCTGACGGGCGCGGCGCCTACCGGTTCTTCGAACACGGCATGAACGACCGCATCCAGGCGCGCCGCCTCATGGAGATCGAGCTGCGGCGGGCCCTGGCCCTCAAGCAGCTGCGACTGGTCTACCAGCCGCAGATCCACCTCGCCTCGAACGCCATCTCGGGTTTCGAAGCGCTGATCCGGTGGGAAACGCCGGACGGCCGGGTCGTCCCGCCCTCCGAGTTCATCCCGCTTGCGGAGGAGATCGGCGTCATCCTGCCGATCGGCGAATGGGTGCTGCGAACGGCCTGCAAGCAGGCCGCCGCCTGGCCCGATTCGGTGGCGGTCTCCGTCAACGTGTCTCCGGCCCAGTTCCGGACCGGTCGGCTGGTCGAGACCGTGGCCTCCGCCCTGGCCCGTTCCGGGCTGCCGGCGGCGCGGCTTGAACTCGAGGTCACCGAGGGCGCGCTGCTGGAGGGCAGCGACGCGGTGACACGGACGCTTGCGACCTTGCGGCAGATGGGCGTCCGCATCGCCATGGACGATTTCGGGACGGGCTACTCCTCCCTGAGCTACCTGCAGAAATTCCCGTTCGACCGCATCAAGGTCGACAAGTCCTTCGTGCGCGGCATCGACCGCAATTCGCACCGCCTCCCCATCGTGCGGGCCATCGTCACCCTCGCGGCGGGGCTCGGCATGGAGACCATGGCCGAAGGAGTGGAGACGGAAGCCGAGCTCGCCTGCATCCGGGCCGAAGGCTGCGACGGCGTACAGGGCTATCTGACGGGCTGTCCGCTATCGCCCGAGGCCGCGACGGCCTTGCTCGCACCGAGCAGGCCCCTTTCCTCAACAGGAGCGACTGAATGAGCAATGATCTGCACCGGCTGGTTTATTACAGCCGCAACAAGGTGGCAGGGGAGCCGGGCGCGTTGGAAGCCGCCATCAACGGCATCTTGGCCAAGAGCCGGGCGAACAACGCCAAGGCCGGCGTCACAGGCGCGCTGATGTTCAATTCGGGCTGCTTTGCCCAGGTTCTGGAAGGGCCCCGAGAGGCCGTCGAAGAAGTGTTCGAGCGCATCCAGCAGGACGAGCGCCATGGCGACGTGTCGCTGCTCGCCTTCGGGCCGGCGGAGGCGCGCTCCTTCGAGAACTGGTCGATGGGCTTTGTCGGAGCCTCCGTCGAGGACGCCGCCCGCTATGGCTCGCTCGGCCCGGAGAGCGGGTTCGACCCGTCACGGCTGACCGGAGAGGCCTTGTTCGAGATCCTGCACGGCCTCGCCCTGGACGAAGAGAACGCGGACTGATCGGCCGGCCGGGCAACCGGCGCCGCCTCGTCCAGGCCGATCAGCCGGCCAGGACGAGGTCGTCGCGGTGGATCATCTCCGCCCGGCCGCCATTGCCGAGGATGCCCTCGATCTCGCGGCTGGAGCGGCCGATCACCCGGGCCGCGTCCTCGGCGTCATAGGCCACGAGCCCGCGCCCGAGAATCGCCCCGGCGGCGTCGCGCAGCAGCACGGCGTCGCCGCGACTGAAGGCACCCGACACCGAGGTCACCCCGACCGGCAAGAGGCTCGCGCCGCCGCGCAGGGCCCGCGCCGCCCCCTCGTCCAGCACCAGCGTTCCGCGCGGCTCCAGCGCCCCGCCGATCCAGGTCTTGCGCGCGGTGGAGGGCGAGGACTGCGTCAGGAACCAGGTGCAGCGCGCCCCGTCCGCCACGCGGCGAAGCGGGTTCTTGGGCCGGCCGTCGGCGATCAGCATGTGGGTGCCGCCGGCCGTCGCGATCTTGGCGGCCTCGACCTTGGTCCGCATGCCGCCGCGCGACAGGGCCGACGCGGCGCCGCCGGCCATGCTGTCGATCTCCGGCGTGATCCGCTCCACGACGGGCACATGGCGAGCTGCCGGATCGGTCGCGGGCGGCGCGGTGTAGAGCCCGTCCACATCCGAGAACAAGACCAGGAGGTCGGCTTCGATCATGGTCGCCACGCGAGCCGCCAGCCGGTCGTTGTCGCCGTAGCGGATCTCGGTCGTGGCCACCGTGTCGTTCTCGTTCACGACCGGCACCGCCCGCATCTCGAGCAGCTTGCTGAGGGTTGCTCGCGCATTGAGGTAACGCCGGCGCTCCTCGGTATCGGCCAGCGTGACCAGGATCTGGCCGGCCGTGATGCCCTGATGGGCCAGGACCTCGGACCAGATGCGGGCCAGGGCGATCTGGCCCACCGCGGCCGCGGCTTGGCTCTCCTCCAGCCGCAAGGCGCCGGGCCCGAAGCCCAGCACGGTGCGGCCGAGCGCCACCGCGCCGGAGGACACGACCAGCACCTCGACGCCGCGGCCGTGCAGCTCGGCCACGTCCTCGGCCAGGGCCGCCAACCAGGCATGGTTCAGCCGCGAGCGGGCGCGGTCCACCAGAAGCGCCGACCCGACCTTGAGGACGACGCGGCGGAACTCGATCAGGGAGGGTGTCACGGGATCATCGGCCGGTGGGAGGCGCGACGGCCTCCTCGCCCCAGACCTTCAGCTCTGTCTGCGGCAAGCCGGCACGTCCGCCATGCGGCTAGCAGGGCCCGGCCGCCAGGTCCAGGCGCGTGTGGCGCCCCTAGAGGCGCCGCAACAGCCGCCGGGTGGCCTCCAGGGCCACGCCGAACACCACATGCGAGGCGAGGCTGTATGCGTAATCGGCCGCCCCCTGGTCGCGCGGCGGCGGCCCGAGCCGCAGGCCGGGAACCACCCCCTGGTCCAGGACCGCCCAGATGGTGCCGCCGTAGAGCGCGCCGCCGCCCGCCGCGAGGCGGGGCTCAGCCTCGGCTGCCGCCCCGTACAGGGCGCCGAGGGCGGCGCCCGTGCCGAGATGGACCGCCTCCCCGGCATAGGCCCCGTAGGCGTCCGGCACCCGGTGACCCGCCGTCGCCATGGCGATCCTGTTCGCCACCTTCACGGTGGAGGGCTCGTCCTGCTCCGGACCGCCCTCCCGCCCGCTGCCGCCCGACGACATGGCCGCGTAGCCGCGCTGAAACAGGTCCATGGTGACCGACGCCACGACGCCGGCCACGGCTCCGGCCAGCACACCCTTGGCGAGATCTTCCGGACGAATTGTCATGGCCAGCTCCGTCGCGATCGGCGCAGGAGAACGCCGGCCGACGCCGGCGGTTCGCCCGCCGGCCCGCGACCGCCTATCGCGACCCTATCGCGACGGCCGCCTCAGGGCTGCCCGCGGCCGACGGCTCAGGGCTGCCAGGCCGGCTCATCCGAGGACGAGGGCGCCCGCGCGGCGATCCGGGCGGCGGAGATGCGCTCGAACAGGAGCCGGAGCGCGTCCGCCACGCCCTCGCCCGAGGCGGACGACAGAACCAGCGGTTCGCGGCCGCTCGCCTCGGCGAGCTGGGCCACCCGCTCCTGGCGCAGCACCGGATCGAGCGCGTCCGCCTTGCTCAGCGCCACCACCTCCGGCTTGTCCGGCAGGCCGTGCCCATAGGCATCGAGCTCGCCCCGGATGACCCGGTAGGCCTGGCCCACATCCTCGGACGTGCCGTCCACGAGGTGCAGCAGCACGCGGCAGCGCTCCACGTGGCCCAGGAAGCGGTCCCCCAGCCCGGCGCCCTCATGCGCGCCTTCGATCAGGCCCGGGATGTCGGCCAGCACGAATTCGCGCGCATCCGACCTCACCACACCGAGACCCGGATGGAGCGTCGTGAAGGGGTAGTCGGCGATCTTGGGCCGGGCAGCCGTGACGGTGGCCAGGAACGTGGATTTGCCGGCATTGGGCAGCCCGACCAGCCCCGCATCGGCAATCAGCTTCAGGCGCAGCCGGATCCAGCGCTCCTGCGACTCCTGTCCAGGATTCGCCCGGCGCGGCGCCTGGTTGGTCGAGGATTTGAAATGCGCGTTGCCGAAGCCACCGTTGCCGCCCTTCAGGAGCCGCACGCGCTGGCCGACATGGAGGATCTCGGCGATCACGGTCTCGCCGTCCTCGTCCCGAATCTCGGTCCCGGCCGGGACCTTCAGCACGGCGTCGTCGCCCGCATGTCCGGCCCGATTCTGACCCATGCCGTGCTGGCCGCGCCCAGCCTTGAAATGCTGCTTGTAGCGGTAGTCGACCAGCGTGTTCAGCCCGTCGACGCCCTCCGCCCAGACGTCACCGCCCTGGCCACCATCGCCCCCGTTGGGGCCCCCAAACTCGATGAACTTCTCGCGTCGGAACGCCACGCAGCCGTTGCCGCCGGCGCCCGACGCGATGAAGATCTTGGCTTCGTCAAGGAATTGCATGCGCCTAGCTAGGCGCGCGAGCCCCGGGGGGCAACGGCGGACCGTCAGACGGCATGCGATTCCTCATGCCGGCCCTGCGGCACGAACCCCGTGCTCGACCAGGCCTTGAAGCTCGACCAGGTCCGCCGGTCGAGCCTGAACGTGTCCACCGGGAACACGCCGCCGCGCGCCGGAAAGGGGTGCAGGCGGGAGCCGGTCGGCACGAAGCCGCATTTCTCGATCACCCGCCGGGACGCCCCGTTGATGACCCGGGCACTGGCATGGAGCTCGCCCCCGGACGTGTAGGCGAAATAGGCGTCGATCAGGGCCCGAACCGCCTCGGTGGCCAGTCCCTCCCCCCAATGCGGCGAGCCGAGCCAGTAGCCGAGGGCGGCTCGGCCATCCTGCTCCGTGATAGCCACGGCCCCGATCAGCGTGCCGGGCTTGGCCCGGGGCGTGATGGCGAGCGTCAAGCCGGAGCCTTCGGCGTTGGCGCGCCGGCTCGCGAGCACGAAGGCGGTGGCGGCCTCGGCCGGATAGGGATGGGGAATCCGCGCCGTCATCTCGGCCACGGCCGTCTCGCCGGCCAGACGCAGGATCGCCGGCGCATCGGCCTGGCGCGGCCAGCGCAGCCACAGCCGCCGGGTCTCCAGACGGAAGACGTCGTCGCGGGTGAGGTCGGGAAACATGCTCTGCTCCGATCCGAACGGATCTCCGGCAGACGCCGGGATCCGGGAACGACGAAGGGGAGGTGGCGGTCCCACCTCCCCTTCGGATCGGAGCTTCAGACGTGGCAGGTCTGAAGGAGCTCTGGTCCGCCGGTTCCTTGGGACACCGGCGGAAGCTCCTTCGTCAGGGACTCCGCCGCTATTCGGCCGCCTGTTGGGCGGCAAGGGCTGCGTCGGCAGCCGGTACGACCGACACGAAAGCTCGGCCCGCTTTGGTGAGAAAGCGGACTCGGCCTTCGGCCGTGGCGAACAGGGTGTGGTCCTTGCCCATCCCGACATTCACGCCGGGGTGGAACTTGGTGCCGCGCTGGCGAACGATGATGTTGCCGGACACGACCCGCTCGTCGCCGAACTTCTTGAGGCCGAGACGACGGCCGTCGGAATCGCGGCCGTTGCGGGAGGAGCCGCCTGCTTTCTTGTGTGCCATGACGCGTGTCCTTGAACTTGAGGCTGCTTACTCGCCGGCCGCCGATTCGGCCAGACCGGATTCCGGCGCTGCGGCGCGGCTGCGGCGGGTGTCGGCCGGGGCTTCGGCCAGCGTCTCGCCGTTCAGCGCGATGGAGCCGATCCGGACCAGGGTGTGATCCTGGCGGTGGCCACGCTTGCGGCGCGAGTTCTTGCGGCGGCGCTTCTTGAAGGCGATGACCTTAGGGCCGCGGCCATGCGCCACGAGCTCGCCCGTGACGACCGCTCCTGCGACGCTCGGCAGGCCGACCTCGGTGCCGCCCTCACGGGTCAGCATGAGCACCTCGTCGAACGTGATGGTGGAACCGGCCTCGCCCTCGATCTTGGGCACCGTGATGACATCAGCGGCGGCGACGCGGAATTGCTTCCCGCCCGTTCTGATCACTGCGAACATCGTTCTCTCCGTGTTCGATCCCGACTCCGCCGGGCTCTCGCCCGAACCGGTCCGGCTTCTTGGCAGTTTTGCGGGGTGTTCGGGCGCTGGCGCCCAAACGACGAACGCGCGGGCTTTCGGCCCACGCGAGGGGCGGGTCATACGGGAGGGCGATCCGGCTTGTCAACGCGGGCGGGTCGGCCCTGCCCGCTTGGACCGCGCGGCCCCGTGTCTTACATCTCGGCCGCACGGGAGGTGCTGACATGACCGAGCGCGCCGAAGCGGGGCTCGCCAGCGAGGGATCCCCCCCGGGAACGGCGCGCGCGGCGCGTCTCCTCGTCGGAGCCGCGGCCCTGTGCCTCGTGGCGGCCGGAAGCCTGCTGTGGTGGACGCAGGGCAGCGGGGTTTTCGTGGCCATGGTGACGGCCGGCCTCGCCTGGTGCTTCTGACAAGCGCCTGCCCCTCAACGTCTGACCAAGTGACACGACCATGAGCCCTCGCCGGCGCCGCCTCGCCGCCCCCCTGGCGGCCTTTCTCCTCGGTCTCGTGGCGCTGGGCACCGCCGCGTACGTGACCCTCGCTCCGAGCCCCAAAGTGGCCGCCGTCTCGTCGGTCGGCGGACCGTTCACGCTGCAGGACGGCGACGGCCGCACCGTCACCGAGCGCGACCTGAAAGGGGCGCCATTCCTGGTCTTCTTCGGCTTCACGCATTGCCCGGACATCTGCCCGACCAAGCTGTTCGAGATCTCCGAGATTCTGCGCGCCGCCGGCCCGCGTGGCGACAAGCTGCGGGCGCTGTTCGTCACGGTGGACCCGGAGCGCGACACGCCCGAGGTGATGAAGAGCTACGTGTCGAGCTTCGACCCCCGCATTCTCGCCCTCACCGGCAGCCAGGCCGAGATCGACCGCGTGGTGAAGAGCTACCGGGCCTTCGCCAAGAAGGCGGAGCTCAAGGAAGGCGGCTACACGATGGAGCACACCTCCCTCGTCTACCTGATGGATCGCGAGGGCCGCTTCGTCGGCTCCTTCAATGTGGAGCGTCCTGCGGCCAAGGCCGCCGAAGAGCTGCTGGCCCGGCTCTGATCAGGGCGCGTTCGCGGCCGGCGGGAGTACGAGCGACGTTCGGGCGAGGCCGTGCTCGGTCTTGTTCCAGCGGTCGGGGGCGAGGGCTAGCTCCCAGAGGGAGCGCCAGGCCGCCAGGCTGACCAGCAGGTAATAGGCCGGCATCAGGAGCGCGTAGGGCACCAGGCGCAGGCCCCACCTCCGCCGCCCGATCGCGAGCAGTCCGGGCAGGATCATGGCCAGGGTTCCGGCCAGAACCAGCGTGGCGGCGAGCCCCGTCGTGACATGGTCGACGATGCCCTCCCCGGGCAGCAGATCCCCGCGCAGGACGTCCAGCACGAGAATCGCCGTGAAAGCCGGGTAGACCACGGCCGAGGCAACGGCCCCGAACACAAGCCCGGCGATGCCGAACAGCCGCACGGGCCCGAGCCGGCCCAGATTTCGGATGGGCCGCCGCGAGTGCGTGATCGTGGTCTGGGCGAAGCCCTTCATCCACCGCGTGCGCTGGGCCAGCCAGGCCCGCAAGGTGGCCGGCGCCTCCTCCAGCGTGGACGAGGGAAGGTCCTCGATGCGGTGGCCGGCCATGGACAGGCGGACCGCCAGGTCGGCATCCTCCGTGACGTTCCAGGGATCCCAGCCGCCCAGCGCGCGAACCACCTCGGTCCGGAGATGGTTCGAGGTGCCGCCGAGCGGCATGGGGAGGTCGAATCTCGGCAGGGCCGGGTTCACGACGTCGAACAACCCTCCGTATTCCACTGCAAAGAAGCGGGTCAGGTGGTTGTCGTCGGCATTGTCGATGACGAGCCGGGCCTGCAGACAGGCGACGTCCGGGGCTGCCCGGGCGAAGGCCGCCACGGCGTCGCGCAACTGGCCGGGCTCCGGCACGTCCTCGGCGTCGTAGACGACAAGGTAATGTCCCCGCGCGAGCGCCAGCCCGACATTGAGGGCGCGGGGCTTGGTGCGGGGCTGCCCCGGCGGGACCGTCACCACCTCCACGAAGCCCGGCAGAGGGAGGCGCGCGAGGGCGGCCGCGGTTTCACCGTCCCCCTCCTCGATCAGCAGTTTGGCGTCGAGCTTGGCCGCCGGGTAGTCGAGCGCGCTCAGCGCCGCCACGAGTTTCCGCAGCACGCGGCTTTCGCGGAATAGCGGCACCAGCACGGTGTAGACGGGCAGGTCGGCATCCGGCAGGCGCGGTGACGCCGCGCCCGGCGGGGCCACCCTCTCCAGCGCAGCCGCGACCTTAATGGTGGCGAGGCCCAGAAAGGGCAGACCGACCAGAAGCATCGCGCCATGCCGGACCGAGCCGCCCACCCCGACCGCCACGAAGGCGAGAAGCAGCGCGCCGACGGCGGTCCAGGCGAGTTGCCCGAGGGTGATCCCGTCATAGAAGCTGTCATCCGGCCGCTCGCGGGGCAGGCTCTCGGCGGCCTGCCGGGCGATGTGCTCGCCGCGCGCGGCGAAGGTGGCGAGCCGCAGGCCATCCGGCGTGCAGAGGGCGAAGCCGGGCGGCCGACCGGGCGGAAGCCCGGCGAAGCGGACAAAGGCGGGGCCTCTCGGCGCGTAGACAAAGCTCCAGCGGTCGGTCGCGGCGAGCGGCGCGATGCCGCCGAGCACGGCCTCCGGAAAGCGGGCCAGCGGGTGGAGCGGCGGAACGGCGCTCAGAAAGGGAAGGCCCTTGGCCTCAGCCAGGGCCCGGTACACCGCCTCCGCCGGCGCGAGCCCGCTCGCGATCAGCGCCTCGTCGCCGCTGACCTGCCAGCGGCGGGACAGCTCCGCGGCGCGGAGCAGCACCGTCCGGTCGAGCCCGTGACCGACCAGGACGGCGAGTTCGGGCGGCAGCGGGGCAGCGCGCGCGCCCCGGTCCGCCCCGTCTGGATCCCCGGACGCGCCCGTCGTCACGACCCTCGCTCCCGCCTGAGGAGCCAAGAGCAACCGCGAGGTTAGGAGAAGCCCGACGATCGACTGAGGCGTGCAGGCCGGTTGCAAGCCGAGAAAGCGGGGCGCTATTCAGCCGCGATGCCGCGAGGGGCGGCGTATCTCAGTGACCGACAGCGAGTTCCCGGACCATGTCCCCGATCGATTCCGCCACCGCCGAAGCCGCCCGCAGCGCCGGCGCCTGGCCCTTCGAGGAGGCCCGCAAGCTCCTTGCCCGGCTGGAGAAGACCGGCAAGGGACAGGTGCTGTTCGAGACCGGCTACGGCCCCTCGGGCCTGCCGCATATCGGCACCTTCGGCGAGGTCGCCCGCACGTCCATGGTGCGGCAGGCGTTCCGGGTGCTGACCGGGGACCGGGTGCCGACGCGCCTGATCGCCTTCTCGGACGACATGGACGGGCTCCGCAAGGTGCCGGACAACGTGCCGAACCAGGAGCTCCTGCGGGCCCATCTGAACCAGCCGCTCACCGCCGTGCCGGATCCGTTCGGCACGCATGCGAGCTTCGGCGAGCACAACAACGCCCGCCTTCGCGCCTTCCTGGATTCGTTCGGCTTCGACTACGAGTTCATGTCGGCCACGGCCAGCTACCGCTCCGGCCTGTTCGACCCGACCCTGCGGCTCGTGCTGGAGCGCTACGACGCCGTGCAGGCGATCATGCTGCCGTCTCTGCGCGAGGAACGCAGCGCGAGCTACTCGGCCTTTCTGCCGCTGCACCCCAAGACCGGGCACGTCATGCAGGTGCCGATCGAGGAGGTCCGGCCCGATGCCGGCACCATCGTGTGGCGTGACCCGGACACGGGCGAGCGCTTCGAGACCCCGGTCACGGGAGGCCACGCCAAGCTGCAATGGAAGCCCGATTGGGCCATGCGCTGGGTGGCGCTCGGCGTCGATTACGAAATGGCCGGCAAGGACCTGATCGACTCGGTCAAGCTGTCGTCGCAGATCGCGCGCGCGCTCGGGGCCGAGCCGCCGGAGGGGTTCAACTACGAGCTCTTCCTGGACGAGGAGGGCCGCAAGATCTCGAAGTCCAAGGGCAACGGGCTCACCATCGACCAGTGGCTGCGCTACGGCACGCCCGAGAGCCTGTCGCTGTTCATGTTCAACCGCCCCCGGGAGGCGAAGAAGCTGCATCTCGGCGTGATCCCGCGCGCCGTGGACGAGTATCTGGGCTTCCTCGAGCGCTACCCGGCCCAGGACGCCAAGAACCGGCTTGGCAATCCGGCCTGGCACATCCATGCCGGCGAACCGCCCGCGCCGGAAGTCGTGGCCTCGGCCGGCGACGGCAAGGCCACCACGGTCAGCTTCGGGATGCTGCTGAATCTGGTCGCGGTGGCCAATACGGAGGACCCGGCGGTGCTTTGGGCCTTTATCCGCCGCTACGCGCCGGGCGTGTCGCCCGAAACGCATCCGGTGCTGAACCGCCTGGTCCGGCACGCGATCAGCTCCTACCGCGACCTCCTGCGGCCGGCGAAGACCTACCGGGCTCCAACAGAGGCCGAGCGGGCCGCACTGTCGGAGCTGGAAGCCGCCCTGGCCGCGCATGACGGCTCCACGGACGCGGAGCTGCTGCAGGGCATCGTCTACGAGGTCGGCCGGACCCACTTTCCGGACACCACAGGCAAGTCCAAGAGCCCGGACGGGCGCCCGGGCGTGTCACAGAGCTGGTTCGGCTCGATCTACAACGTGTTGTTCGGCGAAAGCCGCGGTCCCCGCTTCGGCTCCTTCGTCGCGCTTTACGGCGTCGCGGAAACGCGCGAGCTGATCCGGCGGGCGCTGGCCGGCGACCTGGTGCGCGAGCAGAGCGCGTTTCTCGCCGCCCGGGAGGCGGCGTAGCCGGAAGGCCCTCAGCAAGGGGCCGACCTCCACGGCTCGGCGTCTCAGGCGGCTGCTCCCGGCCGCCTTCAGACCGGCTTAGGCCGCGCCGGCAGCCGAGGGGCGCCCAGCATCGAATCCGACTCCGCCTCGCCATGCGGCCAAAGGGGCGGCGGGGGCAAGATTCCCCTCTCCGGCGCCGCACCGCGCGGCCATCGCACGCGGGTCCGGACGGAGACCACGTCCGGGAAGATTGTCACGGCGGCGGGGGTCAGATCACCGGATTGTGGCATGACGGCACCTCCAGGGTTCGCGAACGTGTCAGGCCCGGGCTGGGCCCCGCCTTGCAGACCGTTTCAGGGCAGCCGCGACGCCGTGCAAACGGCCTCGGAAACACCGCCTGAAGTGGATGACCTGGACGGCACAGATCGCTTGGCGATCTCGTCGGCGCCGCCGAGGCGGTCGCGTGCGAGGATCCCGTCGAGCTCGCGCTGATCGATCGCCACCGACTGGAACGACGTCCGCGTCCCGGGACGGAGAGGAATGAGAATCCTCGTCTCGACCCGCCGGTAGGCCAGAAAGGACAGGCTCTCGATCCTCTCCTCCTCGATCTCCACCGTATAGGCGCCCGGGGGCTGCGGGCCGTCGAGGCCGCTGACCGTGAAGGGGCGGATGAAGGTGACCGTGTCCTGCTTCAATCGGGTCGACATCCGGCGGCATCCTTGGTTGCGCTCACACCGTCGGTCGGTGAGGCAGATGGCAAACCGGAGGCCGCCCGAACCGGGTTCGAGCGGCAGCCGCAGCGGCACGCCTATTGCGCGAGCGCGTCGCGGGGGTCCGTGTAGAACATCAGGTCAGGGGCGGACCCATACGGGGCGGCCCAGACGCGCGCCCGCAACTGAGCACGATCAACCCCGCCTTGGATCAGCCTCTCGCCCGAAACATCCTCGGCCGCGTCCTTCGCGGTCAGGGCAAGCACTTCGGTCTGGTTGCCCCAGCTGCGCGTCCCCGGGTTTCGAAGCTTGACGATGAAGGCGACGCCCCGCTGCGAGATGCGCGGCCCCGTGCTCTTCCCAGCCGACGCCAGCACGGCCCCGATCACAGGCGCGCCCGGCGTGTCGTGCGCGATCGCAATGTAGCGTGACATGGTCGTCCCTCCCGATGCCGATCTGGAGAGAAAGCTCGTCCGAGCGCTCGCTAGGCGGCGCGGTCCAACGATCTTGCCAAACGCGAAAGTTGATATGGCCGGCGCCGGACTTGATTGCAAGTTGCGGCACCGGCCTCGGCCCTACCCGCGGCGCAGCCGCAGAGCGTTGCCGATCACGCTCACGGACGACAGCGCCATGGCGGCCGCCGCCAGCATGGGGGACAGCAGCCAGCCGGTGAGCGGGTAGAGCAGCCCGGCCGCCACCGGCACGCCGAGCGCGTTGTAGCCGAACGCGAAGGCGAGGTTCTGGCGGATGTTGCGCAAGGTCGCCCGCGACAGCCGGCGCGCCTCCACCAGCCGGCCGAGATCGCCGCCGAGCAGCGTGACCCCGGCGCTGGCAATGGCCACGTCGGTGCCGGTTCCCATGGCGATCCCGACATCGGCGGCCGCGAGCGCCGGCGCGTCATTGATGCCGTCGCCTGCCATGGCGACCACCCGGCCCTCCTCCCGGTAGCGCCGAACCAGGGCGGCCTTGCCGTCCGGCAGGGTGCCGGCCTCGACCTCCTGGATGCCGAGCCGCCGTGCGACGCTCTCCGCCGTGGGGCGGGCGTCGCCGGTGACCATCACGATGCGGATCCCGTCGGCCACCAGCCCGGCCAGGGCAGCCGGGGTCTCCGGCCGGATCGGATCGGTGACCGCCAGCCATCCGGCCGCAGTGCTGTCGACGGCGACGAAGACCAATGTCGCGCCCTCGCGGGCGAGCGGCTCGGCCGCCGCGGCGAGCGGTCCGACATCGATCCCCTCCGCGGCGAGCCAGGCCGCGTTGCCGATCCGCACGCGCCGGCTGTCAACCGTGCCGGCGGCACCTCGCCCCGTCGGGGCCTCGAACGCGGAGACGGGCGCCGTCGCGATGCCGCGGCTCTCGGCGGCCCGCACCACGGCGGTCGCGAGCGGGTGCTCGCTCGCCCGCTCCACCGACGCCGCGAGGCGCAGCAGGTCGGCCTCGTCGACCCCGGGCGCGGCCGCGATGCGGGTCACCTCCGGGCGGCCCAGCGTCAGCGTGCCGGTCTTGTCGACCAGCAGCGTGTCGACCGCCGCCAGCCGTTCCAGCGCGGCGGCATCGCGGACCAGGATGCCGGCCCGGGCGGCGCGGCCGATCGCCACCGTTACCGACATCGGGGTCGCGAGACCGAGCGCGCAGGGGCAGGCGATGATCAGCACCGCCACGGCAGCCGCCAGCGCATGCGGCAAGCGCGGCTCCGGCCCGACCAGCAGCCAGGCCGCGAGGCTGAGCAGGGCGATTGCCACCACGGCCGGCACGAACACGGCCGAGACCCGGTCCGCCAGTCGCTGGATCGGCGCGCGCGAGCGCTGCGCCTCGGCCACCATCTGGACGATGCGGGCCAGCACGGTGTCGCGGCCGACCCGCTCGGCCCGCATGACGAGGCCGCCGGGGCCGTTCACGGTGCCGCCCGTGACCGGGTCGCCCGGCCCCTTCTCGACCGGCATGGGCTCGCCTGTGACCATGGATTCGTCGAGGCCCGAGCGGCCCTCGACCACGACCCCGTCGACCGGGACCGCCTCGCCCGGGCGGACCCGCAGGCGGTCGCCCACGGCCACGGCGGCGAGTTCCACATCCTCCTCACGCCCGTCCGGGCCGAGGCGGCGGGCCGTCTTCGGGGTGAGATCCAGCAGCGCCCGGATGGCGCCCGAGGTCGCGTCGCGGGCCCTGAGCTCCAGGATTTGGCCGAGCAGGACCAGGATCGTGATCACCGCGGCGGCCTCGAAAAAGGTCGGGACGGCGCCGTGATGGTCCCGCATGGCGGCCGGGAACAGCGCCGGCGCCAGCGTCGCGACAAGGCTGTAGAGCCAGGCCGCGCCCGTGCCGATGGCGATCAGCGTGAACATGTTGAGATGGCCCGTCACCACGGAGCGCCAGCCCCGCTCCAGAAAGGGCCAGCCGACCCAGCCGACCACCGGCGTCGCGAGCGCGAGCCCGATCCAGTTCACGACGCTCTGGTCGAGGTCCGGCCACAGGCCGAACAGGTGGCGGCCCATCTCCAGCACCACGATCGGCAGGCTCAGCGCGAGGCCGATGGCGAAGCGGCGGTTGAAGTCGATCAGTTCGTGGTTGGGCCCGCTCTCGGCCGTGACCACGTCCGGCTCGAGCGCCATGCCGCAGAGCGGGCACGAACCCGGCCCCTCCTGGCGGATCTCCGGATGCATCGGGCAGGTGAACACCGTGCCGGCCGGCATCTCGACCGCCGGCGGCGGCGCCGCCCCGGCGCGGAAGCGCTCGGGTTCGGCCAGGAACTTGGTCCGGCAGCCGGCCGAGCAGAACAGCACCTCCTCGCCGTCGTGCAGAGCGCGATGCTTGGCCGTCTCCGGGTCCACCCGCATGCCGCAGACCGGGTCCGTGGCGAGCCCGCCAGCCGCCGGCCCGTCCTCGTGCCCGGGCTGCGGGTGCGGGTGCGAATGCCCGCCGCCGCAACACGGGCTGCGTCGGGAGGTGCTGTCGTGGGTCGCGATGCTCATGACTCTCTCCGTCTCGGCTTGCGGAGCGTTCTGCACCTTCCCACCATGGCAAGGTCAACCCACAGGTGAACACGGTGCGAATCGGGGAAGCAGCGGCCGCGTCCGGGGTTTCGGCCAAGATGATCCGGCATTACGAGGCGATCGGCCTCGTGCCGGCGGCGGGACGGCGCGGCAACGAGTACCGCGACTATGGCGATGCCGACATCCACCGGCTGCGCTTCATCCGGCGCGCGCGGGATCTCGGCTTCGGCATGGATCGGATCCGGGCGCTGCTGCGCCTGTGGAGTGACCGGGACCGCTCCAACGCGGATGTGAAGCAGATCGCGCTCGATCACGTGGCGGAGTTGGAGGAGCGGATCAGCGCGATGCGCGAGATGGCCGACACGCTGCACGAACTCGCGGCGGCCTGCGACGGCACCGGCCGCCCCGACTGCCCGATCCTGGGCGGGCTCGCCGGCACGCTCCCGGCTTCGCCCCGCGCTGCCGCAAAAGTTGACGCCCGACCCTCCCGTCCCGTATAGGCCGGCTCTTCACGATCGCGCTCACGATGCCCGGTCGCGGCGATCATCTCGCCCGATCCCAGGGCTACGACCTCAGGAAGACCGTCATGTCCCGTCGCTGCGAATTGTCCGGCAAGGCCGTGCTCGTCGGCAACCTCGTCAGCCACTCGAACCACAAGACGAAGTGCCGGTTCTTGCCGAACCTCGTCAACGTGACCCTGCAATCGGAAGCGCTTGGCCGCGGCGTCCGGCTCCGCATCACGGCGCACGCGCTGCGGTCGGTCGAGCACCGGGGCGGCCTGGATGCGTTCCTGGCCAAGGCCTCCGAATCGGACCTGTCACTCCGGGTGCGGCGGCTGAAGCGCGAAATCGGCGAAAAGCAGGCGGCCTGAGTCGCCTCCTGACCTCTGGCCGCTGCCCCATCCGGGCCGGCCACGGGCGAGCGCCTGCACGATCCGCCGCCCCGGCTCCTGCCGGGATCAGCGGCGATGACTGAAGCTCCCCTCCCCTTCTCCATGCCCGAGAGCCGCGATTTCGCGGCCCTCTCGGCCGGGTTCCGCTGGGACATCCCGCGCCGCTACAACATGGGCGTGGACGTGGCCGACCGCTGGGCGGCCGTTGATCCGGATCGCCCGGCGGTGATCGATGTGTCGCCGGACGGCCGCGTCGAGACCCTCACGCACGGCATGCTCCGCGAGCGCTCGAACCGCCTCGCCGGTGCGCTGCGGGCGCGCGGCACGAATTCGGGCGACCGGGTCGCCGTGCTGCTGCAGCAGGGCGCCGCCGTGCCGGTCGCGCATGCGGCGATCTACAAGCTCGGCGCCATTGCCCTGCCGCTTGCCTCGCTGTTCGGCACCGACGCCCTCCTCTACCGCCTCCAAGATGCGGGCGCGCGGGCGCTGATCACCGACTCGGCCGGGCTCGCCAAGCTCCGGCAGATCCGGGACCGGCTGCCCGGCCTCGAGGTCGTCCTGTCCATCCACGGCCCGGAGGGCGGGGCAGAGGGATGGGCCGAGGCCCTGGAAAGGGCCTCGCCTGACTTCACGGCCGTGGACAGCCTGGCCGACGACCCGGCCCTGATGATCTACACCTCGGGCACCACGGGCCAGCCCAAGGGCGCGCTCCACGCCCACCGCGTCCTGCTCGGGCACATGCCGGGACTCGTGTTTCCGCACGGGCTGTTTCCGCGGCCGGGCGATCGCTTCTGGACCCCGGCCGACTGGGCCTGGGCCGGCGGGCTCCTGAACGCCCTCCTCCCCTGCCTGCGCTCCGGCGTGCCGGTGGTGGCTCGCAAATACGACCGTTTCGACCCGGAGGCCGCGTTCCGGCTCCTGGCCGAGTTCGACATCCGCAACGGCTTCATTCCGCCGACCGCGCTCCGCATGATGCGGGCCGTCCAGCGCCCGCGCGAGCGCTTCCGCTTTCACCTCCGCAGCGTGTGCTCGGCCGGCGAGGCGCTCGGGGCCGAGACGGCGGCGTGGGGCCGCGAGGCGCTGGGCGTCACGGTGGACGAAGCCTATGGCCAGACCGAGTGCAACCTCGTGATCGGCACCGCCTCGAGCCTCGGGATCCACCGGCCGGGCGCGACCGGCAAGGCCGTGCCGGGCCACCGGGTGGCGGTGATTCGGCCGGACGGCTCGGCCTGCGAGCCGGGCGAGCTCGGCCAGATTGCCGTGCGACGGCCCGACCCCGTGATGTTTCTCGGCTACTGGAACGGTCCGGAGGCGAGCGAGCGCAAGTTCCTGGGCGACTGGATGCTGACCGGCGACCAGGCGACCGTCGACCCGGAGGGCTACATCGCCTTTGTCGGGCGGGACGACGACGTCATCACCTCGTCCGGCTACCGCATCGGCCCGGGCGAGATCGAGGATTGCCTGATCCGCCACCCGGCGGTGCGGCTCGCGGCCGCCATCGGCAAGCCGGACGAGATCAGGACCGAGATCGTGAAGGCGTTTGTGGTGCTGGCGCCGGGCCATGAGCCTTCGGATGCCCTCGCGGCCGACATCCAGGCTTTCGTGCGTGAGCGGCTCTCGGCGCACGAGTACCCGCGCGAGATCGCCTTCCGGGCCGAGCTGCCGATGACCACCACCGGCAAGGTCATCCGCCGCGTGCTGCGGGACCAAGGCTAGAACCGCCCGCCCGGTCAGGCGTAGCGCTTGGCTCCGGCCACGCACAGCACCACGAGCCCCGTCACGGCGACCATCGACCAGGCGACCGGCTCGCCCAGCAGCAGCCCGGCGAGTGCGAGCCCGAAGAACGGCTGCAGCAATTGCAGCTGCCCGACGCCCGCGATCCCGCCCAGCGCCAGGCCGCGATACCAGAACACGAACCCGACCAGCATGCTGAAGACCGAGACATAGGCGAGCCCCGCCCAGACCGGCAGGCCGATGCCGCTCCAGCTCCCCGGCAGGGTCGCGAGCCCGATCAGGCCCATCAGCGGCAGTGACAGCACCAGCGCCCAGGAGATCACCTGCCAGCCGCCAAGCCGTCGCGACAGCTTGGCGCCCTCCGCATAGCCGAGCCCGCAGACCAGGATCGCGGCCAGCATCAGCAGGTCGCCGGCCACGGAGGCTGCCGCGCTCTGAGCCAGCGCGAAGCCGGCGACCAGGGCGCTGCCAAGCAGCGAGAACAGCCAGAAGGCCGGTTTCGGCCGCTCGCCGCCCCGAAGCACCCCGAACAGCGCCGTCGCGATCGGCAGGAGGCCGATGAAGACGGTGGAGTGAGCGGCCGTGATATGTTGCAGGGCAAAGGCCGTGAGCAGCGGGAAGCCGACCACGACGCCGAGCGCCACCACGGCGAGGGAGCCGAAATCGCGCAGCGCCGGCGGCCTCTGCCGCAGGATGCCCAGAAGCGCCGCGCCGAGCAGGGCCGCGATCACGGCCCGGGCCGACGTCAGGAACAGCGGCGAGAGCCCGCCCACCGCGACCCGCGTGGCCGGCAGCGATCCACTGAAGATGATGATGCCGACGAGGCCGCTGCCCCATCCGGCCGTGCTGCGTGGCGTGGGCACGTCGGCTAGCTGCCCCGGCCCGGGACCTTCACCCAGGCCTCGCCGTCCAGCACCGGCTCGCCCCCGACCGAGCACAGGCAGGCGAGCCGCGCGCGGCGCTTCTCGGGGATGAGCTCGGCGACCCGCACCTCGACCCGCACGGTGTCGCCGATCCGGACCGGAGCGCGGAAATTCAGGGTCTGCGAGATGTAGACGGCCCCGGGTCCGGGCAGCCGCGTGCCGAGCACCGCCGAGATCAGGCTGGCCGTGTAGAGCCCGTGCGCGATGCGGCCGCCGAACGGGGTCTTGGCCGCAAAATGCTCCGACAGGTGGATCGGGTTGCGGTCGCCGGTGACCTCGGCGAACCCGACCACGTCGGAGGATTCGATGCGCTTCTCGAGCACCTCGGCCAGGCCCAGCGACAGGTCCTCGAACTGCAGCAGCCTCAGTTCCAGAAACATCCCATCCTCACGCCCGCGCCCGCGGATGGGCGGCGTCATAGGCCGCAAGAAGGCGGCCCGAGTCCACCTGCGTGTAGATCTGCGTTGTCGACAGCGAGGCGTGGCCGAGGAGTTCCTGGATGGCCCGGAGCTCGCCGCCGCGCGCCAGCAGGTGAGTCGCAAAGGAATGCCGCAGCGCATGCGGGGTCGCGCTGTCGGGCAGCCCGAGCGCGCCGCGCAGACCGGCCACCGCGAACTGGATGATGCGGGGCGAGAGCGGGCCGCCCTTTTGGCCGACGAACAGCGGATCGTCCGGGCCGAGGCGCCACGGACAGAGCGCCAGATAGGTTTCGATCGCGTCGCGGACCGGCCGGATCACCGGGACGGCCCGCACCTTGCCGCCCTTTCCGAGGACGCGGACCGAATCCTCGCTCCCGACAGGGGCATCGGCCCGGCGGATGCCGAGCGCCTCCGAGATGCGGAGGCCCGCCCCATAGAGCAGCGCCAGCACGGCCGCGTCCCGGGCGAGGATCCAGGGTTCGCGTGCCTCGCCCGCGCGGGTGGCGGCATCCGCCATGGCGAGGGCGGCCGAGGCCGAGACGGGCTTCGGAAGGCCTTTTGCGAGTTTTGGCCCGCGCACGGCCGCGAAAGCGGAGGCGGTGCCGTGGCCCTCGCGCTCGAGATGGCGGGCGAAGCCCCTCAAGGCGGCAAGCTGGCGCATCAGGGAGCGGCTCTCGACCCCGGCGCGCCGGCGCTCGGCCAGGAAGGCCCGGATGTCGAGCGGCTTCAGCCCGACCAGCACGGCGGGCGACGGCAGCTCGCCGAGATGGCCGGTCAGGAAGGCCGCGAACTGGCGCAGGTCGCGCCCATAGGCCTCGACGGTGTTGGGCGACAGCCGCCGCTCGGCGCCGAGCGAGGCAAGCCACGACCGGGCGGCCTCGCCCAGTTCGGGCGTGCCCGGAAAGGCGGCCGCCGCCGCGGCCCGCTCCGCGGGCGGCCGTTCGGCGCTGGCCGGTTGCGTCCTCATGCCGAAGCCATCATGTTCCCGTTTCGTCCGCCGACCATGCCCGGATCAAGGTTACCGCCCCCCCAATGGCCGCGACGGTCGCCGAGATCCTGATCCCGCTCGCCCTCGACCAGACCTACAGCTACGCGGTGCCGGACGGAATCCCGCTCGCGCCGGGCGATGTCGTGCAGGTGCCGCTCGGCCCGCGGTCGCGGGTCGGCGTCGTGTGGTCGCTCCGTCCCGGGGCCCCCGCGAACCTGAAGCTGGTCGAGGCGCGGCTGCCCGTGGCGCCCCTCGCCCCCGCTCTCCGCAAGCTGGTGGATTGGCTGAGCTGGTACACCCTGGCGCCCAAGGGATCGGCGCTCGGCCTCGTGCTGCGCGTCCCGGGCGAGGCCCCGGAGGTGTCCCGCGTGGGCGTGCGCCTGGCCGGGCCGCCGCCGGCCCGCATGACCCCGGCCCGGACCCGGGTGCTCCAGGCCGCCGAAGGCGGACTGATCCACCTCCGGCGCGAGCTCGCCGACCGGGCCGGCGTCGGCACGGGCGTGATCGACGGGCTCGTCGACGAGGGCACGCTGGAAACGGTGGCGCTGCGGCCCGAGCCGGTGGCGGAGCGGCCGGACCCGGACCACGCTCAGCCCGCCCTGTCGGAGCACCAGCGCGCCGCCGCGGCGGCGCTGGCGGCCGCAGTGGCAACGGCCGCGGACCCGTCCATGGCCGGGGCGGCCGCGCCGGTGATCCTGCTCGACGGGGTGACCGGCTCAGGCAAGACGGAGGTGTATTTCGAAGCGGTCGCCGAGGCCGTGCGGCAGGGTCGGCAGGCGCTGATCCTGATGCCGGAAATTGCCCTCACCTCGGTGTTCCTGGAGCGGTTCGCGGCCCGCTTCGGCACCCGGCCCGCGGCCTGGCATTCGGGGGTCTCGGGACGGCGGCGCGAGCGCGTTCTGGCCGGCGTCACGGCCGGCGAGGTGCAGGTCGTGGCCGGCGCCCGCTCGGCGCTGTTTCTGCCGTTCCGCAATCTCGGGCTCGTGGTCGTCGACGAGGAACACGAGGGGGCCTACAAGCAGGAGGACGGCGTCTGCTACCACACCCGCGACATCGCCATCGTGCGCGCCCGGCTCGAGGGCTGCCCGGTGGTGCTGGCCTCCGCCACCCCGTCCATCGAGACTCGGGTCAACGTGGCCCGCAAGCGCTTCGCCCGGGTGGCCCTGCCGGAGCGATTCGGCGGCCGCCGCCTTCCGGATATCCGGCCGATCGACCTCCGGAGCGACCCGCCCCCGCCCGGCCGCTTCATGTCGCCCGGCCTCGTCGAGGCGCTGCGGACCACCGTGGCGGCCGGCGAGCAGGCGCTGCTGTTCCTGAACCGCCGTGGCTACGCGCCGCTCACGCTGTGCCGCACCTGCGGCCACCGCTCGTCCTGCCCGAACTGCTCCGCCTGGCTGGTGGAGCACCGCTTCCGGCGTGCCCTCGTGTGCCACCATTGCGGCCATGCCGAGCGGGTGCCCGAGGCCTGCATGGCCTGCGGCACGGTCGGCTCGCTCGTGCCCTGCGGCCCCGGCGTGGAGCGAATCGCCGAGGAGGCGGCTGCGCTGTTTCCGGAGGCCCGCCGCATCGTGCTGTCGAGCGACTTCCCGGGCGGCACCGAACGGCTGCGCACCGAACTCGCCGCCATCGCGGCCGGCGAGGCCGACATCGTCATCGGCACCCAGCTCGTGGCCAAGGGGCACAACTTCCCCGCCATGACCCTGGTCGGCGTGCTCGATGCCGATATCGGGCTGACCTCCGGCGACCCGCGGGCGGCCGAGCGGACGTTTCAGCTCCTGCAGCAGGTGACCGGCCGGGCCGGGCGGGGCGCGAGGCCTGGACGGGCCATCCTGCAGACCTACCAGCCCGAGCACCCAGTCATTGCGGCACTGATCTCGGGCGAGGTCGAGCGCTTCTATCGCGAGGAGACCGCGGCGCGCGAGGCGGCCGGGCTGCCGCCATTCGGGCGGCTCGCCTCGCTGATCGTCTCGGCCGCGGACCGGGCCTCGGCCGAAAGCCACGGCCGCGCGCTGGCCCGGGCCGCCGACCCGCCGCCGGGCGTCCTGGTGCTCGGGCCGGCGGAGGCGCCCCTCGCCCTGATCCGCGGCCGCCACCGCTTCCGACTGCTGGTGAAGACGGCCCGCGACGTGCGCCTTCAGGATTACCTGCGCGAATGGCTGTTCAGGGCCGAGAAGCCGCGCGGCTCCGTGCGCGTGCAGGTGGATGTCGACCCGCAGAGCTTTCTCTAGCGCCGTCTCCGCACCGAACCGGCCAGCGGCCGTCCCGTGACCGGGGCCCGCCCGCAACCCGCGGCTGCGCCGGCCGGTTCGTCCATGCCGGGCTGATTGACCCCCTCCGAGCTTGGTGACAAGCTTTCACCACGGCGGCGGCCATGCGGGTCGCGCCGTCCGAACCGGACACATCCGGCGGGTCATGTGGAGGAACGGCCGGCTCCCCGGCACGTCCCGGGCCGGCGGCCTGCGCCGGACGGACGGCGACGGGCGGCGCGCCAAGGGGAGCAGGTCGCGGCGCGTGTCGTTGTTTCTCCAGCAGGTCCTGAACGGGCTCACGCTCGGCAGCGTGTACAGCCTGGTGGCGCTCGGGCTGACGCTCGTCTACGGCATCCTGCACATCCCCAACTTCTCGCACGGCGCGCTGTTCACGGCCGGCGCCTATGCGGCCTTTTTTGTCAGCGGAACGCTCGGCGCCAATTACTGGGTCGCCCTGGCGGCGGCGGCTCTCGTCACGGCGGCGCTGGCGGTGGTGTGCGAGCGGCTGGTGTTCAGCCGTCTGCGCGACTCGCCGCCCCTGCACGACATGATCGCGGCGATCGGGCTGCTGCTGCTGATCGAGGCGATCGCGCACGCGATCTGGGGCGCCGATTTCCGCCGCCTCGCCCCGCCCTATCCTGGCATCCTGCGGATCGCCGGAACCGTGCTGCCGATCCAGCGCGCGCTGATCATCGCCGGCGCGATCGGCCTGATGGTGGCCCTGCACCTGTTTCTCACCCGCACGGTCACGGGCTCGACCATCGTGGCCATGGCGCAGAACCGGGAGGGCGCCTCGCTGGTCGGCATCGACCTCGCCCGCGTGTCCATGATCACGTTTGCGATCTCGGGCGCGCTCGCGGCGGTCGCGGCGGTGCTGTTCGTGCCCATCAGCCTGATCTTCCCGACCATGGGCAACCTGGTCATCCTCAAGGCCTTCGTGATCATCATCCTGGGCGGCATGGGGTCGGTGCCCGGGGCCATCCTGGGCGGCATGATCATCGGCTTCGCGGAGAGTTTCGGCGCCTTCTACATCTCGACCGACCTGAAGGACCTGATCGCCTTCGCGGCCCTGGTGCTGATCCTGTCTGTCCGGCCGCAGGGCCTGTTTCCGAGCGCCGCCCGATGAGCCCCGCCCTGCAGCGCTACGGGCTCGCCGGGGTCGGGCTCCTGGCCGCCCTCGTCTACCCGTTCCTCGTGCCGAACGACTACTTCGTCTACGTGATGGTGCTGGCCTTCATCTACGCCATCGCGGCGGTCGGCCTGAACCTGATCCTCGGCTATACGGGCCAACTCAACCTGGCCCATGCCGGGTTCATGGCCATCGGCGCCTATTCGGTCGGCATCATGACCGTCGATTACGGGGTGCCGTACTGGATCGCCTTCGTCCTCGCCGGGATCATCACGGCCGCGCTCGGCTTGCTGGCCGGGCTCGTCTCGTTGCGCCTGCGGCACGATTACTTCGCGATCTTCACCCTCTGCGTCGGCATCATCATCTGGCTGGTGATCGAGAAGTGGGACTGGCTGACCCACGGCGTCGTGGGCATCATCGGCATTCCGGCGCCGACCGGGATCGGGCCGTTGCGGTTCGAGTCCACCCTGTCGCAATACTATCTCGTGCTGGCCGTGCTGGTCATCGCGCTGTTTGTGATGGACCGCATCGTCCATTCGCTGCTGGGCCGGGCCTTCGTGGCGATCCGCAACGGCGAGGCCCTGGCCGAGGCGCTGGGCGTGCCGCTGATGCGGACCAAGGTCACGGCCTTCGTGATCTCCGTGACCTACGCGGGTTATGCGGGCGCGCTCTATGCGGGCTTCGTGCGCTTTCTCGGCCCGGCCATCGCGTCCGAGGCCAACGCCTTCGACATGATCGCCTTTATCCTGGTCGGTGGGCTCGGCACGCTGTCCGGCCCGGTGATCGGCGCCGTGCTGCTGACCTGGGCCACGCAGTCGCTGCAATTCCTGCAGGATTACCGGCTGCTGGTGTTCGGCCCCCTGCTCATCGTCCTGGTCATGTTCATGCCGAAGGGCATCATCGGCACCTGGAAGGTGCGCCAGGCGCGGCGGGAGGGCGCGCGGGCCGCGCAGGCCCGGGCCGAGGCGGCCGTTCAGGGCGGCCCTCCG
>NZ_JAQGKF010000093.1 GCF_028290205.1 Enterovirga sp. | reverse complement strand
AGACGACGCTCGCCCGCCACGTCGCAGAGGGCGTGGACGGCGACGTGCTGTTCGCCGCCTTCACCGGCAAGGCGGCGCTGGTGCTGCGGGAAAAGGGCTGCCCGGACGCGTCCACCATTCACAGCCTAATCTACCGGACGCGCGGCGAGGGCGAGACCGGCCCGCGCTTCGTGGTGAACCGGCAGAGCGCGGCCGCCAAGGCGAAGCTCCTCGTCATCGACGAATGCTCCATGGTGGACGAGGATCTGGGCCGCGACCTCCTGGGCTTCGGCACGCCGGTCCTCGTTCTCGGTGACCCGGCCCAGCTGCCGCCCGTGAAGGGCGCCGGCTACTTCACCGAGCACCCGCCGGACGCCATGCTGACCGAGGTGCACCGGCAGGCCAAGGACGACCCAATCATCGACCTCTCCGTCCGGGTGCGCGAGGGCGGCACGCTGGCCCCCGGGCAGTACGGCGAGAGCCGCGTCATCTCCCGCCGCGAAATCGATTCCGAGGCCATCCTCAAGGCCGATCAGGTGCTGGTCGGGCTGAACCGCTCGCGTCGCCTGTACACGACCCGCATCCGCCAACTCCTCGGCTTTCGCGATCCCATGCCGGCCGTCGGCGAGCGGCTGGTCTGCCTGCGCAACGACAAGAGCAAGGGCCTGCTCAACGGGGGCCTGTTCACGGTGAAGAAGCTCGCCGGCGAGGAGCAGGGTCGCCTGCGCCTGGACGTCTCGCCCGACGAGGAGCGCCGCTCGGTGCGGGTCGAGGTGCCGCGCGAATTCTTCGAGGGACGGGAGGACGACCTGTCCTACGCCTCCCGCCGCAAGGCCGACGAGTTCGATTACGGCTACGTGCTGACGGTCCACAAGGCGCAGGGCTCGCAGTGGGACGAGGTCGTGCTGTTCGACGAGAGCTACGCCTTTCGCGAACACCGCGCCCGCTGGCTCTATACGGGCCTCACCCGGGCCGCGAAGCGTCTGACCGTGGTGCAATAGGCACGGAACCAAGCGGCACCTTGCGCGTTTCGCGCGCGGGCGAGGCCCATCGGGGATCGCCTTCCGGGCGCCGGCGCTGTCCGGCGCTTCTCCTCATCACGTTGCTCAGCGGAGGATGTGATCATGAGAGCTTTCGATTTTTCCCCCCTGGCCCGCTCGACCGTCGGGTTCGAGCGCATGTTCGACCTGCTGGACCGTGCCTCGCGGGCCGAGCCGGCCGGGCATTGGCCGGCCTATGACATCAGCAAGACGGGCGAGAATTCGTACCGAATTACCCTCGCCGTCGCCGGGTTCGGGCCCGAGGACATCGACATCGTGCAGGAGGGGCCGAGCCTCGTGGTGTCCGGCCGCAAGCAGGACAGCGGCGACGAGAGCCGCTTCCTCCATCGCGGCATCGCCGGTCGCTCGTTCCGCCAGTCCTTCGACCTCGCAGCCCATGTCAGCGTGTCGGGCGCCACCCTCGACCACGGCATCCTGACCGTGAACCTCGTCCGCGAGGTGCCCGAGGCCGCAAAGCCCCGCCGCATCCCGATCGGCCAGGCGGCCCCGGTCGCGCAGGTCACGCAGGGCGAGCCGGTGGCGCAGGACAATGCGCCCACGCCCGAGGAGCGGAGCGCCCGCGCGGCCTGACCGCGGCTTCGTCGCCGGCCCGGGCGGCCGGCGACCCCATTTGCTTCAGACCCCTTCGACGGCCGTCCGGGCGGACGGCCTCCGTGAGGCGTTTCGCATGCAGACCTCGTTCGAACCCCTCGGAGCGGCCCCGCAGGCGCCGGCCGGCGCCCAGACCGGGAACCCGCCGCCTTGGCTGGCTTTCGTGGAGCCGGCCCGCATCTTCTCCGACCCGGCCCAGGTTCTGGCGGCGCGCGAGCTCTCGCCCGAGCACAAGCGGGCCATCCTGGCCTCCTGGGCGTCCGACATCCACGCCGTGGAAGGCCATCCGGACCTTCGCCGGCCGGCCGGCGCGCCCGGCCCGGTCACGCTGGACGCGATCCTGGCCGCCTTGCGGGCGCTCGACGACGCCGACGAAGGCGCTCCGCGGGACCGCCGGCGACGGCGCGTCAGTGCCGCCATCCGGCCCTGGCGCTCGCTGGTGCGGGCCCGGCGGCGCCGCTGCCTCCTGCGCAGATCCGGAGGGCGGCGGCCATGACCACCTTCAACCCCGGCGATTGGTGGCCCCGGGACCGGAACAAGGGCCAGAGGCGCCAGCGGGACACCCGGCAGGACAACATCGGGGCGGAGGCGGCGCTCTCCGTCGCGCTCTGCGTCTGTTTCGCGGCCCTGGCCCCGCCGGCGCTAATGCCGGCGGTTCTGGCCGCCCTGCTGCTGGTGGCCGCGATCGCCTGGGTCGGCGTCTCGCTGCTGCACGGCATCCCGCCCGGCGGGCAGCGGGCCACGAGCTGGGACGCGGCCCTGCTCTGCGCGGCCGCGAGCCTCCTGCTGCAAGTCGGCTGGCCGGCGGCGCGTCTGCTGCCCTGAGACTGGCCAGCCCGGAATCCGCGCGCTAGCCTCTTGCGACCCTCGGAACAGAGGGACGGGGGCGGCGCGATGGTGGCGGGCGCGATGGTGGCGGATGCGTTCAGGCCGGGGGCGCCGGAGCCGGCGCCGCGCTTCACCGGACTTCCTCGCCTCAACTTCGTCTACGGCCACAACGACCCGGAGCAAATTCCCGCCCGGGAGCTCGCCGAGTGCGCCGCCAAGGTGCTGGCCGAGAGCGGCCACCTGCTCGGCATGTACAATCTCGGCCAGGCGCCGCAGGGGCACGACCGGCTGCGCGCCTTTGTGGCCGAAAAGGTGGGCCGGCGCAGCGGCATCGCCTGCACGGCCGCCGACGTGCTGCTCACCTCCGGCTCGCTCCAGGCCATGGACCTCGTCAACGCCCTCTTCGTCGGGCCGGGCGACACGGTGATCCTGGAGGAATTCACCTACGGGGGCGCCATCACCAAGGTTGAGAGGCTGGGTGCCCGGGTGATCGGGGCGCCACTGGACGGGGGCGGCATTGTCGTCCCTGAGCTGCGCCGCATCCTGGAGAGCCTGCGGCAGGAGGGCGTGCGACCGCGCTACATCTACACCATCCCGACCGTGCAGAACCCGACCGGTACGATCATGGATCTCGGCCGGCGGCGCGAGCTCGTGGCGCTGGCGCGGGAGTTCGGCGTGCCAATCTTCGAGGACGAATGCTATGCCGACCTCGTCTGGTCGGGGGAGCGCCCGCCGGCGCTGTACAGCCTCGATCCGGACAACGTGGTCCATATCGGCTCCTTCTCGAAGTCGCTCGCCCCCGCCTTGCGCATCGGCTACGTGGTCGCGCCCTGGAACGTGCTCGGGCGCCTGGTGGCGCTGAAGACCGACGCCGGCTCCGGCGCGCTCGAGCAGATGGTGGTCGCCGAATACGTGTGCCGGGATTACGACCGGCACGTGGACGAGCTGCGGGCCGGACTCGGCCGCAAGCTCGACGTCCTGGTGGAGGCCCTGGAGCAGGAATTCGGCACGGCCGCCGAGCTGTTCCGGCCGGAGGGCGGCATCTTTCTGTGGCTGAAGCTGCCGGACAGCGTGGACGTTCGGACCTTCGCGCCAACCGCGCTGGATCAGGGGCTCGCCTTCAATCCCGGCCCGGACTGGGCCTGCGATCCGGAGGCGGCCAAGAGCCACCTGCGGCTCTGCTTCGCCCTGCCGCCGGAGGCGACCATCCGGGAGGGCGTGGCCGAACTCGCCCGCATCTGCTTCCAACACACCGGCGTGCCGGCCCGCAGCGCCAATCGGCTGCGGGCGTGAGCGGCGCCGAAGGGCCCGACCGCGCCCGGCTGGTCGCGGACGGAGTCGAGGCCGGCAATGCGAGCTTCCTGGCCAGTTTCGGCCGGGTGCCCGACAACCTCCGTCTCCTGGCCGAGCACGCCCCCGGCGCCTTCGCGGGCTACGGCCTGATGCGCGACGCCGTGATGCGGGACGGGCCGGCGGCCGGCGGCGCCCTCGACTTGCGCACCAAGGAGCTCGTCTTCTGCCTCCTCGACTGCCTGGTCGGCCAGACCGAGGCCGCCAAGCGCCATGCGGAGGCCGCCATGGCGCACGGCCTGACCCTGCCGGAGCTGGCGGAAGGACTGGTCCAGGTTCTCATGGTGGGCGGCATCACGACCTGGAACCGCTCCGGCGCCGAGATCCTGCGGCACTGCGCGGAGCGTGCCGCCCGGCCCTGAGGAGGCGACCCGGCGGCGGCCTTCGCCGGATCCGAAGCCAGGCTCCGCCAGGCAGCGGCTATGCGGACGAGGCTGCGCCCGCTAGGCCGAGTCCCTCCTGCGGAGTTCGCCTGTGCCGGTCTCGGACGCTTCCTCTGCCCTCCTGGCCGCGGTCGCGGCCGCGTTTCTCCTCGCGGGCTTTGTGAAGGGCGTGGTCGGCCTCGGCCTGCCCACGGTGGCGATGGGGCTCCTGGTCACCGCGATGTCGCCGGCCCGGGCCGCCGCCATCCTGATCGTGCCGTCGCTGGTCACCAATCTTTGGCAGCTTGTGACCGGCCGGGCTTTGCCGGCGACGCTGCGCCGGCTCTGGCCCATGATGGCCGGGATCTGCCTCGGAACAGCGGCGGGAGCGGGCCTGATGGACGGCGACCGCACCGGGCAGGCGACGGTCTGGCTCGGCGTCGTGCTGGTCGCCTATGCGGCTTTCGGGCTGTCGCCGCTGCGCCCCACCGTGCCGCCCCGGGCCGAGCCCTGGCTCGGGCCCCTGGTGGGGCTGCTGACCGGGATCGTCACGGCCGCGACCGGCGTGTTCGTGGTGCCGGCCGTGCCCTATCTCGGCGCGCTCCGCCTCGACCGCGACGAGCTGATCACCGCGCTCGGCCTCTCCTTCACGGTGTCCACGCTCGCGCTCGCGGCCCTGCTGCTCCGGGAGGACGCCTTTGGCGGGCCGGTCTCGACGCTGACCTGCGTGGGGCTCGCGGCTGCGCTGATCGGGATGTGGCTCGGCACCCGGGTCCGCGGACGGATCAGCGCGGCGGCCTTCCGCACCGCCTTCTTCCTTGGCCTGCTTGCCCTCGGCGTCCACCTGGCGCTGCGACCGCTGCTCTAGCTCAGGCCTCGGCGGTCTCGGCGGCCATCATCCGGGCCCGGGCGGAGAGCTTTTCGGTCGCGCTCTTGAGCTGGCCGCAGGCGGCCAGGATGTCGCGGCCGCGCGGCGTGCGCACCGGCGAGGCGTAACCCGCCCGGAACACGATGTCGGAGAAGCGCTGGATCCGCTCCCACGAGGAGCATTCGTAGGTCGCGCCGGGCCAGGGATTGAAGGGGATCAGGTTGATCTTGGCCGGGATGCCGCGCAGCAGCCGGACCAGTTCCCGGGCATCGGCATCGGAATCGTTGACGCCTTTCAGCATCACGTATTCGAAGGTGATGCGGCGCGCATTTGAGACGCCCGGATAGTCGCGGCACGCCTGCAGCAGAGCCGCGATCGGATAGCGGCGGTTCAGCGGCACGAGCTCGTTGCGGAGCTCGTCCCGGACGGCATGGAGCGAGACCGCCAGCATGGCGCCCGCCCGCTCGCCGAGCGCCGGCATGTCGGGCACCACGCCTGAGGTCGAGACGGTGATGCGGCGCCGCGACAGGGTCAGGCCCTCGCCATCCGCCATCACGTCCACGGCGTCCACGACGTTGTCGAGGTTATAGAGCGGCTCGCCCATCCCCATGAACACGACGTTGGTGACGGCGCGCTCGCCCGCGGCGGGCACGAGCCCGTCGGACGGCCGCGTGCCGCCCGGCCAGTCGCCCAGCCGATCGCGCGCCACCACGAGCTGGGCCACGATCTCGGCCGCGGTCAGATTGCGGACGAGCCGCTGCGTGCCGGTGTGGCAGAACGTGCAGGTCAGGGTGCAGCCGACCTGTGAGGAGACGCAGAGCGTGCCCCGGTCGGCCTCGGGAATGTAGACGCACTCGATCTCGGCCGGCCGGCCGCCGCGATCGGCCGGGCTTGCCGCCATGCGGACGACCCATTTGCGGGTGCCGTCGGTGGAAACCTGCTCGGCCACGACCTCCGGCCGCGCCAGCGTGGCGGTGTCGGCCAGCCGCTCGCGCAGGGCCTTGCCGACATTGGTCATCTCGTCGAAGCGCGAGATGCCGCGGTGGTAGATCCAGTGCCAGAGCTGGGCGGCCCGCATCCGGGTCTCGCGCTCGGGGACGCCGATCGCGCGCAGATGCGCGGCGAGACCGTCGCGCGTCATCCCGACCAGGGACGGCTGCCCGGCCGCGCCGGCAGCCGGCGCCACGTCGGACAGAACGGGTGGGGCCTGGGGGGCCGTCGAGAGAAGCGTGCTTGTCATGGCGATCACCTGCCGATCGATCCGGCCGACCGCCGCGCGGCTACGGTCCGGTCAGCTTCCGGCCGCCATGGCGGGCTCGATCGAGGAGAGCTGGCTCTCGCTCGCCGCGCGCTCCTGGCCCGCCGGGTTCTTGACGCGATAATGGAGTTCGCCATTCGCCGTCGCGGGCATCAGGCGAACCACCTCGTAGACGGCACTGCCGGCGGGATCGGGATAGCGGTGCATCATCCGGACCTGCTGTCCGACGCGGAACCGATGCTCTGCCATAAAGCCCTCCTGCTACTGGCCCGAGCCGGCGCTGGAGAGAACGGCTCGAGATACAATCGGATGCCCGATACGACGGGGAGGCTGAACCGGGCGCGCAAAGGCGCGCCCGGCCGGCCGGATCCCGTTGGGTGGCTTCCTAGCACGGGCCCGGGGGCTTGTCTCGCGGAACGGCCGGGATTCGGCCCGGACCGTGCCACAATCGGGCCCCTGGGGTCCTGGCCCCCGCGGGGGCCAGAAGGCTTACGCCTCTTCGATCTTGGAGACGGCGAGCTTGCCCGAGCGCCGGTCCGTCTCGGTTTCAAAGGAGACCTTCTGGCCTTCGACGAGGCTGCGCAGGCCCGCACGCTCAAGAGCCGTGGCATGGACGAACACGTCCTTGCCGCCGTCGTCCGGCGAAATGAAGCCGTAACCCTTGGTCTCGTTGTAGAATTTCACGGTACCGGTAGTCATAGCAAATCCTCTTGCAACATGCCGGGCCGGTCCGCGACGCGCGAACCGCCTCCGGCCATCGAGCATGGGGTCGGAAAAGCTCAGACGTCGGCCGACCACGGAAGAGGGCGAACGGCCCAGCTTCGTCGGCCCATATATCGATGGCTCCGAGATAGGTCGGCTTGCGGCGGGCCGCAAGAGGCCTCGCCTGACCGGGAGCGTCAGCCGCCCGCCGGCGCCGCCCCGGGCGTGAACAGGCCGACCCGCAAGTCCTTGGCCTGGTAGATGCGCTGGCCGTCGGCTTCGAGGAAGCCGTCGGCGATGCCGAGCACGAGCTTGCCCCGGAACACGCGCTTGAAATCCACGCCGTAGACGACCTGCTTGACGTTGGGCAGCACCTGGTCGGTGAACTTCACCTCCCCGACCCCCAGCGCCCGGCCGCGGCCCGGCAGGCCGAGCCAGCCCAGAAAGAAGCCGACCATCTGCCACAGCGCGTCGACGCCGAGGCAGCCCGGCATGACCGGATCGCCCTTGAAATGGCAGCCGAAAAACCAGAGGTCCGGACGGATGTCGAGCTCGGCCCGGACCTGCCCCTTGCCGAAGGCGCCGCCCTCCTCCGACACCAGCGAAATGCGGTCGAACATCAGCATGGGCGGCAGCGGCAATTGCGCATTGCCCGCGCCGAACAGCTCACCGCGTCCGCAGCGCAAGAGCTCCTCGTAGGTGAAACTCGACTGACGCTCCATCCCGCACCGGTCCTCGTCCCCGGCGGCCCCGGCCGTCGGACGCGAGGCCCGTAGCACAGGCCCCCGACGCCTGAAAGCGGTCTGGCGGGTGCCGGGCGCTGGCCTCCTGACCGCGTGTTGCGGTTCGGGGCCGGGCCGAGTATGAGGTGATACCTCTCACTACGCGCGTCGAGTCATGAGCGAGCCGATTCCTTTTGCCTCATCAACGACCGCGAAGCCGTCGGCGCACGACATCTCGCTGGCGCGGCGGGGCTGCCCCGTCTCCGACCTGAAGGATCGCCTGCGCCGCGTCGGGCTGCGTCCCACCCGGCAGCGCATCTCGCTCGGCTGGCTGCTGTTCGCCAAGGGTGACCGCCACATCACGGCGGAAATGCTCTACGAGGAATCGATGCGGGCCCGGGTGCCGGTGTCGCTCGCCACCGTCTACAACACCCTGCACCAGTTCACGGAAGCCGGGCTGCTGCGGCAGCTCGCCGTGGACGGGTCGAAATCCTATTTCGACACCAACACCACCGAGCACCACCACTTCTTCCTCGAGGGCGAGGAAGAGCTGATGGACGCGCCGGCCGGGATCTCCGTCGGCGAGCTGCCCGAGCCGCCGGCCGGGATGGAGATCGCCCGCGTGGACGTGATCGTCCGGCTGCGCCGGGTCAGCCCCGCCGCCTGAGCCTGGTGGGCGCCCCGGGCGCCCACCCTGCCTGACCGTCCCGCGTCGCCCGAAGGTGGCGGGACGCTCGCCTCACTTCACCTCGAATCGAGCCTCGAGCGCATGGCCATGCGCGCGCGTGGTCATCACGACCTTGGCGCCTCGTGCGAGGGGCTTCGCGAGCGGGCCGACGAAGCGGTTCGGCTCGGCCGCGGCCAGCACCACCGTCGAGCTCTTGCCCCCGTCCAGGATGCTGGCCCGGGCCGTCATGCCCTTGGTCGCGAGCGGGCGGCCGTCCTCCTCCTGCATGAAGAACACGACCTGACTGTCGGTCGGCACGAACTCGACCGGGTGATGCCCGGCCTGCACCAGGGAGCCACCATTCGGCCCGATCTTCTGGGCCCAGGCCGGGGCGGCCGCGAACAGCAGCGAGACGGCAAGCGCGTAGCGGAGAGGTGTCGACATCGGATTGTCCTTGGCTGGGGGGTTAGAAGGCGGTGGCCGGCAGCGCTCCCTCGCCGACTTGGCGCCGAAGCCGGTCGAGGGCGGGGCCGCCGTAGCGGAGAAACAGCAACGGGGTCAGGACGGCGTCGAGCAGCGTCGCGCTGACAAGGCCGCCGAAGATGGTCACCGCGACCGGGTGGAGGATCTCCTTGCCGGGCGCGTCGGCCCCGATCAGCAGCGGCACCAGCGCCACGCCGGCGGCCAGCGCCGTCATCAGCACCGGGGTCATCCGCTCCAGGCTGCCCCGCATCACGAGCTCGCGGCCGAACGGCATGCCGTCATGCAGCGCGAGGTTGATGTAGTGGCTGACCTTGAGGATGCCGTTGCGGGTGGCGATCCCGGTCAGCGTGATGAAGCCGATCATGGACGCGACGGAGAGCGGCTGCCCGGCGATCCAGAGCGCCGCGACGGAGCCGATCAGCGCCAGCGGCACGCTGCACAGGATGATCAGCGCATACACGGCCGAGCGGAAGCGGCTGTAGAGGATCGCGAAGATCAGCCCGAACGAGACGAGCGACAGCGCCCCAATGGTGCGACTCGCCTCTTCCTGCGCCTGGAACGAGCCCTCGAGAGCGACCGAATAGCCGGGCGGCAGCCGAGTCGCGGCGAGCTGACGGCGTGTCTCGGCCACGATCTCGGCCATGTCGGCCCGGCCGTCGGAATTGGCCAACACCACCAGGCGGCGTCGCGAGTTCTCACGCAGGATCTGGTTCGGCCCGTCCGTTTCCCGGATGTCGGCGACCTGCCGGGCGGGGATCCACCCGGTCGGCGTCTCGATCAGGAGGTCGCCCAGCCGCTCGGTGGTCCGCACGCTGTCGGGCAGCCGCATCACCACGTCGAAACGCCTGACCCCGTCCGCCACCCGCGAGATCACCGTCCCGCCCGATAGGCGGCTCAGCTGTTCGACCAGGGCCGAGGGCTGCACCCCGTGCAGCGCGGCGCGTCCGTAATCGACGCGGATCTCGAGCTGCGGAATGCGGACCTGCTTTTCGATCTGAAGGTCGGTCACGCCCCGGATCGCCTCCATCCGGGTCCGGACCGATTCGGCGATGGTCCGCAGCACGTCCAGGTCTTCGCCGAAGATCTTGACCGCGATCTCCGCCCTGACCCCGGACAGCATGTGGTCGAGCCTGTGCGAGATCGGCTGCCCGACATTGACGGCGACCGGCAGCACCGCGAGTCGCTCGCGCAGATCGGCGATGAATTCGCTCTTGGGTCGGGACTCTGGCTTGAGGTCGACATCGACCTCGGACACGTGGACGCCCTCGGCATGCTCGTCGAGCTCGGCCCGCCCGGTGCGGCGCCCGACGGTTTTCACGTCCGGCATGTCGAGGATCAGGCGCTCGGCGACGGCCCCGACCCGGCTCGATTCGGCGAGCGAGATGCCGGGCTGAAACGACATCATGATCGTCATCGTGCCCTCGTTGAACGGGGGCAGGAAGGCGCGCGGCAGGAGAACGGCGCCGCAGGCGGCCACGACCACCGCAACACCCGTCACCATGAACACGGCGCGCGGGACCCGGAAGGCGCCGGCGAGCAGCGCCCGGTTCAGGCGCTTCAGCGCCCTGACCAGCGCGCTGTCCCCGTGCCGAAGGCGGCGGAGGCCGGGCAGGAGGTAATAGGCCATCACCGGCGTCAGCGTGATGGAGACCAGGAGGCTCGCCAGGATGGAGATGATGTAGGCTTGGCCGAGGGGTGCGAAAAGGCGGCCCTCGATGCCCGACAGTGCGAAGAGCGGCACGAAGACCAGCACGATCACCGCCGTGGCGTAGACGATGCCGCTGCGGACCTCCTGCGAGGCCGAGACCACGACGTCGAAGACCGAACGGGGATCGCCGGCTTCGCGGTTTTCGCGCAGGCGGCGGAAGATGTTCTCCACGTCCACCACTGCGTCGTCGACCAGCTCGCCGATGGCGATGGCGAGCCCGCCCAGGGTCATGGTGTTGATGGACAGGCCGAGGAGGTGAAAGATCACGGCCGTGGTCAGGATCGAGACCGGGATCGCGCTGAGGGAGATCAGCGTGGTGCGGACGTTCAGGAGGAACGCGAACAGCACCACGGCCACCACCCCGACCGCCTCCAGCAGCACCCGCTCCACGTTGCGGATCGAGGTCTCGATGAAGTTCGCCTGCCGGAACAGGAGTTCGCCGGCCTTCACCCCGGCCGGCAGGCTGGTGGCGAGCTCGCGCAGCGCCGCCTCGATCTCGCGCGTGAGCCGGACCGTGTCCACGCCGGGCTGCTTCTCGACCGACACGATCACGGCCGGCCGGCCCATATAGCCGGCATCGCCGCGCTTGGCCTTGGCCCCGAACTCCACCGTCGCGACCTGGTGCAGGAACACCGGCGCGCCCGCGACGCGCGCCACCACCACGCCGGCGAGGTCTTCGAGCCGGAGCGTGCGGCCGATGTTGCGGATCAGGTATTCGCGGGCATGCTGGTCGGTGAAGCCCCCGCCCGCATTGCTGCCGAAGAGCTGCAGCGCCTTTTCGACGTCCTGGTAGGTGACGCCGAGCGCCCGCAGCGCCGTCGGGTGGGGCGCCACCCGGAACTGACGCACCTCGCCGCCCATCGGGATCACCTGCGCGACCCCCGGGATGGACAACAGGCGCGGCCGGACGGTGAAGTCCGCGATCTCGCGCAATTCCATGGGCGAGAGGGTGTCGCTGGTCAGGGCCGTCATCAGGATCTGGCCCATCAGCGAGCTGACCGGCCCCATCTGCGGCGACACGTTGGCTGGAAGCTGCGGGCGGATCACGCCGAGCCGCTCGGCCACCTGCTGGCGGTTGCGGTAGATGTCGGTGCCCCAGGCGAACTCGACATAGACGAAGGAGAGCCCCACGCCGGACACGGACCGCACCCGGGTGACCCCGGGCAGGCCGTTCATCTGCGCCTCGATCGGGAAGGTGACGAGCTGCTCCACCTCCGGCGGGGCCAGGCCCTCGCTCTCGGTCATGATGGTCACGGTGGGCCGGTTGAGGTCGGGAAAGACGTCGACCGGGAGGCGCGTCACCGTGAGGGCGCCGAACAGCACCAAGGCGGCGGCCAGCGCGAGCACGAGCACGCGGTTGCGCAGCGAGCGGGTGACCAGGAAGGTGAACATCTCAGCGCACCTGGTTCAGCAGCTCGGCGCCGCTGGTCACGACGCGGCGTCCCGCGGCGAGGCCCGACGCCACGTAGACGCGGTCCGCATCCAGCGCCTGGAGGCGGATCTCGCGCGGCTCGAACCTCTCGGCCCCCGTGTGCTCGTAGACGAGGTCCTGCCCGCCGGCGCTCCGGACGACGCTGGTGCGGGGCAGGGCGAGCCCGGCCCGCTCCGTGCTCTGGCTCGCCACCACCGTCACGAACTGGCCGATCCGCAGCCCGCCGGCCCCGCCCTCGACCGAGAAGTGCACCGGCACGGCCTGATTGCGGTCCGCCAGCCCCGCCCCCTGGAAGCGCAGCCGCAGGACCTGGCCGGAGGGCAGCCGGGCGGAGGCGTCCGGCGCGCCCGGCAGGCTCTCGAAGCTCAGCGCCTCGATCCAGAGCCGGTCGGGATCGACGATGTGGAACACCATGCCGGTCGGCTGAGCCATCTGGCCCGCGACGGCGTTCGCCTCGGCAATCACCCCGTCGACCGGGGCGATCAGGGCCTCGGGCTCCCGGCGGGACGTGTCGAGCGCAGCCCGCCGGTCGCGCAATCCGGCGATCTCGAGCCGGGCTTCGTCGAGCTGAGCCTGGGCGACCGCGCCGGAGCGGGCCAGCGGCTCCAGCCGGCTGAGCCGGCGCTCGACGATGGCGATCTGCTGGTCGAGTTCGCCCTGGCGCTGCCGCATGTCGGAAGCGTCAATCGCCTGGATCGGCGGGTTCACATAGGCCAGCACGTCGCCCTTGCGGACAGCCGTCCCGAGCCGCGGGAAGCCGCCGGGCGGGGGCGACAGACGGCCGCCGACGGAGGTCTGGACGAGGCCGCTGCCGTTCGGATCGGGGACCACGCGGCCGGGCAGCTCGATTGCCCTGCGGTGGGTCGCGACCTCGCTCACCACGGTTCGGATGGCCAGAATGCGCTGCGTCGGCTTCGGCACGAACACGGCCCCGTCCGGTCCGCGCCGGGCCTGGTCGCGGGCCCCGGAGGCCGACGGGCCTGACACTGGAGCCGCGGCCTCCCCGGCTGGGCCGTGGGCGTGCCCCTCGTCCGACCGAGCCTCCGGTGCCACCGCGACCGCGGCCGCGACGGCCAGCATGGCGGCGGTCGCCAGCCGCCGGCGCGGCCTGTGGATCAGGAGCGTGACCAGGATACCGGCCAGGAAGCCCGCCCCGGCGCCCGCGGCCGCAAGTCCGAAGCCGCCGAGCCGCCCGGCAAGCCCGCGCGCGAAAGCCGGCGCGTCGCCCAACGATGCCACGGCGGGAGCGGGCGCCGGCTCGGGGATGTCGAGCTGCAGCGGAAAGAGGTCGGTCTCCCCTGAGTCCGACACGGTGAGCAGGAGGTCGTGATGACCGGATGTCAGGCTCCAGCGCGCCGGCAGACGGTAGCTGCCGTCCGGCTGCGGTTCGGCGCGCGCCTTCCCGTCCGGCCCCTCGGCCAGGATGGTGGCGCCTGTGACGGGCTCGTTGGTGCCGAACCGGTCGAGATAGATCAGGAGCGAGCCGGCCCGGGCGATCGCGACCAGTTCGAGCCGGTCGGAACTCGAAGAGGCCCGTGGCGCCGCCACGGCCCCGTCCGGCGGCGCGTCGCCGTGATCATGGCCTTCGTGGGCCGCCACCTGGCCGCAGAAAACCGCAAGGAACACCAACGCCCATCCGGGCCGGGTCAAGGAGAGCCGTCGCATCGAACCACCTGCTTCGCCCGGGTCTCGGCCCGTGCTTGCACTGCCCCATCGCCCGGCGCAGGAGCGCGCCGGGCTTCAGACGAAGCGGCGGGGTGGTTCCTGAGGTGCGTCCGGCACCACGTCCGGGCGCGAATCGGCGCGCCAGGCGGCGATCGACCGGACCGCGTGGCCACGGCAGCCGGCCCCGGCAATGGCGGGGGGCAGCATCACGGCGTGGCAGGTGAGGCAGGGCTCGTCCGCGTCATGCGCGGGAGCCGGATCGTCCTCGTCCGCGGAGGCGAGATCGGCCGCAGCGGAGGAGTGGCAGCCGGGCTCGCCCGCGACGGACGGCCAATGGGCTCCGGGCGCGGCCGAGGCCCAGACGGGAACGAGGGCGGCGAGGATCGCGAGAGCGATCGCCAACCAGCGTCCAAATGTCAGCGCGCCAACCATGCCGCGCACCGGATAGCACGATCGGGCCGAGATCGTCAGCCTCGTCTCGCCCCGACGCTGCGTCGCTTCGACCCGGGCGGACATTGGCCGGGGCCTGGCCGGCTTCAGCGCTTCTTGCCGAGTTCCGCCGCGATGTCCTTGACCAGGCGGCCGGCCTTGCGGTGCGCGGCCACGATCTGATCCCGGGTCACGCCCCAGCGTTTCATCCAGAACTCGACGGCCTGACGCTCCGACAGGTCGATCCGCTCCTTGTCGATCGTGCCGCGCTTGTCCTTCAACCCCGCCATGATTCAGCCTTTCCAGAAATCCGTCTTGGCAGCACCCTCTAGCGAAACTCGTGTTTTGCCGCGAACGCAGATCAGGACTTGCACTCCGCCGCGTCCCTTCGTATATAGCTCTCACTGACGACTTCGCCGAAGGGCTTGAGGTCGGTCACAGTCTCCCGCCCGTCCCGGCAGATAGTCCGGCGTAGTGTGAGATGCAGATGCGCCCGCCGGCTGAGATGCTGAGCGGGCGTTTTCGTGTCTGCACCCCTCCGCCACACGGGGCCGCCGCCTAGCCCGCGCTTGGGCCCGGCACCGGGCTCGGCAGGGGCCGGCCATCCAGGAAGGCCCGGATGTTGGCCAGAAGCAGATCGCCCATCCGGGCATGCGCGTCCGTGGTGGACCCGCCGAGATGCGGCGTCAGCACGACGCGGTCGGAGGCGACGAGACCGGGCGGCACCGCGGGCTCGCGCGCAAACACGTCAAGCCCGGCGCCCCCGAGCCGACCCGCCCGCAGCGCCTCGATCAGGGCGGGCTCGTCCACCAGGCTGCCCCGCGCCACGTTGACGAGATGGCCCCCCGGCCCAAGCGCGTCGAGGACAGCGGCATCGACCGCGTGGCGGTTGCCCGGCCCGGCCCTGACCGCGACGACCAGCGCGTCGGCCCAGGCCGCGAGGGCGAGCAGGGTCGGCGCATAGCGATAGGGGCAGCCCGGGCGCTCTCGCCGACCGTGATAGCCGACCTCCATCTCGAACGCCTCGGCCCGGCGGGCGATCTTCAGGCCGATCGTGCCGAGGCCATAGATGCCGAGCCGCATTCCGGTCAGGCCCTGACGCAGCGGCGGCGCGTCCCGGTCGTTGCCGGTCCAGCGGCCCTGGCGCAGGAAGCGGTCGGCCAAGACCACGCCCCTGACGCTGGCGAGCAGCAGACCCATCGCGAGGTCGGCAACCGCCGACGCGTTGGTGTCGGGCCCGTGCGTCACCGCGATGCCGCGGGCGGCCGCGGCCGCGAGATCGACCCCCTCGAAGCCGCTGCCCGTGCAGCAGACCAGGCCGAGTGCCGGCAGACGCTCCATCAGCGCCCGGTCGGTCTGCATGATCCCCATCGTCACCAGGATTCCGATGCGGGCCGCCTGCTCGGGCCCGAGGCTGGACGGATCGGCCAGCACGACCTCGTGCGCCGACCTGAGCCTGGCGATCAGATCGTCGCCGATGGCTCCGTGGACCAGAATGGCGCTGCGCTCTCGGGGCAAGGATCGGCTCCGGGTTGAGCCCCCATCATAAGGACAGCTGCCGACGACCGTACGAGAACTCATTTGAAGGGCGGCCGGCCGCCGGCCATGCTGCCGGCCGGATCAGAGGTTGCCCATGAGCTCCGTCTCCGCCCGCGCGCTGGCCTCGTTCCCGGCCGGGATCTCCAACGGCGAATTCGGCCTGCCGCCCGAGGCGCTGGTCGCCATCCGGAGCGGGTCTGGCGCCCGGCTCGAGGACAGCGAGGGGCGCGCCTTCATCGACTTCTCGATGGGCTGGGGCTC
>NZ_JAQGKF010000015.1 GCF_028290205.1 Enterovirga sp. | reverse complement strand
CCCGAACGGCCCCGGCCGGCCGAGCTGGCAGTCGCCGCCGCCTTCGCGGGCGCGGCCCTGCTGCCGCTCCTGCTGCTGGCGCCCGCCCAGGCGCTGGCCGGGCTCGGCCTCGGGGCTGCGCTGTCGGGGCTGGTCGCCTGGCGGCTCTGCCGCGCCTTCGGCGGCCAGACCGGCGACGTGCTGGGGGCAGCTGCCGTGAGCTTCACGACCGGGTTTCTGCTCGGCGCCGCGGCCCTCTGATGCGCCTCTTGGTCGGCCCGCTCGGGCTGCTGCCGGGCTTCGTCCCGGAGCGGCCCTCGCACCTCGTCACGGTCGCGTCCCGGGATCGCCCCGTGCCGGCCGCACCCTGGGCTGCGGCGCAGCTTCACCTCACCTTTCACGACATCACGGCGCCCACTCCCGGCCTTTGCGCGCCGGGCCGAGACGACGTCGAGGCGCTGCTCGCCTTGGGCCGGAGCTGGACCGGGGAGCGGCCGCTCGCCGTCCTGTGCGAATTCGGGATCAGCCGCTCGCCGGCCATCGCCTTTATCCTGGCCTGCCAGGCCCGGCCGGACCTCGCGCCCGACGCCATTGCCCGTGGCCTGCGGGCTGCCGCGCCGGAGAGCACGCCCAACCGGCTGCTGATCGGCCTCGCGGATGCCGCACTCGGCCGCGACGGCGCCATGGTGGCGGCCGCGGCCGCGATCGGGCGCGGCGCGGAGTATTCCGGGCCGGCCAGCTTCCGCCTGGACCTGTGACTTGTGCCGCCCGGCGCCGCGTGTTTGAAAGCCCGCCATCGTCGGTGCCCTGGTCCGCCAGGGTGAAACGGGAACGCGGACGGGCCGGATTCCAGGATCCACCCAAGCCGCGGCTGCCCCCGCAACTGTGAGCGGCGAGCGAGCGTCCACGCGTCACTGGCCTCTGGGCTGGGAAGACGGGCGCCTGCGCCAAGCCGCGAGCCAGGAGACCGGCCGACGACCCATGCTGATCCGGCGGAGGGCCGGAGGGAGGCCCCATGGTGCTCGTGTTCTGCCGCCTTTGCGCGGCTTCTTTAGCTTCATGCCTGCACAGGTCCGCTTGGCCGGATCGACCGGGAGCGCGGCCATGAGCGGCGGCGCGGGCGGGGTCGTGGTCAGCGTCTGCGTGAGCTGCCGGGCGGCCGACGGTCCAGACGACTCCCGGCCCGGGGCCGATCTCCTGGAGGCGCTGCGCGGCTCCGAGCTCGGCGGGGCCAGCGTCCGGGCCGTGCAATGCCTCAGCGTGTGCAAGCGCCCCTGCACGGTCGCCCTCACGGCGCCCGGCCGCTACACCTACGTGTTCGGGGACGTGGACCCGGTCTCGGGCGTCGCGGACCTGCTGACCTGCATCGCGACCTATCGCGACCAGGAGCACGGCTACATGCTCTGGCGGGAGCGGCCCGAAAGCCTGCGCCGCGGCATCCTCGCCCGCATCCCGCCGCTCGAGTGGCAACCCGAGGACGGGGCGCATCCGCGGTGAGCGGGCTTGTCACGACACTGGTTCTGGGCGGCGCCAGATCCGGCAAGTCGGTCCTGGCCGAAAAGCTGGTCCTCGAGAGTGGGCTCGACGCCTTCTATCTGGCCACCGCCGAAGGGCGGGACGGCGAGATGGCGGATCGCATCCGGCACCATCGGGACCGGCGCCAGGACGCCTGGACGACGCTCGAGGAGCCGCTGGCGCTGGCCGACACGCTCGGCCGCATCGCCCAGCCGGGCCGGGCCATTCTCGTCGATTGCCTCACGCTCTGGCTGTCGAACCTGTTCGAGGCCGGACGGGAGATCGAGCGGGAGACGGAAGCGCTCTGCGCCTGCCTCGCAACGCTGCCGAGCCCGGTCATGCTGGTGTCGAACGAGGTCGGGCTCGGCCTCGTCCCCGAGACCCCGCTCGGCCGGGCGTTCCGGGACGCTCAGGGCCGCCTGAACCAGGCGGTCGCGGCCGCGGTGCCGTCCGTCGTGTTCGTGGCGGCCGGGCTGCCGCTCGTCCTCAAGTCACCCCCCAAGGATCCCCGATGACCGCATCCCGCGTGCCCGTGACCGTGCTGACCGGCTTTCTGGGAGCTGGCAAGACGACGCTGATCCGCTCCCTGCTGGAGCGCGCCGATGGACGCCGCATCGCCGTGATCGTCAACGAGTTCGGCGACATCGGCTTCGACGGCACGCTGATCGAGGATTGCGCGGCGGGTGCCTGTGCGCCGGGCGACATCGTCGAGCTCACCAATGGCTGCATCTGCTGCACGGTCGCCGACGATATCATTCCCACCATGGAGGCGCTGCTCGGGCGCGAGCGGCCCCTGGACGCCATCGTCATCGAGACCTCCGGCCTCGCCCTGCCGCAGCCGCTGCTGAAAGCCTTCGAGTGGCCCGCGATCCGAACCCGCGCGACCGTGGACGGCGTGGTGACGGTGGTCGATGCGACGGCGCTCGCCGAAGGCCGCATCCCGGAGCACGACGCGGCCGCGGATCCGGCCCGCGAGCACGACGACCCGGTCGAGGAGGTGTTCGACGACCAATTGGCCTGCGCCGATCTCGTGGTGCTGTCCAAGGCGGACCTGCTGCCCGAGGACGTCCTGCAGGCCGTCGAGGCCCGGCTGAGGACCGAGCTGCGCCCCGGAATCCGCATCCTGCGCTCGCGCGGCGCCGACCTGCCGCCCGGCGTGCTGATCGGGCTCTCGGCCGCGGCCGAGGACGACCTCGCCGCCCGGGCCGGGCATCACGGCGCCGACGAGGCGCACGACCACGACGATTTCGACAGCTTCGTCGTGCGGCCGCCCGCGATGGCCGCCGCCGAAGCCGTTGCGGCCGCGGTGACCCGTGCCCTGGCGGTGGCGGGCGTGCTGCGGGTCAAGGGCTACGCCGCGGTCGCGGGCCGCCCGTCGCCGCTCGTGGTTCAGGGCGTGGGCACCCGCGTCGACACGGTTTTTGCGCGGCCGGGATCGCGGGCCGGCCAGGATCTGGTCGTGATCGGCCTCAAGGGCCTCGACCGCGGGGCTGTCGAGGCGGCGCTCCGCGGCTGACGGGAGCGGAGCCGTGCATCTCCAGGTCGCCCTGCCGCACGAGATCGACGACGGCAGCGCCGCCCGGGACCTGGAGCAGCCCCCGGCCGACATCGTCATTCTGTCGGCCGCCGACAGCGAACTGGCGGCGGTCGCGGCGGCGCTGACCGGGCGCGACCCCACCCGGCCTTCGGTTGCGCTGACCAACCTCCTGCGCCTCGGCCATCCGATGTCCGTCGACCTCTATGTCGAGCGGACCCTGGCGACGGCGCGGTTCATCGTGCTGCGCCTCGTCGGCGGCGAGGGCTACTGGCCGCACGGGATCGACAGCCTGCGCCGGTGGGCGCGCCGGCGCAGGATCCCCTTTGCCTGCCTGCCCGGGGACACGCGCTGGGACCCGGCCTTCGCGGCCGGTGGAACCCTGCCGGAGACGGAGAGCCGCGCGCTGTGGCGCTATTTCGCCGAGGGCGGGGCCGAGAACATGCAGGGCGCGCTCGCCTTCATCGAGCACGCGCTTGGCAGCGCGGCCGCGCCGCCGCCGGCCCGTCCGATCCCCTCGGCCGGGCTCTGGCCGGAGCCGCGCCCGGGCGGCGACCGCCCGCGAGCCGCGATCCTGTTCTACCGGGCGCTGGCGCAGGGCGGCATGACCGAGCCGGTCGAAGCGCTTGCCGCGGCACTGGAAGACCGGGGGCTGTCGGCTCAGCCCATCTTCGTGACGAGCCTCAAGGACGAGTCGTCGGCCCGGCTCGTGGCCAGCGCCTTCGCGGCCGCGCCGCCCGACGTGATCCTGAACGCGACCGCCTTCGCGGTCGGGACGGTCGGGGCAGCCGGCGGCAGCGTCCTGGATGCGGCCGATTGCCCAATTCTGCAGGTCGCCTTTGCGGGGTCCGAGGAGGCCGAATGGCGCGCCTCCACGCGGGGGCTCTCGCCCCGCGATCTCGCCATGAACGTCGTCATGCCGGAGGTGGACGGCCGCATCTTCGCGGGCGCGGTGGCGTTCAAGCAGCGCCGCCTCGGCCTGCTGACGAACCGCTCCGTGCCCGAGCAGGTCGCCGCGGCTGCCGACCTGGCGGCCAGCTGGGTGCGCCTGCGCCGCACGCCGGCGGCCGAGCGCCGGGTCGGCCTCGTGGTCGCGAACTATCCCAACCGCGACGGCCGTCTCGGCAACGGCGTCGGGCTCGACACGCCCGAAAGCTGCGCCGTCCTGTTGGCGGCGCTGCGCGCCAGCGGCTACGCGCTCGGGGCCGCTCCATCGGACGCCGCGGCCTTGATGGCGCTGCTCGGCGCCGGTCCAACCAACGCGATCCCCGGGCGCGCCGACCGGAGCGGGGGCGAGACCCTCGCTGTCGCCGCGTACCGGGCCCTCTATGCCGGGCTGCCCGAGGCGACGAGAGCGGCCGTGGACGGGCGCTGGGGGGAGCCGGACGGCGACCCGTTCGTCGCCGACGGGGCGTTTCGGCTGGGCCTGCACCGGTTCGGCCACGTGGCGATCGGGATCCAGCCGGCCCGGGGCTACAACATCGACCCGAAGGACACCTACCACGCGCCGGACCTCGCGCCGCCGCATCACTATCTCGCGTTCTACCTCTGGCTCCGCGAAAGCTTCGGCGCCCATGCCGTCCTGCATGTCGGCAAGCACGGCAACCTCGAATGGCTGCCGGGCAAGTCCGTGGGGCTGTCGGCCGCCTGCCTGCCGCAGGCCGTGCTCGGGCCCGTGCCGAACATCTATCCGTTTATCGTCAACGATCCCGGGGAGGGCATGCAGGCCAAGCGCCGGACCGGCGCGGTGATCGTCGATCACCTGACCCCCCCTCTGGCCCGGGCCGAGCTGCACGGCGAACTCGTCGAACTCGAACAGCTGGTGGACGAGTATGCGGTCGCGGCCGATCTCGATCCGCGCCGGGCCGAGGGCCTGGCCAAGGACATCGCGGCGAGTGCCGGCGCGCTCCGGCTCGACGCCGATCTCGACCTCCGGCCCGGGACGGAGCCCGGGGAGGCGCTGCGCCGCATCGACGCCCATCTCTGCGACCTCAAGGAGATGCAGATCCGGGACGGGCTGCATGTGCTCGGCCGCTCGCCGGAGCCGAAGCTGCGCGAGCCGCTGCTGGTCGCCATCGCGCGCCTGCCGCGCTCGGAACTCCGGCCTGACGACGCTTCGCTGCACCGGGCGCTCGCGACCGATCTCGGCCTGGACGGGTTTGATCCGCTGACGCGGGACCTCGCGGCCCCCTATGCCGGTCCGCGTCCGGCGGCGCTGCTCGCCGTGTCCGATGAACCCTGGCGTCACGCGGGCGACACCGTCGAGCGCATCGAGCTTCTGGCCGAGGCGCTCGTGGCCGGACGGACGACACCCGATCCGGCCTGGCCGCGCAGCCGCGCCGTGCTCGGCTGGATCGACCGCTCGCTGCGGCCCGCCGTCGAGAGCTGCGGCCGGGCTGAAATCGGTGCCGTTCTGGCGGCTCTGGACGGCCGCTTCGTCCCGCCCGGCCCGGCCGGCGCCCCGACCCGCGGGCGGCCGGACGTGCTGCCGACCGGCCGCAACTTCTTCGCGGTGGATACCCGCGCGGTCCCGAGCGCCGCCGCCTGGCGGACCGGCCGCGCCGCCGCCGAGCGTCTGCTCGAGCGCTATTGGCAGGAGGCGGGCGAGTGGCCGCGCTCGGTCGCCCTGTCGTGCTGGGGCACGGCCAACATGCGCACGGGCGGTGACGACATCGCCCAGGCGCTCGCGCTGATCGGTGCCCGCCCGGTCTGGGAGCCGGGCTCCGGCCGGGTCACCGGGTTCCAGGTGATGGGGCCGGAGGAACTCCTGCGCCCGCGGGTCGACGTGACCCTGCGGGTCTCGGGCCTGTTCCGAGACGCCTTTCCGACCCAGATCGACCTGTTCGACTCGGCCGTGCGGGCCATTGCCGCGCTGGATGAACCGGACGAGGACAATCCGATCGCCGCCCATGTGCGGGCCGAGGCCCGGCGGCTGGGGGCGGGCAGCACGCCGATCGAGGCGGTGGCGCGGCGTGCCGCCGCCCGCGTGTTCGGGGCCAAGCCGGGCGCCTACGGGGCGGGGCTGCAGGCCCTGATCGACGAGGGCGGCTGGGAGGCTCGGAGCGACCTCGCGCAGGCCTACCGGGCCTGGAGCGGCTATGCCTATGGCGGCGGGCAGGAGGGCGACGAGGCCGGCGACCTTCTCACCTCGGCCCTCGGCCGTGCCGACGCTGTGGTTCAGGCTCAGGACAACCGCGAGCACGACATCCTGGACTCGGACGATTACTACCAGTTCATGGGCGGTCTCTCGGCGGCCGTGGAAGAGATCAGGGGGGCGCCGCCGCGCGTCTTCCATCTCGACACGTCGCGCCCCGAGGCCCCGCTCGCCCGGACGCTTGGCGAGGAGATCGCCCGCGTCGTCCGAGGCCGGGCGGCCAACCCGAAATGGCTCGCGGGAGTCATGCGGCACGGCTACAAGGGCGCCTTCGAGATCGCCGCCACGGTCGATTACCTGTTCGGCTTCGCGGCCTCGACGGACGCCGTGAAGGATCACCATTTCGATCAGCTCTTCGCGGCCTATCTCGAGGACGAGGCCGTCCGGGCCTTCATGGCCGAGGCGAACCCCGCCGCCCTCCGGGAAACGGCCGAGCGGTTTGCGGAGGCGATGCGGCGGGGGTTGTGGCAGCCGCGCTCGAACCGGACCACGATTCTGCTGGCAGAACTGAGCGGCGCAACGCGCGAAGGAGAGAAGGCATGACCCCAGACGAAGCGGCGCTGAACGCGCGCCATGCCGAGAAGATGCGCAAGCACAAGGCCGGCAAGGAGAAGATCCTGGCGGGCAAGAGTGCCGACAAGGGATTGCTGATCGTCCATACCGGCGCCGGCAAGGGCAAGACCTCGGCCGCGCTCGGCATGGTGTTCCGGCACATCGCCTATGACTGGCCGGTCGGCATCGTGCAGTTCATCAAGGCTCCGAGCTGGGAAACCGGCGAGGCCAAGCTGCTGGCCCGCTTTCCCGATCTCGTCTCGCTGCACGTCATGGGCGAGGGTTTCACCTGGGACACGCAGGATCGGGCCCGGGACATGGAGGTGTCTCGCGCCGCCTGGGAAAGGGCCAAGGAGCTGATCCGGGACGACCGCCATCGGCTCGTCCTTCTGGACGAGCTGAACATCGTGCTCCGTTACGATTACCTCCCGGTCGAGGAGGTGGTCGACTTCCTGCGGGCCGAGAAGCCGGCCGGCAAACACGTCGTCATCACGGGCCGCAACGCCAAGCCCGAGCTGATCGAGATCGCCGATCTGGTGACCGAGATGACGCTCGTGAAGCACCCGTTCCGGCAGGGCATCAAGGCGCAGAAGGGCATCGAATACTGACCGGCCCCCGGCGCGTCCCGGCCCTGATGATCCAGGGCACGGGCTCCAATGTCGGCAAGTCGACGCTGGTGGCCGGGCTGTGCCGTCTGTTCGCCCGGCAGGGCTTGGCCGTCCGGCCGTTCAAGCCGCAGAACATGTCGAACAACGCTGCGGTCACGGCAGACGGCGGGGAGATCGGCCGCGCCCAGGCCGTGCAGGCCCGCGCCGCCGGTCTCCTGCCCTCCGTGCACATGAACCCGGTGCTGCTGAAGCCGGAGACGGATACCGGCGCGCAGGTCATCGTGCAGGGCCGGCGCTGGGGCACCTTGCGGGCCCGCGATTACGGGACCCGGAAGGCCGAGTTGCTGCCCCTCGTCCTCGACAGCTTCGAGCGCATCTCGGCCGGCGCCGACCTTGTCCTGGTGGAAGGGGCGGGCAGCCCGGCCGAGATCAACCTCCGAGCCGGCGACATCGCCAATATGGGATTTGCGGAGGCGGCCGACCTGCCCGTGGTCCTGGCCGGGGACATCGACCGCGGCGGCGTGATCGCGAGCCTGGTCGGCACCCATGCGGTGCTGGAAGCCGGGGAGCGAGCCCGAATCGCAGCCTTTCTGGTCAACAAATTCCGGGGCGACGCGCGCCTGTTTGCGGACGGGGCGGCGGCCGTGGTCGCCCGGACCGGGTGGCCCTGCCTCGGCATCGTGCCCTTTCTGCCGGCGGCCGCGCATCTTCCGGCCGAGGATGCGCTCGATCTCGAGCGGCGGCCGTCCCGGGCGGGCCCGCTCCGGGTGGCGGTGCCCGTTCTCGCCCGCATCGCCAATTTCGACGATCTCGACCCGCTCGCGATGGAGCCGGGCGTGGACCTCGTTCTGGTCCGGCCCGGCCAGCCGATTCCGGGGGACGCCGACGTGGTCATCCTGCCCGGCTCGAAATCCACCGTGGGCGACCTCGCGTTTCTGCGGGCGCAGGGGTGGGACATCGACATCCTGGCGCACCGGCGTCGGGGCGGCCACGTGCTCGGCCTGTGCGGCGGCTACCAGATGCTTGGGCACACGGTGGCCGATCCGGATGGCGTCGAGGGCCCGCCCGGCGAGGTGGCCGGGCTGGCGCTGCTCGATGTCGCGACCGTGCTGACCGGGGACAAGCTCACGGTGGCGGCCCGCGGGCGGCACCTCGCCACGGGCGAGAGCGTGCAGGGCTACGAGATCCATCTCGGCCGCACGACCGGGCCGGATTGCGGCCGCCCGGTCCTGGCCCTCCAGTCAGGCGGCGGCGAGGCTCCGGACGGCGCCTCGAGCGCCGATGGCCTCGTCCAGGGCTGCTACATGCACGGCCTGTTCGGCTCCGATTCGTTCCGCCGGGCGTGGCTGGCCGGGTTCGGCCGCTCCTCGGAACTTGCCTACGAGGCCGGAATCGAGGCGGCGCTGGACGGGCTCGCCGACCACCTGGCGGCCCATCTCGACATCCCGCGGCTGCTGGCTATCGCGACAGCCAGATGAGCACCGCGCCGAGCCCGTACAGGCCGGCATGGAGAAGCGAGGCCCGGGACAGGATGTTGAGGGCGCGGTCGATGTCCGCCGCCTCCGCGTTCCGCCGGCCTTCCGGGTTGAGAAACGGATCCTCGACCGGGCCGGACGCGTAGAGCCGGGGGCCCGCCAGCGCGAGCCCGAGAGCGCCGGCCATCGCGGCCTCGGGCCAGCCGGCATTCGGCGAGCGGTGCAGGGCCGCATCCCGCCACATCACCGCGAGCGCCGTCCTGATTCGGCCCCCGCCCGTGGCCGCCGTGAGCGCAATCAGCATCCCGGTCAGGCGCGCGGGGATCAGGTTCGCGAGGTCGTCGAGGCGAGCGGCCGCCCAGCCGAAATGCAGGTGGCGCTCGGACCGGTGACCGATCATGGAATCGGCCGTGTTGATGGCCTTGTAGGCGACCAGCCCGGGCAGGCCGCCGACCGCGAGCCAGAAGGCCGGCGCCACCACACCGTCGGCGAAGTTCTCAGCCGCCGATTCGACCGCCGCTCGGCACACCCCGGCCTCGTCCAGGCGCTCGGGATCGCGGCCGACGATCATGGAGACGGCCCGACGGGCCGCCGGCAGCCCGCCTGTCGCGAAGGCCCGCCGGACCGCCCGGACGTGGTCGCGCAGGCTCCGGTAGGCCAGCAGCACGGAGGCCAGCAGCGCCAGCAGCACGGAGCCGCCGGGGAGCGCCAGCGCCAGTCGCTGGATCGCCCAGCCCGCGGCGGCCGACACAGTCACAAGGAGCAGGATAAACGCGACGCCGGCCAGCCTGCGGCCCGAAACGGCGGCCCCTGCCCGGTTGAAAGCGCGGTCGCCCGCCGCGATCAGCGCGCCGAGCCAGGCGACCGGATGCGGCCAGTGCCGCCAGATCCGGTCCGGATCGCCGATCGCGGCGTCGAGCGCCAGCGCGGCCACGACCAGCAGCATGGCCTCGGCCGCGCTCATCGCGGCAAGCGGGCCACCTCGGCGACGAGCGCGTCGATGGCGCCGGCCAGCGAGGGCCCGCCGCAAAACACGAGCCGGTCCGGCATGGCGATGCGCTTTTCGGGCGGGTAGAGCGCCGCGAGAGCCGGATGCTGGAGGAGGGCGCTGCCCTGGTCCTCGGCCCGCCCCGACCCAGACAGCAGCAGATAGTCGGGCCGGAGCGCCACGATCTGTTCCAGGCTGACCTGTCGGCCGAGCCCGCGGCTGAGCACGGCGCCGGCGTTGCGGAGCCCGATCGCCTCCACCAGCGAGGTGGTCAGCGTGTCCTGCCCCGAGATCCAGCCCCGCCGCTGCAGCGGCAGCACGGTGCCGGTGCGGCCGGCCGAGGCTGCTCTGGCGCGCGCGATCGCGAGGTCGATCGTTTGCAGCGCCGCTTCGCCCCTCTCCGGATGCCCGACCAGACGGGCCACCTCCGTGATGTTCCGCTTCGCCTCGTCGAGGGAGCGCGCCGCATCGTATTCGACGATGCGGAAGCCGCGCGCCCGGATGAACTCGCGCGTGGCGCGGCGCGTGAAGCGTCCGGCCAGAACGATGTCGGGTTGGCCCGCCAGAACCTCTTCCGCCGTCCCGGACACGGCCGGGAGGCGCGCGGCCTGCTCGGCCAGGGGCGATTGCTCGGGGTCGCGGGCATAGCGCGTGACGCCGAGGATCTGGTCGGGATCCGCCAGCGCGATCAGGAGCTGATCGGTGCAGGCGTTGATGGAGATGAACGTTGGCCTGCCGCCGGCCGACGCGTAGGACGGCGCCGACACCAACGCCGCCACGGCCGCGAGGAGCAGAACCCAGCGATGGAGCATGGCGGCGACCTGGCGGATGCCGTGGCCAGGGGCGGAGGAGCGCCGTCCGACTGGCTCGACCTCTCGACCGGCATCAACCCGCATGCCTGGCCCGTGCCGCCGCACCTTCTCTCGGCGGGTCTCACCCGGCTGCCGTCCCGAACCGATCTGAGCCGGTTGCTGGCGGTCGCGCGGGAGGCCTATGGCGTCCCGGAGAGCTGCGCCGTCGTGGCGGCCGCCGGCACCCAGGCTCTGATTCAGGTGCTGCCACGCCTGGCCGGGCCGGGCCGGGTCGCGGTGCTCGGGCCCACCTATTCCGAACACGCGCTCGCTTGGCGCGCCGCCGGCTTCGCGGTCACTGAAGTCCAGACGCTCGCGGCAGCAGGGGGCTGCACGCATCTCGTGGTGGTCCATCCCAACAATCCGGATGGCCGCGTGGTCTCGGCCGATGATCTTGTGGGGGCGGCCCGGGAATGCCGCGCCCGAGGCGGCTGGGCCGTGGTCGACGAATCCTTCGCCGACGTCCGGCCGGAGGTGAGCCTCGTGCCGCGTCTCGCCGGCGAGCCGGTCGTCGTGCTGCGCTCCTTTGGCAAGTTCTTCGGCCTGGCCGGGCTGCGCCTCGGCTTCGCCATTGCAGCCCCGGCCACCGCCGAGCGGATCGCACGGGCTCTCGGACCCTGGGCCGTGTCGGGGCCCGCGCTCGGGATCGGCACCGCGGCGCTCGGTGACGCGGGCTGGGCGCAGGCGATGCGGGCGCGGCTCGCCAGGGAGGCGGACCGGCTGGATTCGGTTCTGGCCGGAGCGGGCCTGCGCATCGTCGGCGGCACGAGCCTGTTCCGCCTGGTCGAGGTTCCGGCGGGCGAGTTCACGGCGGCCGACATCCATGAAGGGCTGGCCAGGGCTCGAATCTGGGTCCGGCGTTTTCCGGAGCGGCCCAGCCTGCTCCGGTTCGGCCTGCCGCCGGACCGGGCCGGGCTTGACCGGCTCGCGGCCGCGCTGCCCGGCCGGCGCTGACGTCACGCCCACGGCACCAGGACGGCGCTGCCGGCGTGTTCGGCCCGGAAGGCCTCGACGCCGAAGACCGAGCGCAGCACGGCGTCGGACAACGCCTCGGCCGGCGGTCCGGAGGCGGCGAGGCGGCCGCCCTTCAGCACGGCGATTGTGTCGCCGAACCGCGTCGCGAGGCCGAGATCGTGGGTCACGGCGATGACGAGGGCGCCGCGATCGGCGGCGCGCCGCAGCGCCTTCATGACGGCGATCTGGTGGCTCGGATCGAGTGCCGCGGTCGGCTCGTCGGCGAGGATCACCGGGGCAGAGACCGCAAAAACGCGGGCCAGCGCCACGCGGGCCCGCTCGCCGCCGGACAGCTGCGTCACGGGCCGGTCGGCCAGGTGCTCGGTGTCGGTGAGCCGCATGGCCTCGGCGACCAGCGCCGCATCGGAGTCCCGAAGGCGTGTTGGGTCCCCAGCCCCGTGCGGCACGCGCCCGAGCGCGACGATGTCCCGCGCCGGCAGCGGCCAATGCGCTTCGTGGCCCTGGGGCAGGTAGGCGACACGTTGCGCCCGCTCGCGCCGGTCCAGCGCTGAAAGGCTTCGCCCGTCGAGGGTCGCCGAGCCCTCGTGCGCCAGCAACCCGACGAGGGCCCGCAGCACAGAGGTCTTGCCGGCGCCGTTCGGCCCGACCAGCGCGACCAGGTTCCCGCCCGTCATGTCGAGCGAGAGGTTCTCGACGACCTTGCGGCCGCCGATTGCGACGGAGAGGTCGCGGAGCGAGAGGCGGACGGCGCTCACCCGAGCGCCCCGACGCCGAGCCGGCGACGTTCCCGGACGATCAGGAACAGGAAAAACGGTACGCCGATCAGCGCCGTCAGCACGCCGACCTTGATGTCGGTCGTGGACGGAATGATCCGGGTCGCGATGTCGGCGCAGGTGAGCAGGGCGGCCCCGGCCAGCGCGCTCGGCAGCAGCAGGCGGGCCGGATCGTAGCCGACCAGCGGCCGGCAGAGATGCGGCGCGATGAGCCCGATGAAGGTGATCGTCCCGGTGACCGCGACGGAAGCGCCGACGCCGAGCGCTACCCCGCCGATGACGAGCAGGCGCAGCCGGCCAACATGGATTCCGAGGCTGGTCGCGGCATCCTCGCCCAGCGTGAGGGCCCGGAAGGCGTGCCGCTGCGACACCAGCAGCGCCGAACCCGCCAGCATGAACGGCAGGGCCATGGCGAGGTGGCGCATGGACCGGTCCTCCAGCGAGCCGAGCAGCCAGAAGGCGATCTCGAGCGCCGCGAAGGGATTGGGAGCGAGGTTCATGGCGAGCGCCGTCGCGGCGCCGGCCAGGCTCGAGACGGCGAGGCCGGACAGGATCAGGAGCACCAGCCCGGCTCCCCGCCCGGCCACCACGACCAGCAGGAAGACGGACAGGAAGGCGCCGGTGATGGCGGCCACAGGCAGCGCGTAGGAGAGCGCGTCGGCGAGGCCGAGCGACAGGGTCGCGACAGCCCCGAAAGCGGCGGCCTGCGGCGCCCCGAACAGGGATGGCGCGGCGAGCGGATTGCGCAACAGCCCCTGCATGGCCGCGCCGGACAGGCCGAGCGTCGCCCCGATGGCGACCCCGAGGAGGGCGCGCGGCAGGCGGATCTCCAGCACGATCACGCGGGCCGGATCCCCGGCCGCCCCGACCAGCGCGCGAATGACCTCCGCGGGAGACAGCGCGACCGGACCGATCCCGAGCGAGACGAGAAAGAGCCCGGCGCAGAGCAGCGCCAGAGCCGCCACCGCGCCCGGCCCCTTGCGGACGGAGGCGGCTGCAGGGGCTACCACGTGGCGTTCAGCCCACCGTAGAAGGCGCGGCCGGTCGTGCCGTAGTTCAGCACCTCCTGGTAGCGCGCGTCCGTGACGTTTTCCGCCCGGCCGAAGACCTTCCAGGTCTCGTTGATCCGGTATTCGGAATAGACGTCGAGGCGTCCGTAGCGCGGCAGCGGTTGCGTCTCGCCGTTGCCGGAGAAGCGCCGCGACACGAACGTGACCCGCGGCTCGATCAGGAAGCCGGGCAGGGGCGTCAGGGCCACCGACACGCGCCCGACATGCTGCGGCCGCCGCTGCAGGGTGAGCCCCGTGCCGAGATCCTTGGCGTGCAGGTACGTGTAGGCGCTGGTGATCGTCATCCAGCCCGGCAGGGCCACCAGGGTGGCTTCCAACTCCACGCCCGACGTCTCGGCCCGTGCCGTCTGCCGATAGCCCCCGAGCAGGCTGGGGCTGCCGGCCCCGAGACCGGTGCGGACAAGGTTGCCGTCGAAGCTGATGAGATTCTTGAACTCGTTGCCGAACACGGTTGCGGCCACGAACAGGCGGTTCGTCCAGAGCGTCTGATCGATCCCGGCATCCCAGCCGAAGCTCGTCTCCGGGTTCAGGGTCGGCGTGCCGTACCGGGGATCGAACAGCTGAAACAGCGTCGGCGCCTTGCCGCCCGTCCCGGCCGAAGCGCGGAGCTTGGTCCCGGTCTCGGGAATCAGGAACGAGGCGGTGGTGCGCCAGGTGTCGAAGGAGACCTTGTCCACCTCGTCGTGGCGGGCGCCGGCCGACAGGGTCAGGCGCTCGCCGACCGGGAGCTGGTAGAGCAGAAAGGCCGACCGCGTGAACTGGGAGGCCCCGACGCCGAGAGTTCGCGGGGTGAGCGGGACGTACCCGGTCGTGAAGGTGCGGGCTTTTTCCAGCTCAGCCTTGCCGCCATAGGTCAGGGTCCCGAAGGCGCCGAGACGGAGGTCGCCCTGATACTCGGTGCCGAGCCGGTCGCCCCTGAACTCGGTTCGGCTGCCGAAGCTCTGCCGGAAGATGTTGCGGGCGTTGCTGTAGCTGAAATCGTCGTTCAACCGGTCAGTCTGATTGGCGAAGATGGTCAGCGTGTGGGTGAGGGGGCCCTGCTCGGCGGTGGCGCGCCCGAACACCTGGGAGAAGCGGCGCGACAGGTCGGCCGGGGTATCCGGGAAGATGCGGCCGGGCCCGGTCGCGACCGTGCGGGACGGCAGCGTGGAGGAGGCGGCGTCGTATTCGGCAAAGGTCTTGAAGGACAGCATGCCGAAATCGAGCTTCACGCCCTCGCCGGCATCGTAGCCGAGCCGGCCGTAGCCGCCGAAGCGCGAGAAGCCGTCCGGCTCGAAATGCCGCGTCGCGAAGCGCCGCTCGAGCTGGCCGACGCGGTAGCCGTAGCGCGAGAACCCGGCCGATTGCTGGCCACCGCCGGACAACGCGTAGGACCACGGGCCGATCTGGCCCGAGGCGGTCGCGCTTGTGTTCACGGTGCCGTAGCTGCCGGCCTCGGTCGTGGTCTCGAACCGGGGCTTGCCGTCCCCGCGCCGCGTGATGACGTTGACGACGCCTCCGATCGCGTCCGAGCCATAGAGTGCGCTCTGCGGGCCGCGCAGCACCTCGATGCGTTCGATGGCGGTTGGAAGCAGGCTGCCGAACTCGAAATCGCCGCTCGCCGCGGCAGGGTCGTTGACCCGGATGCCGTCGATCAGGACCAGCGTCTGGCCAGGATTGGCGCCCCGCAGCCTGACGCTGGTGCTGCCGCCCGGTCCGCCCGTTTCGGTGATGTCGAGACCCGGCACGTTGCGGAGCGCGTCCACCAGCGAAGCCGGATTGAAGGTCTGGATCTCCTCGTGGGAGACCACCGAAACGGCGCTGCTGGAGCTGTCGGCGTATTCGGGCCTGCGGTCGGGCGTCACCACGACCGGCGGGGGGGCGGCCGCGCCGGCGGTGCCTCCCGAGGGTCGGGCC
>NZ_JAQGKF010000014.1 GCF_028290205.1 Enterovirga sp. | reverse complement strand
ATCCCGGCTGTGCTCAGGGAGGGCAAGGGCGCAAAGGTGGAGATCGGCGGCCGGATGGCCGGGGAGCCGACCTATGCCGTGGCCCTGAACCCGGTCCTGCGCGGTCACGTGTCCGGCGCCGCCGTGGCCCTGACCTTCCGGGATCTCACCGAGCAGCGGCGCACCGAGCGCATGCGGGTCGATTTCGTGGCCAATGTCAGCCACGAGCTGCGGACGCCGCTGGCCTCCATCCTGGGCTTCGTAGAGACGCTGCAGGGGCCGGCCCGCAACGATCCCGCCGCCCGGGACCGCTTCCTGACCATTATCCGGGATCAGGCGAGCCGGATGAGCCGCCTGATCGACGACCTGCTGCAACTGTCGCGTGTGGAGCTGCGGGCGCACTTGCCCCCGTCCGGCACGGTCGGCATGGCCGCAACGGTGTCCCACATGGTCGAGATCCTGACCCCACTGGCCCGTGACAGGAACGTGACCATCGACCTCGACCTGCCGCCCGCTCCGGTCGAGGTGGCGGCCGATCGTGACGAGCTCCTGCGCGTGGTCGAGAACCTGATCGTCAACGCCATCAGGTATGGCGGCGACGGCGGCAGGGTCGAAGTGCGGGTGTCACGCAACCCGGACGGCCGCCATGCCGACCTGTCCGTGCGCGACCATGGGCCGGGCATCGCGCCCGAGCACCTGCCGCGGCTGACGGAGCGCTTCTACCGGGTGGACGTTGCGGAGAGCCGTGCCCAGGCCGGCACCGGCCTCGGCCTCGCCATCGTCAAGCACGTGGTGGCCCGGCACCGCGGACGGCTCGCCATCACCAGCGAACCGGGGCAAGGAGCCCGCGTCACGGCCAGCTTCCCGCTGGCCCAAGGCGGGCCCGCCGACCCGCACCGTCATTCGACCGTCATACGGCCCGGATAGGACCTCCCGGACACGACGAGGCCGCCCCGGCGGCGATGAGTTTCGGCTCGAGGAGACACTGATGAAGCTTCGCATGCTGGCTCTGACGGCGGTGGCCGTCTCGGCGCTCGCGACGGGGGCCCGGGCCCAGGACATCACCGGCGCAGGCGCCACGTTTCCCTTTCCGGTCTATGCGAAATGGGCGGAGGCCTACAAAGCCGCGACCGGCGCGACCGTGAACTACCAGTCCATCGGCTCGGGCGGCGGCATCCGGCAGATCCGGGCCCGGACGGTCGATTTCGGCGCCACCGACGCGCCCCTGAAGGGGGCGGAGCTCGACAAGGACGGCCTCGTCCAGTTCCCGACCGTGCTCGGGGGCGTCGTGCCGATCATCAACATCGCCGGCGCGGAGCCGGGCCAGGTGAAGCTCACCGGCGAGGTTCTGGCGGAGATCTATCTTGGCCAGATCAAGAAGTGGTCCGACCCCAAGATCGCCAAGTTGAACGAGGGCGTGAAGCTGCCGGACGCCAACATCACGCCAGTCTACCGCTCGGACGGATCGGGCACGACCAGCATCTTCACCACCTACCTGTCGGAGGCCTCGCCGGCCTTCAAATCCAAGCTCGGCGCCAACACCGCGGTGGAGTGGCTGGTGGGCCAGGGCGGCAAGGGCAACGAGGGTGTGACGGCCACCGTGAAGCAGGTGCCGAACGCGATCGGCTATGTCGAATACGCCTACGCCAAGCAGAACAAGCTCGCCCACACGCAGATGCAGAACAAGGACGGCGCGTTCGTGCAGCCGGATGCAGCGTCCTTCGCGGCGGCCGCCGAGGGCGCCGACTGGGCGAGCCAGCCCGGCTTCGGCATCTCGCTCACGAGCCAGCCGGGCCCGCAGAGCTGGCCCATCACCGGACCGACCTTCGTGCTGATTCCGAAACAGGCCAAGGACCCGGCCAAGAACGCGGCCGTGATCAAGTTCTTCGACTGGGCCCTGACCAACGGCGGCAAGCTCGCGGCCGAGCTGGATTACGTCCCCGTGCCGGCCAAGCTCGCGGCCGAGATCCAGGCCAAGGCCTTCAGCCAAATCGCCACCAAGTAAGTGCGCCATCCCGCTCCCGCCCGGGGTCTCGGGCGGGAGCGGTCTCCGCACGGAGGACCCGACGTGTCGGCCATTCCAATCCACCCGCGCGCCACGGACGGGCGCTCCGGGCGGGTGTCCCATTCCGCCTTCGAGCGCCTGTTCCGGGCCGTGAGCCTCGCCTCGGCGGTGCTGGTCCTGCTGGTTCTGATCGGCATCCTGGCCTCGGTCCTGTCCGGGGGCTGGCCCGCCTTTCAGGCCTTTGGGTTCTGGGGCTTCGTCAGCGGCGAGAGCTGGAATGTCGGCCTCGAGCGGTTCGGCGCCTGGCCGGCCATCGCCGGCACGCTGATGTCCTCGGCCCTCGCCGTCGTGATCGGCGTGCCCATCACCATCGGCATCGCGATCTTCCTCACCCAGCTCTCACCGCCCTGGCTCAAGGGGCCGATCGGCAGCGCCGTCGAGCTTCTCGCCGCCGTGCCGTCCATCATCTACGGCATGTGGGGGCTGTTCGTGTTCGCCCCCCTGGTCGCGACCTACCTGCAATTGCCGCTGAACCAGCTGGTCGAGGGGGTGCCGATCGTCGGCACGGTGCTGTACTCGGCCGTTCCGTCCGGCACCGGCATTCTGACGGCCGGGATCATCCTGGCCTTCATGATCATCCCCTTTGTCGCCTCCATCACCCGCGACATGCTCGACCAGATCCCGCCGGTGCTGCGCGAGAGCGCCTACGGCATCGGCTGCACCCGCTGGGAGGTGATCCGCCACGTGCTGGTGCCGCAGGCCGGCGTGGCCATCATCGGGGCCATCATGCTGGGCCTGGGGCGCGCCCTCGGGGAGACCATGGCGGTCACCTTCGTGGTTGGAAACGCCAATCGCCTGTCGGGCTCGATCCTCGACCCCGGCTCCACCATCGCGTCCCGCATCGCCAACGAGTTCAACGAGGCGGCCGACCTCCAGCTCAACGCCCTGTACGCACTCGGCTGCATCCTGTTTCTGGTCACCTTCGCGGTGCTGCTCGTGGCGCGCGTTCTGGTGGCCCGGCTCGGAGCGCGGTGAAGATCATGACCTCCGAGGCCGAACGGCTCGCCACGCCCACCCCCGCGGTCCCGCGCCACAGCCGCGTGCGGCCTGGCCGGCGCGTCGCCGACCGTGCCCTGTCCGTGTTCTGCATCGCCGTGACGCTGGTCGGCGTCGCGGTTCTGGGCTGGATTCTCGGCATGCTGGCCTGGCGTGGCCTGGCGGCGCTCAGTCCAGCCATCTTCGTGGCCGTCACACCCGGCCCCGGCACGGCCGGCGGCGGGCTCGCCAACGCCATTGTCGGCTCGCTTGTCCTGACCTTCCTGGGGATTGCGGTCGCAACGCCGGTCGGCCTTCTGGCCGGCACTTTTCTGGCCGAATACGCCCGCGGCTCGAAGCTCGCCTCCGCGGTGCGCTTCATCAACGACGTGCTGCTCTCGGCGCCCTCCATCCTGATCGGGCTCTTCGTCTACACGCTGATGGTCGCGCCGTTCGGGGCCTATTCGGGCTGGGCGGGCGGCATCGCGCTGGCCATCATCGCCGTCCCGGTGGTGGTCCGGACCACGGAGGACATGCTCAGCCTGGTCCCGAACAGCCTGCGGGAAGCGGCAGCCGCGCTCGGGGCGCCGCCGTCGCGCGTGGTGACGCGCGTCACGTGGCGGGCGGCCCAGGCCGGCATCCTGACCGGCATCATCCTGGCCACGGCCCGGATCGCGGGCGAAACCGCGCCGCTGCTGTTCACGGCGCTGAACAACAATTTCTGGTTCAGCCCTGACCTGGTCGGGGGCGTATCGAACCTGCCCGTGACGATCTTCCAGTTTGCGCTCTCGCCCTACGAGAACTGGCAGGAACTGGCCTGGGCCGGCGCCCTGCTGATCACGGCCGCGATCCTGCTGCTCTCGGTGACGGCGCGCCTGATTCTGAGGCGAAACCGGGCGGGCTAGGGCCGTTACGCGGGCCGAAGCGCCACCGCCACGTCGGCCACGAAAGGCGGGACGGTGAGCGTCAGGGCGCGCGCGCTCGCCTCCACGTCCAGCTCCCAGGCCACGGCCCCGGCCACCGTGTCCCAGCCGGTCGCCCGGTAGCGGCCCGGCGCCAAGCCGGGAACCCGGATCGCCGTGGACAGGGGCGGCGCGGCCCTGTCCAGCGTGCCGTCCGGCCCGACCGTGTCCGCGCGCAGCAGCCACACCACGGCCTGCCGGTCGTCCCCGCAGGCAAACGGAACGGCGTGCCCGGACAGGGACTTGACCTCGGCGTTGAGGTTGCCGCGCCGGAACGAGGTCCAGTCGATCAGGGGCAGAAACAGCGACAATGCCCGCTGGGCGCGCCGCATCCCGGCCGTCAGCACATGCGGCTTCCGGTTGGGCCACCGCATCCCGCCTCCGGCGCCGCCCGAGCAGAGGTGGGCCCATTGCATGTGCCGGAAATACTCGTCGTCGAACCGTTCGGGCAGGCTCCGGCGCTTGTCCTTGAAGGTGTGGATGGGGCCGTGCTCGCTGTCCAGAAACGGCCGCCCGTCGCGGATCTCGGCCAGGGCCTCGCGCACGATGCGGCCGGTGCTGACCGCCGCATCGACCGTGTTCCGGGGGGCGTCGATCGTGCCCTGCTGGTAGATGTGGATGGACGCGAAATCGAGGTCGGGATGCCGAAAGATCGGGTCCCGGAGGTTCATCTCGGGACGCCACGACAGCTCGGGCCCGAACAGCGACACCGTCTGCGGGTGGGCGCGTCCATACAGTCTGGTTTCGAGGCCGCGCACATGGTGGCTCAGATCGGCGATGAACTCCCCGAAGCACTCGGCCGAGCCGCCGGCCTGGGCCGGGTGAATCTCGTTCCAGAGGTCCCAGGCGAAGAGCGCGTGGCTGCCGCCCCAGCGCTCCACGGCGAAGGTGAGCCGCGCCTTGATGGCCTGCCGGCTCTCCCGGCAGAGCAGAAACTCGGAGGGGTGCAGCAGCGGGCCGCCATGGACCCGGTTATAGGGATGGTGCTCCCATTTCAGCCACGTCCAGAACGTGTCGAAGGGCGTCAGCAGGATCTTCAGGCCGATGCTTTCGCAGAGCGCGAACAGGTCGTCCCAGAGGCGCACCATGTCGGGGACGAAACGGCCGACCGGCCGCTCGAGGTAGCGGTGGCGCTTGTGCGCGTATTCCAGCATCAGCCGCAGGCAGGTGACCCCCTCGGCCCGCAACCAGCGCAGATGGGCTTCCACGCCCGGCCGGTCGCGGCCGCGGAACAGGTCGCGCAATTCCACCCATTCGACCGCGTCGTTCTGGCCGATCGGCGTCCAGGGGTGGCCGGCCTCGGTGACGAAATAGGGCGCGCCCGGCGCCACCTGGACCCACGACGTGTCGGTCGGCTCCGGGGCCGCGGCGAGGACCGCTAAGGGCCCGGCTTCGGCAATCCAGGATTGTTGATCTCGCTTCGGAAGGTCCAAGCTCGGCTTCCAGGCTGGTTCAGGTCGCGCCGCCGCAGGACCTCACCGCCGAAGAGACGGGCCCGAGGCGGGTTCGATCAAGGGGACTGGGCTGCGGCTAGGATCTGGCCTTGCCGGACTTGGCGCCGCCCTGTGCCCCGGCCCGAGCGGCCCCGGCCGACTTGCCCTCCGACTTGCCGGCAGGCTTGCCGCCGGACGACCTGCCCTCGGACTGCTTGCCTTCAGAGGACTTGCCCTCGGACCGCTTGCCGGCGGGCGCCTTGGCGCCGTTGCTGTTTGACGCCTTGATGCGCGACTCCGCCCCCGACGGCCGAGAGGCTTTGCGGGAGGACCCTTTGCGCTCCCCGGCCTCGCCGACCTCTTCCCCGGCCTCGGCTTCCGCGTTCGAGATCTCCTCGGCGAGACGCGTCAGCAGTTCGTCGGTCCGTTTCTCCTCGTCCAGGGTCTCGCCCAGGAGCTCGGCCGCCTCCTCGAGCCCGAGCTGCAAGGCCCAGGCCTTCAAGGTGCCGTAACGGGCGATCTCGTAATGTTCGATGGCCTGGGCCGCCGCGATCAGGACCGCGTCCGCCGCCGGGCTGCCTTGGAACTCCTCGAGCTGCTCCTCCATCTCGGCCGTCAGGCCCTGCAGGGCTTCGCAGGTCTTGCCCCGGGCCGGCTTGCCGACGATCTCGAACACGCGCGTGAGGCGCTCGATCTGGCCGCTGCTCTCCTCGCGGTGGGTCTCAAACGCCTCCTTGAGCTCCGGCGCCTGAGCGGCCTTCGCCGCCTTGGCCAGCCCGCGCACGGATTGCCGCTCCGCGAACAGCACGTCCTTGAGGGTCTCGTGGAACGCGTCGGCGAGCGTCTTCTGCTGGGCTGGCATGCGGAGCTCCTTTGTTCCTCGAAATCGCGGAACCGGCCGGATTGTTCCTGTTCGGATCAGGACAGGGCCGGCGCAGCGGAGCCTTCCGGGTCGCCTGGCGTGGACGGCGCCGCCGCGATCACTCGGGACGAGGCTTGTAGGCCTCCGGCGGCTTCTGGTCGGCCTGCACGGCGCCGCCCGGGGCGGGCGAGCTGGGCTGCCCGTACTGGGTGAAGCGATATGCCACGAAGCCCGCGACCAGGATCAGCGCAAGTATGGCCACGATCCCCAGATGGCCTCGCCGTGTCAGGTTCACCTCGCCCTCCTCTGTGCTGACGCGGCCCCAACGCCCGGCCGCAGCGCCGGTGCCGTGCGGGCCGCCACGGTTCAACGTCGGACAGAGCCGCGGCGAAGTTCACGTCCCCAACCGTACGTCGATGGCGTGCAGGCGGCCTCCGGGGCGTGACGTGGGCGGCTGGCGCTGGCGACCCGGCCGAGCGATCTGCCATACAGGGGGAATGGACGGGACCCCTGACCAGGCCGGCTCCACGTTGCAGGCCGACCGCGACCACCATGTCGTCATCGTGGGCGGCGGGTTCGGCGGGCTCGCGGTCGCCCAGGAACTCGGCGGGGCGACCGGCATCCGGGTCACGCTGGTGGACCGGCGCAACTACCACCTATTCCAGCCGCTACTGTACCAGGTTGCGACCGCGGTTCTGTCACCCGGCGAGATCGCCCGGCCGATCCGCAGCCTGGTCCGGCCGCATGCCAACGTCACCGTTCTCCAGGCCGAGGTGAGCGGGCTCGATCTTGGCGCACGCCGCGTGCGGCTGAGCGGTTCGGAGCACGATCTCACCTTCAACACGCTGGTCCTCGCGACCGGGGCCACGCACAGCTATTTCGGCCATCCCGAATGGGCGCGGTTTGCCCCCGGGCTGAAGACGCTGGACGATGCCCGGCGCATCCGCAGCGACGTGCTCTCCGCCTTCGAGCGGGCGGAGGCGACGAGCGACCCGCTCGCGCGCGAGCGGCTCCTCACCTTTGCGGTGGTCGGGGGCGGGCCGACCGGGGTCGAACTCGCCGGCGCCATCGCGGGCCTGGCCCGGCAGGCCCTGGCGGGCGAGTTCCGGCGCATCGACCCGGCCGGGGCGAAAGTGCTCCTGATCGAGGCGGGGCCGCGCATCCTCGGCGCCTTCCCGGAGGATCTGTCGGATTACGCGGCGCGGGCTCTGACGCGGATCGGAGTCACGGTTCGGGTCGGGCAGCCGGTGGACAGCATCACGGAGCGAGGCCTGTCGGTGGCCGGAGAGGACATTCCGGCCGCCACGGTGATCTGGGGGGCCGGCGTGCAGGCCTCACCCGTGGGAAGCTGGCTCGGGGTCGAGACGGACGGCGCCGGCCACGTCGCGGTTGATTCGCGCCTTGCCGTGCCGGGCCTGCCCGGGATCTACGTGCTGGGCGACGCCGCGGCCGCCAAGGAGAACGGAAAGCCCCTGCCCGGGCTCGCCCAGGTGGCCCAGCAGCAGGGGATCTATCTGGGCCGGGCCCTGCGGCGGCAGCTGCGCGACGGCATCGAGCCGCCACCCTTCCAGTTCCGCAACCGCGGCAACCTCGCCGTGATCGGCCGCAACGAGGCGGTGGCACAGTGGGACAGCCTGCACCTGAAAGGCTTTCCGGCCTGGGTCGTGTGGAGCATCGCCCACGTCTACCTTCTGCTCGGCTTCCAGAACCGGCTGTTCGTCAGCCTGCGCTGGTTGTGGGCCTACATCACCAAGCGGCAGGGCTCGCGCATCATCCCCGAGGGCCTCAGCCGCGAGGGAGGGCGCTGATCTCGGCCGGGCTGCCGGGGCGCTCGCTCAGGGCCGGCGAGCGCGCCGGGCCCGGGCGGCCGAAATGTGGCGCCGGAAAAGATGGTACCGCCACCCTGGCTTGAACAGGGGACCTCTAGATCCACAATCTAGCGCTCTAACCAACTGAGCTATGGCGGCACGAGCGGGCGTGGTAGCGCCCCGGACGGTCGAAAACAAGGCCGGCGGCGAGGCGGCTTGCGGTCTCGGGGCTCGCCGGCGCCGCGGGGCCACATGTCGGATTTCGCCTCCTCCTATCTCGGCCGCCTGCGGAGCCTCGTCGGCTCCCGCCTTCTTCTCGTGCCGGGGATGCGGGTGGTGGTGGAGGACCCGCGAGGCGCGATCCTGCTCCAGCTCCGGACGGATTTTCGCCTGTGGGGCCTGCCGGGAGGCGTCCCAGACGAAGGTGAGAGCGCAGAGGCGGCGGCCATCCGCGAAACCGAGGAGGAGACCGGGATCCGCATTCGGGAGCTGGAGCCGTTCGGCTTCGCGTCGGACCCGGAGCACGAGGTCTGGACCTATCCGAACGGCGATCGCTGCCATTATTTCACGCTGCTGTATGCCGCCCGGAGCTTCTCGGGCGACCTCGCAGGCCCGAACAGCGAAAGCGCCCAGGTCGCCTGGTTCCTGCCGGACCGGATGCCGGAGCTGCTTCCCGTGATGCGGCGAACGCTCGATGCCTACCGCCGCTTCCGGGAGACGGGGGCCTTCCAGTCCATCTGAGCCGAGCGGGGCGCGGTTGACCTCGGCCCCACGATGCGGGATGCCCCGCCCCTTAGCAGGACCGGGCGGGAGGACAGGATGGGCGCGGCTGGACGCAGCTATCGGATCGCAGTGATCCCGGGCGACGGCATCGGCAAGGAGGTCGTCCCCGAGGGCGTCCGGGTGCTGGAGGCCGCGGCCAAGCGGCACGGCTTCGGATTGCAGCTCGATTGGTTCGACTTCTCCTCCTACGACTACTACGCCAAGCACGGCCGCATGATGCCGGAGGACTGGAAGGCCCAGATCGGCGGGCACGACGCCATCTTCTTCGGCGCCGTCGGCTGGCCGGAGAAGATTCCGGACCACGTCTCGCTCTGGGGCTCGCTGCTGTTGTTCCGGCGCGAATTCGACCAGTACATCAACCTGCGACCCGTGCGGCTGATGCCGGGGGTGCGCTGCCCCCTGGTCGGCCGGGAGCCGGGCGACATCGACTTCTGGGTCGTCCGGGAGAACACCGAGGGCGAGTATTCCGCCATTGGCGGCCGCGCCTTCCCGGGCACGGAGCGGGAATTCGTGGTTCAGGAATCGGTGTTCACCCGGTTCGGCGTCGACCGCGTGCTCGATTTCGCCTTCCGGCTGGCCGAGAGCCGGCCGAAAAAGCACCTCACGGCGGCCACCAAGTCCAACGGCATCTCCATCTCGATGCCCTATTGGGACGAGCGGGTGGCCGAGATGGCCGGCAAGTTCCCCGGCGTGAAGTGGGACAAGTACCACATCGACATCCTGACAGCGCATTTCGTGCTGCATCCGGACTGGTTCGACGTGGTGGTGGCCTCGAACCTGTTCGGCGACATCCTGTCCGACCTCGGACCGGCCTGCACCGGCACGATCGGCATCGCGCCGTCCGGGAACATCAACCCCGAGAAGCGCTTTCCGTCCGTATTCGAACCGGTGCACGGCTCGGCCCCGGATATCGCCGGCCAGGGCGTCGCGAACCCGATCGGGCAGATCTGGTCCGGCGCCATGATGCTGGAGCATCTCGGGGAAACGGCCGCTGCGGCCGAGATCGTCAGCGGCATCGAACGGGTGCTCGCGGAGCGGACGCTCCGGACCCGCGACCTCGGCGGCAACGCCGACACGACGACCTGCGGCCGGAACGTGGCCGAGGCGCTCGGCTGACCCTGAGCCGTTTTATCCGGCCCCCGGCGCTTGCGCTCCGGAGGGCCGGAACCTAGTTGCAGCATTCGAATCAGAGACCGTGACGAGAGGGCGGGCGCAGCGATGGACCTGAGCTGGACGCAGTGGGGAGTCTCTCTCCTCCAGATTATCTGGATCGACCTCCTCCTCTCCGGCGACAATGCCGTGGTCATCGCTCTGGCCTGCCGCTCGCTCCCGACGCATCAGCGCCGGGTCGGGATTCTGCTCGGCGCCGGCACCGCCATTGCGCTGCGCATCCTGTTCGCGGTGATCGTCTCCTACCTCCTGGCCGTCCCCTTCCTGAAGCTGGTGGGCGGGCTCTTGCTGTTCTGGATCGCGCTCAAGCTGATCTCGAGCGACGAGGCGGAGAGCCACGAGGTGGAAGCCTCGACCAGCCTCTGGAAGGCCGTCCGCACCATCGCCATCGCCGATGCCGTGATGAGCTTCGACAACGTCATTGCGATCGTGGGCGCCTCGCATGGCAACAACTGGCTGTTTGTGATCGGCCTGCTGCTGACCATCCCGATGATCATCTTCGGCTCCAGCATGCTGATGGTGCTGATCGAGCGCTTCCCGGTCTTCGTCTGGGCCGGCGCGGCTCTGCTGGGCTGGATTGCGGGCGAGATGCTGCTGAGCGATCCGATCGTGCTGACGACGCTCGCCGAGCAGGCGCCGAGCCTGGTGCGGCCCTTCCCGGCCGACCCCGCCGGCGTCGGCCTCCGGGTGATCGCCCCACTCCATTACGGCGCGGCCGTGATCGGTGCCGCCATCGTGGTGCTGCTCGGGCTGGTGATGACCCGGCGGCAGAAGCGCGAGCTCGCCTCGAGCTGACCCGGAGCCGTCCCGCGGCGTCTCCTCGGGACGGCAACAGGCCGTTCCACGGGCCGGCCTTGAGGCCGGCCCGCAACGTCAACAGCACCCAACATCTGTGAGAGGTCGGCCGCCCCGGCCGACCGGCCCGGGCCCGCAGCTGCCAGGCGTCCCCGCCCGAAGCGCCTCCGGGTCTCGACCCCGCGCCGGTCGCCGCAGCCCGCCGGTCGGGCTACCCCCGTCCCTGGCCCGAGCTGGGCGCCCTAGGCGAAGGTCTTGCGGGGATCGAACGCGTCCCGGACCGCCTCTCCGGCGAAGATCAGGAGCGACAGCATCACGGCGATGACCGCAAAGCCGGTGAGACCGAGCCAGGGTGCCTGGAGGTTGGCTTTGCCCTGGGCCAGCAGTTCGCCGAGCGAGGGCGAGCCGGGCGGCAGGCCGAAGCCCAGGAAGTCGAGCGAGGTCAGGGTGGCGATCGAGCCGTTCAGGATGAAGGGCAGGAAGGTCAGCGTGGCCACCATGGCGTTCGGCAGCAGGTGCTTGAACATGATGGTGGCGTTGGACAGGCCGAGTGCCCGGGCCGCCCGCACGTATTCGAAATTGCGCCCGCGCAGGAACTCGGCCCGGACCACGCCCACCAGCGACACCCAGGAGAACAGGAGCAGGATGCCGAGCAGCACGAAGAAGCTCGGCGTGATGATCGCCGCGATGATGATCAGGAGATAAAGCGAGGGGATCGCGGTCCAGATTTCGATGACGCGCTGGAACACGAGGTCGGTCCAGCCGCCGAAATAGCCCTGCACGGCGCCGGCCAGAACGCCGATCACGGAGGAGATCAGGGCAAGCGCGAGCCCGAACAGCACCGAGAGCCGGAAGCCGTAGATCAGCCGCGCGACGACGTCGCGGGCCTGGTCGTCCGTGCCCAGCCAGTTCGGTTCGAGGTCGCGGCAGCCTGCGCCCGGCCGGCCGCCGGTCGCCTTCTCGGCGGCGGCGCGGCACTGCTCCTCGGTCAGCCGCCAGGTCGGCGGCGAGGGCGCCGGGGTGGGCAGGTCGAGATTGTGGGTCCGGTAGGAGAACCGGACAGGCGGCCAGATCGCCCAGCCGTTCTCGGCCAGTTCCTTGCGGATGGTCGGATCGCGGTAATCGGTGACGGCCAGGAAGCCGCCGAACTTCTCCTCGGGGTAATCTACCGCGACTGGAAACAGCAGCTCGCCCTTGTAGCTCGCCACGATGGGGCGGTCGTTGGCCAGCAGTTCGGCGAACAGGCTCACGCCGAACAGGGCCAGGAACAGCCAAAAGGACCAGAAGCCGCGCCGGTTGGCCCGGAAATTCTGCCAGCGTCGGCGGTTGATGGGCTTCAGCCGCACGAACCCCTCACGCGGCAGCGGCGGCGCCGTCGGAGCGGCCGCCGCGGAGGCGACCGGCACGCGGTCCAGCTCGGGATCGGCCAGGGCCGGGCTCACGAATCCCTCGTCTCGAAATCGATGCGGGGGTCGATCCAGGTGTAGGTGAGGTCGGACAGGAGGTTCACGAGCAGGCCGACCAGCGAGAAGATGTAGAGCGTCCCGAACACCACGGGGTAGTCCCGGTTGACGATCGATTCGAAGGACAGGAGGCCGAGCCCGTCCAGGGAGAAGATCTGCTCGATCAGGAGCGAGCCGGCGAAGAAGGCGCCGATAAAGGCAGCCGGAAACCCCGCCACCACGATCAGCATGGCGTTGCGGAACACGTGCCCGTACAGCACCTGCCGCTCCGACAAACCCTTCATGCGGGCGGTCAGCACGTATTGCTTGCGGATCTCGTCCAGGAAGGAATTCTTGGTCAGCAGCGTCGAGGTGGCAAAGGCGCCGAGCGCCATGGCGGTGATCGGCAGGGCGATGTGCCAGAGGTAGTCCGGCGCGACGGTCCGGAGGCAGTAGGCCGCATCGAAGCCCTCGTGCAGGCGCAGCGGGAACCCGGCCGCGAACCCGGCCCAGACCACAGGCAGGCAGGCCGATCCGCGCACGCCTTCCGAGAGCAGGCCCTTGAGCGGGAAGAGCTGCCAGAACGAGCCGCCGGCGAAGAGCACGATGAGGAGCACGGCGAACAGGAAGCCCGGGATGGCATAGCCCACGATGACGATGCCCGAGGTCCAGACGTCAAAGGCCGAGCCCTCCCGCACGGCCTTGCGGATGCCGAGCGGGATCGAGATCGCGTAGGACAGGAGCGTCATCCAGAGGCCGAGCGTGATCGACACGGGCAGCTTCTCGCCGATCAGCTGCAGCACGGAGACGTCGCGGAAGAAGCTCGTGCCGAAATCGAACCGGGCATAGTCCCAGATCATCTTCAGGAAGCGCTCATGCGCCGGGCGGTCGAAGCCGAACTGCTCCTCCAGCCGCTTGATGAAGGCCGGGTCCAGCCCTTGCGCGCCCCGGTACGTGGAGGGCGCCGAGCCCGAGGGGCCGGGCGCGCGGGGGGCGGCTGCGCCGAGATCGCCACCCCCGCCCGAAACGCGCGACATGGCGCCCGGATCGGTGCCCTGGAGCTGGGCCAGGATGCGCTCGATCGGCCCGCCTGGGGCGAATTGCACGATCGCGAAGGAGATCAGCATGATCCCGAGGATGGTCGGGATCATCAGCAGCAGGCGGCGGGCGATATAGGCCGCCATCAGCCGCGGCCGATCCGCCGCGCCCGGTCTGGCTCGAACCACCAGGTCTGCGGCGCCCCGAGATCATAGGCCGGCGGGCGCGGCGGGTGGCCGAACACGTCCCAATAGGCGAGCGGGTGGCTGCCCCGGTACCACATCGGCACCCAGTAGCGACCGGCCCGCAGCACCCTGTCGAGCGCCCGGCAGGCGGCCACCAGCGCCGGTCGCGTCTCGGCCGAGAGCACGGCCTCCACCAGGCCGTCGATGGCCGGGTCCGAGAAGCCGGCCAGGTTGGGCGAACCCTTGGTGGTGGCGGCGCGCGAGCCGAAGACCTGCCGGATCGCCTCGCCCGGCGTCGCCGCGGTCGAATAGCGCTTCACGGTCATGTCGAAATCGAACTCCTCGGTGCGGCGCTGGTACTGGGCCGCGTCGACGATGCGGGAGGTCGCCTGGATGCCGAGGAGCGAGAGGTTCTTGATGAAGGGCTGCGTGTGCGGCTGCAGCACCGGCTGGAAGTCGAGGAACTCGATCTGCAGCACCTCTCCCGACGGCAGCCTCAGCAGGTTGCCGTCGCGCCGGCACCCGGCCTGCTGCAGCAGGGTGTTGGCCTGGCGCAGCAGCGCCCGGTCCTGGCCCGAGCCGTCACTCTTGGGCGGGCCGTAGGGCAGGCCGAACACCTCGTCCGGCACCCGCCCCCGGAACGGCTCCAGAAGCTTCAACTCCTCGGCCGAGGGCAGGCCCTCGGCCTTGAGCACCGAATTCTCGAAATACGAGGCCGTGCGGGCATAGGCCCCGTACATGATGGTCTGGTTGACCCATTCGAAGTCGAACGCGAGCGAGATCGCCTCGCGGATGCGCGGATCGGCAAATTTCGGCCGCCGCAGGTTGAAGAACCAGCCCTGCATGCCGGACGGGGTCTCGTCGGGCAGGATCTCGCGCTTGACCCGGCCATCGGCGATCGCCGGAAAGTCGTAGCCGGTGGCCCAGATCCGGGCCGTGAACTCCTCCCGAAAGGTGAAGACGCCGGCCTTGAACGCCTCGAACGCGACCTGGCGGTCCCGGAAATACTCGAAGCGGACCTCGTCGAAATTGTGCTGGCCCACATTCACCGGCAGGGCGGCCGCCCAGTAGTCACGCACGCGCTCGAGCGAGATGAAGCGGCCCGCCTCGAAGCGGCCGACCCTGTAGGGTCCGGATCCGACCGGCGCCTCGAGCGTCGCGGCCTCGAACTCGCGCGTCGACCACCAGCGCTCGGAGAAGATCGGCAGCCCGGCCACCACCAGCGGCAGGTCGCGGGCCCGTTCGGG
>NZ_JAQGKF010000242.1 GCF_028290205.1 Enterovirga sp. | reverse complement strand
GCCGCTCGTCCCCGGGCCCGCCACCCACCCTCGTCAAGCTGAGGAGCGGCGCGTCTAGAGCGCGCACCGTCGGTGTGTGAGGGGCACCCAGGCTCATCCGGCGCGCGTGCTTCGAGACGGGCCTTCGGCCCTCCTCAGCATGACGAGCGTTGTGGACGGGAGAGCCGTTGCGGTGGCGGCGCTCGCCGCGAGCTACACCCACCGAACCTCGTCATGCTGAGGAGCGCTGCAGGGCAGCGCGTCTCGAAGCACGCACCATCGGTTTGTGCGGGGCACCCAGGCTCAGCCGGCGCGCGTGCTTCGAGACGGGCCTCCGGCCCTCCTCAGCATGACGGGCCGGGTGGAGGCCGCGCCCTAAGCGGCGGCCTCGGCGGCCAGGAACCGCTCCAGCCAGTGGATGTCGTAGAGGCCGTTCTGGACGTCCGGGTTGCGGACCAGGGAGCGGAACAGCGGCAGCGTGGTGTCGATGCCGTCGACGATGAACTCGTCGAGCGCGCGGCGCAGGCGCATCAGGCACTCGTTGCGGGTGCGGCCGTGCACGATCAGCTTGCCGACCAGGGAATCGTAGTTCGGCGGGATCCGGTAGCCCTGGTAGGCGGCGGAATCGACCCGGACGCCGAGCCCGCCCGGCGGGTGGAAATAGGTGATCAGTCCGGGCGAGGGCCGGAAGGTGGCCGGGTGCTCTGCGTTGATGCGGCACTCGATGGCGTGGCCCGTCAGCTTGACCTCGTCCTGCGTGACGGAAAGCTCCGCCCCGGCCGCGACGCGGATCTGCTCGTTGACGATGTCGATGCCGGTGATCATCTCCGTCACCGGATGCTCCACCTGCACGCGGGTGTTCATCTCGATGAAGTAGAAGCGGCCGTCCTCGTACAGGAACTCGACCGTGCCGGCGCCGGCATAGCGCAGCTCCTGCATGGCGCGCGCGACCGTGTTGCCGATCTCCTCGCGCTCGGCCTCGTTCAGCGCCGGGGAGGGGCCCTCTTCCCAGACCTTCTGGTGGCGGCGCTGCAGCGAGCAGTCGCGCTCGCCGAGGTGAATCGCGCGGCCGCGGCCGTCACCCAGCACCTGGATCTCGATGTGGCGGGGCTTCTCGAGATACTTCTCGAGGTACACCGAGGCGTCGCCGAAGGCGGCCAGCGCCTCGGCCCGGGCGGTCGCGAGCGCGTCCGACAGGTCGTCCTCGGTGCGGGCCACCTTCATGCCACGGCCGCCGCCGCCCGAGGCGGCCTTGATCAACACCGGGTAGCCGATCTCGGCGGCGACGCGCTTGGCCTCGACGTCATCGGACACGCCGCCCTCGGAGCCGGGCACGCACGGGATGCCGAGGCGCTTGGCCGTGCGCTTCGCCTCGATCTTGTCGCCCATCATGCGGATATGTTCCGCCCGGGGCCCCACAACGGCGATGCCATGGTGGCCGAGCACCTCGGCGAAGCGGGCGTTCTCCGACAGGAAGCCGTAGCCCGGATGGACGGCATCGGCGCCCGTGATCTCACAGGCCGCGATCAGAGCCGGGATGTTGAGGTAGCTGTCCCGGGCCGGCGGCGGCCCGATGCACACGCTTTCGTCGGCCAGCCGCACGTGCATGGCGTCGGAATCCGCCGTCGAGTGGACCGCGACCGTGGCGATGCCGAGCTCCTTGCAGGCGCGCAGGATGCGAAGGGCGATTTCGCCCCGATTGGCGATGAGGATCTTGTCGAACACCTGCTGCGCTCAGTCGATCAGGACGAGGGGTTCGCCGAACTCGACGGGTTGTCCGTCCTCGACATAGATGGCCCGGACCGTGCCGGCGCGTGTCGCCACGATGTCGTTGAAGGTCTTCATGGCCTCGATCAGCAGGAGCTTTTCGCCGACCCGGACCTCGGACCCGACCTCGACGAAGCTCTTGGCGCCCGGGGCGGGCCGCCGATAGGCGGTGCCGACCATCGGTGAGGTGAGGGCGTCCGGATGCTTGGCCGGGGGCTCGGCCGGAGCGGCCGCGCGGGCGGAGGCGGGCGCCGCCACGGGGGCGGCCACGGCCGCGACCACCGGGGCCGGGTGGTTGCGGGCCACCCGGATGCGCAGGTCTCCCTTCTCCACCTCGATCTCGGTGAGGTCGGTCTCGGCCAGCAGCCCGGCGAGCTGCCGCACGAGATCGGGGTCGAACGGGTGGGTGGCGGCGGCCTCGATTGGCTCGTCGCCAGCGGCGGGGGGCTGCGCCTGCATGGAACCTGGCTCCGTCACTTGCGGACCGCTGCGATGGACTGGCGCAGGGCTTCGAGCCCGACCGCGCCGGAAATGACCTCCTGGCCGACCACGAAGGCCGGCGTTCCGGTCAAGGCGAGCTTTTCGGCGAGGTCGGCGCTTTCGGCCAGGGCCTCCTTGACCTCCGGCCCGGCCATGTCGCGCTGGAGCCGCGCCATGTCGAGGCCCATCTCCTTGGCCAGTGCCGTGGCACGCTCGGCACCGACGCGGCCGCGCGTCTCGATCAGCCGGGAGTGATATTCGAACAGCTTGGCGCCGGAGAGCTGCTGCTTGGCGGCCAGGGCGACGCGGGCGGCCTCCACCGATTCGGGCCCGAGCACCGGCAAGTCCTTGAGCACCACCTTGAGCTTGGGATCGCTCTTGATCAGCTCGCGCACGTCCGAGAGGGCGCGTTTGCAGTAGCTGCAATTGTAATCGAAGAACTCGACCAGCGTGACGTCGCCGGCCGGGTTGCCGACCAGGTAGCCGTGCGGCGAATTGAACAGCTTCTCGCCCGCACTCGCGAGCGTGGCCTGCTGGGCGCTGCGCTGCGCCTCCTGCTGCCGCTTCTCGAGTTCGGCGATGGCCTCCTGCAGCACTTCGGGCTTGCGCAGGAGAAAGTCGCGGACGATCCCTTCGATCGCCTCGCGCTGCGCCGGATCGAACCCGGGCGCCTGGGCCGCTGCGGGGGCGGAGCACAGCGCCACCGCCGCCGCGGCGGGAATCAGGCCTCTGAACAGGCTTGCCATGGTGAAAGCTTTCATTGGACGGGGACGGCGGCGACGCGAGCTGTCGCTGCGGCCTCGTGCCGGGGCCGAGTAAAGCGACGCTCCCGGGCCGTCAACGTTCGCCAGGATGACGCGCTATGTGGGCCGGCCGAGCGGCGAAAGCATGGCGGCGGCGAGGGTTGCGTCCAGAACCTTGGCTTCCGGATCGCTTCGACGCATGGTCGCCCATCCCCGGAGAGATGCCCGTGTTCCAGATCAGGCCCGTCCTGCTCCTCTCCTGCCTCCTCGGCATGGTGATCGGGGCCGCCCCCGCGCCCGGATCCGAAGAGGTCGCGCGGCCTCCGGCCTATGGCGCGTGGGGGTTCGACCTCTTGGGCCAGGACCGCAGCGTGCGCCCGGGCGACGACTTCTTCCGGCATGGCAACGGAGCCTGGTTCGACCGGACCGCCATCCCGCCCGACCGGAGCTGGACCGGGGTGGATGTGGTTCTGGTGCAGCTTGTCGAGGGGCGGCTCCGGGCCATTCTGGAGGGCGGGGAGCCCGGCGCAGACGAACTCGCCCGCAAGCTGCGCGCTGTCTACGGCTCCTTCATGGACGAGCGCCGGGTCGAGGCGCTCGGCCTCGCGCCCACGGCCGCCTACCTGGCCGAGATCCGGGACGCCCGCTCGCACGAGGAGCTGGCCGAGGTGATCGGCCGCCCGGGAACCTTCAACATCGGTCCCTTCCGGGTCGACATCTACCCGGACGACAAGGCGCCCGACCGCTACGCCGTGTATCTCGGCCAGAGCGGGCTCGGCCTGCCCGACCGCGACTATTACCTGCTGCCCGGCTTTGCCGGGAAGAAGGAGGCGTACCGGGCCTATGTTGCCGAGATGCTGGCGCTGGCCGGCTGGCCGTCGCCGGGCGAGGCGTCTGCCGGCATCCTCGCTTTCGAGACCGCCATCGCGGAGGCGAGCTGGAGCGCGGTGGAGCGCCGCGACAGCGAGCGGGCCTACAACCCGACCTCCCTGGCCGAGCTGGAGGCGGTGGCCCCGTTCCCCTGGCGGGCCTGGCTGCGGCCGGGCGGGCTCGAGGGCCGGCCCCGCTTCATTGCCCGCGAGAACACTGCCCTGCCGCGGATCGCGGCCCTCTATGCCGCCACCCCGCTCGACACGCTTAGGGCCTGGCAGGTGTTTCATCAGGTCGACGGGGCCGCGCCCTACCTGCCGCGGGCCTTTGTGGAGGCGCAGTTCCGGTTCCGGTCGCAGGAGCTCGACGGGGTCGGCGCGCTGCCGGACCGGTGGCGCCGGGCGATCACGGCGCTCAACGGCCATATGGGCGAGGCGCTCGGCCGCCTCTATGTCGAGCGGCACTTCCCGGAGAGCGCGCGGCGCCAGGTCGAGGGCATGGTGTCGGACCTGAAGGTCGCGCTCCGGGAGCGGCTCGAACACATTCCCTGGATGAGTCCGACCACGCGCGCGAAAGCGGTCGACAAGCTCGACCGGCTGTCGATGAAGATCGGCTACCCCAAGGCTTGGCGCGACTATGGGGCCCTCGCGGTGCGGCCGGACGCGCTTCTCGACAACATCAGTGCCGCCATGATCTTCGAGCAGCAGCGCAGCGTGCGCAGGCTGGACGAGCCGGTGGATCGCGACGAGTGGACCGCGCCGCCCCAGACGGTGAACGCCTTCTACGACAGCAACCAGAACGCCATGACGTTGCCGGCGGCCGAGCTGCAGCCGCCCTATTTCGATCCGGCCGCCGACCCGGCTGTGAATTACGGCGGCGTCGGCGCCATCATCGGCCACGAATTCATCCACGGCTTCGACGATGACGGGCGCCGCTTCGACGGCGGCGGCGTGCTGGCGAGCTGGTGGGGCGAGGCGGAGGTGCGCGCCTTCAAGGAGCGGGCGGCCGAGCTCGGCCGGCAATACGGGCGATTCGAGATCTTCCCCGGCGCCTTCGTCAACGGCGACCTGACCATGGGTGAGAACATCGCCGATCTCGGCGGCCTCCTGGTCGCCCACGATGCTTATCGGCGCTCGCTCGGCGGCCGGCCCGCCGCGGTGCTGGACGGGCTCACCGGCGACCAACGCTTCTTCCTGGGCTTTGCCCAAGCCTGGCGCGGCAAGACGCGCGAGGACGCGCAGCGGCGGCTGCTTGTGTCCGACCCGCACGCCCCCGAGGCTAGCCGGGTGAACGGTTCTGTCCGCAACGTGGACGCCTGGTACGAGGCGTTCGGGGTCCGGCCCGGCGACAAGCTGTACCTGCCCCCCGACAAGAGGGTCCGGATCTGGTGATGAGGCGAGTGGCGGAATACGAAGGCTCGATCCTTTCTGGGGACGCGAGGGGGCCGGGCGCGGCGCGGCGGCTGGCCCGTGTGCAGCCGTTTCTCGCCATGGACGTGCTGGCGGCGGCGGCCGAGCGCGAGCGCGCCGGTCACGACATCATTCACATGGAAGTCGGCCAGCCCTCGGCGCCCGCGCCGCGGCTCGTCCGGGAGGCCGCCCGGGCCGCGCTCGAGGATGGCCGCATCGGTTACACGGAGGCGCTGGGCCTCCGCCCCCTGCGCGAGCGCATCGCCCGCCATTACCGCGACAGCTACGGCGTCACCGTCACGCCCGAGCGCGTGGTCGTGACCACCGGCTCCTCGGCCGGATTCGTGCTCTCCTTTCTCGCGTTGTTCGATCCGGGCGCGCGGGTTGCCATCTCGGCGCCGGGCTATCCCGCCTACCGCAACATCCTGGAGGCGCTGGATCTCGAGCCCGTGCCGGTGCGGCTGCGGGCCGAGGAGGGCTGGCAGCTCACGGCGTCCTCGCTGGCGGCGCTGCACGAGGACCGTCCGCTCGCCGGGATCCTGGCCATGAGCCCGGCCAATCCGTCAGGGACCATGATCGGCCGCGAGGCCTTGGCGAGCCTCGGTGCGTTCTGCCGGCAGCGCGGGCTCTGGTTCGTGTCGGACGAGATCTACCACGGCCTGACCTACGGGGAGGCGGCCGAGACGGCGTTGCGGCACGACGACGACGCCGTCGTGATCAACTCGTTCTCCAAGTACTACTGCATGACCGGCTGGCGCATCGGCTGGGCGGTGGTGCCCGAGCGCCTGGTTCGGCCGCTCGAGCGTCTGGCCCAGAACCTGTACATCTCGCCGCCCTACCTGTCGCAGGTGGCGGCGCTGGCCGCCTTCGACGCCACCGCGGAACTGGAAGGCGTGAAGGCCGAATACGCCCGCGCGCGGGACATTCTTCTCTCGGAACTGCCGGGCCTCGGCATCGGCGAGATGCACCCGGCCGACGGCGCCTTCTACGTCTACGCGGACGTGGCGCGGCTGACGAACGACTCGGTCGCGTTCTGCCGGCGCATGCTGGAAGAGGCCGGCGTCGCGACCACGCCCGGGCTCGATTTCGATCCGGACGAGGGCGGGCACCACCTCCGCCTGTCCTTCGCGGGGGGCGAGGCCGTCTGCCGGGAAGCCGTCAGGCGGCTGCGTGGCTGGCTGGGCTGAAGCGCGGCCGCAGCCGGGCTGAACCGGGTTCGCCCTAGCACCTTCCGGATACGGTCGTGCTGGGGCGGGCCAGGCCCGCCCCAGAGGGTGCTCCCGAGGAGCGACCCTCCTGTCCTTCGGGTCCGGTCAGGACCCGCTCAGGGCCGACTTGGCCTTTGACCACCAGCCCCCGCGCTTGGGGCGGTTCGGATCCGGCGGCGTGAGAACCACCGCGACGGGCTCCGGCTCAGGCTCGGGGGGCGGCGGAGGCGGGGCTTCGCCGACCGGCTGCGCCGGGCTATGGGTCGCCTCAGGCCCGAGGTCGATCACGGTGTCGGCGTGGCTCGGCCGGCTGTCGGCCTCGGACGCCGCCGGGGCCGGCTCCTCCTCGCGCACGGACCGGACGGGCTCGCCACGGCGGCCGTCGAACTCGCCCGAGTCGTCCGACGATGCGGGCGAGGCGTTGGCCAGCCGGTCGTCGGCCTCATCCTCCTCGTCGTCGCTCTCGTCGAGATGCGCGCCCTCGCCATTCACAGCGCCCTCGGCCGGACCTCTGCCGCGCCGACGGCGACGCCGACGCTTGCGCCGGCCGCCATCGTCACCGACGGGTTCAGCGCTCGGCCCGGCCCGTTCCTCGGTCCGCTCTTCGAAACGCTCTTCCTCTTCCCGCTCGTACTCGGCCGTGGGCTCGATCTCGATCGGCTCGTCCACCGGGGTGATCGAATCCACCCTGACGCCCGTCGACGGCGCGGGCCGGATCGAGGCCGCCACCGGCGAGCCCTTGTCGATGGCGAAGGTGATGGTGCCGCTGAGCGAGTCGTCGAGCGTCACCGCGACGGCCGCGCCGAAGCGGGACTCGATCTCGGTGAGGTGGGGCCGCTTCTGGTTGAGGATGTAGATGGCCACCTCGGTCCGGGTCCTGACCGTGAGGTTGTGGCTGCTGCTGCGGAGCAGCGTCTCCTCGACAGAGCGCAGCACCTGCAGCGCGACCGACGGGACGGAGCGGACGAAGCCCGTCCCGGCGCAATGCCGGCACACCACAGAGGACGATTCGAGCACGCCCGTGCGGATGCGCTGGCGCGACATCTCGAGCAGGCCGAAGGGCGAGATGCGGCCGACCTGGATGCGGGCGCGGTCGTTCTTGAGGCAGTCCTTGAGCTTCTTCTCGACCGCGCGGTCGTTGCGCCGCTCCTCCATGTCGATGAAGTCGATCACGATGAGACCGGCCAGATCCCGCAGCCGGAGCTGGCGGGCGATTTCCTCGGACGCTTCGAGGTTGGTCTTGACCGCCGTGTCCTCGATGTTGTGCTCGCGCGTCGCGCGGCCCGAGTTCACGTCGATCGAGACCAGCGCCTCGGTCGGGTTGATGACCAGATAGCCACCCGATTTCAGCGTCACATGGTTCGAGAACATGGCGTCGAGTTGCGCCTCGACTCCGTGCTGGGCGAACAGCCCCTGCGGCTCCTGATAGAACCGGACGGCCTTGGTCTGCGCCGGCATGATCAGCCGCATGAAGTCCTTGGCCTCGCGATAGCCCTCCTCACCGGCCACCACGACGTCGTCGATGTCCTTGTTGTAGAGGTCGCGGATGGCCCGCTTGATGAGCGAACCCTCCTCATAGACGAGGGTCGGGGCCGAGCTCTCGAGCGTGAGCTCGCGCACGCTCTCCCACAGCCGCATCAGGTACTCGAAGTCGCGCTTGATCTCCGGCTTCGTGCGGGACGCGCCGGCGGTGCGCAGGATGATCCCCATGCCATCCGGCACCTCGAGGTCCTGCACGATCTCCTTCAGGCGCTTGCGATCCTCGGCGGACGTGATCTTGCGCGAAATGCCGCCGCCCTTGCCGGTGTTGGGCATGAGCACGGCGTAGCGGCCGGCGAGCGACAGGTAGGTCGTCAGCGCCGCGCCCTTGTTGCCGCGCTCCTCCTTGACCACCTGGACCAGCAGCACCTGGCGGCGCTTGATGACTTCCTGGATCTTGTAGTGCCGCCGCGGCGTGCGCCGCCGCTCCGGCACCTCTTCCAGCGCGTCGGCGCCGCCGACGGCTTCCACGACTTCGTGCTCCTCGAGCTCGTCCTCGTCGTGCTCGCCGTCGTGCTCCTCGTCGTCCTCGTCGTGCTCGTCCTCGTCCTCGTCGTCATGCTCGCCGTCGGAGGGCTGCTCGTCCTGGGGCTCCGACTCGGCGCGGGCTTCCACGGGCTCCTGGGTCTCGAATCGGCCTTCGGCCGCCGGCTCGCCAGCGTCCGACATCTCGGGTTCGTGGCCCTCGGCCGGAGCCGAGTCGTCGCGATCGTCAGCGGCAGGGAGAGGCAGTTGGGGGGCGGCCGAGGCCTCCTGCTCCCCGGTCTGGGCGGCATGCCCGTCGGCCTCGTCGTCCATGGACCGGTCGTGGCCCGCCGAATCGGCGGCAAGTTCCCCGTCCTCGCCGCCGAAAGCGCGCTGAGCCGTCGATTCCTCGCCCTCGCCATGCCCGTTCTCGACAGGCGCCGAGACGGTTGCGCCATCCTGACGGTTGCGGCGCTGCGAACCCCGGCGCCTGCGGCCGCTGCCGCTGCCGCTGCCACCGCGCGTGCGGCGCTCCTCGCGCTCCTCGTCCTCGCGATCCTGCCGCGCCTCGTCCTCGATCAGCGCCTGCCGGTCGGCAACGGGAATTTGATAGTAGTCGGGGTGGATCTCGCTGAACGCCAGGAAGCCGTGCCGATTGCCGCCGTACTCGATGAAAGCGGCCTGGAGCGACGGTTCGACCCGGGTGACCTTGGCGAGATAAATGTTGCCGCGGAGCTGGCGGCGGCTCGCCGATTCGAAATCGAATTCCTCGATCTTATTGCCCCGCGTTACGACAACACGGGTTTCCTCCGGGTGGGAGGCGTCGATGAGCATCTTGTTGGCCATGGAGAACTCTCGAGAGTGAGCCCGCCGGTGCCCGGCTCGGGGCTGGCGCATGCCGAACGGCCCGGCGGAGCCGGGCTGGGAGCGGCCTTGGGCCGTGGTGGCTGGAACCGGCGAATGTGAGGGGAGCGCCGCAAGACGCGGGTGATGTCACGCACGGGCGTGGCAGAACCGATCCGGATCGGAAGGTATCGGCGTTCCGTGCAGGGCATGAGTGCGGGACGGCACGGGGGCGCCGCAACGGTCAGCAATGCCGATCCCGTGACTGCGTCCATGGACGTCCTTCCGGAAGACGGGCGGCGAAGCCGCCAGTCGGCTGAACGGCAGGGTGCCCGCCGCGACTTCGGGTCGGTCGGATAAGCGTCGAGCGGGCGCGCAACACCTCCGGGAGGTGGGCGCCGACGCGAGGAACACGGCCGTGGCCGAAACGAAGTCAAGCTCATTAAGGCCGGGATGCAGGCTTTGACAAGAGAAAGCGTCGCCGTGGCGCAAATCGTGCGGCCCGCCCTCGTGAAAGAGCCGCGCGAGGGGCCGGTTCGGCCCGGGGCGCGGTGGGCGGCCGCCCCGGTCTGCAAGCGCCCGTTAACCATGGGCCGCCTAGTCAGCTTCGGACCGTCGGGCCGCTCGGCTCGCGGGCAGGATGGGGTCGCTTCGGCTCGAGATGCTGAGACTCGCAACCCTTTTTCTCGCGCTGGCCTGTTTCGCGCGGCCCAGCCCGGCTGCGATTCCGCCGGAGCCGCCGGCCGTCGCGGTCGGGGTCGCCCTCTCCGTCGAGGACGGCCGGACACGCCTGACCGTGAAGCTCTCGCGCGCCGTTCAGGCCCGAGGCTTCGTGCTCGAGAGGCCCGACCGGGCCATCATCGACCTCGGCGACGTCAACGTGCAGGTCAGACCGGCCAGCGAGCGGCTGGGCGTGGTGTCGGGGCTCAGAGCCGGCGTGATCGCGCCGGGCCGCGCCCGAATCGTCCTCGACCTCGCCGAGCCCGCCCGCATCGCCCGAATCGAGACAGTCGGCGAACCGGAGGCGGGGCTGCACCGGCTCGTGGTCGAACTGGTGAAGATCGATCGGCCGAGCTTCCGCCAAACGGTCGCCCTCGGCCGCGACGACCGCGATCCTCTCACGACAGGATCGCTGGGAGACGGCCCGGGCGGGGACAGCCGCCCTCTGGTCGCCCTCGACCCCGGCCACGGCGGCACTGATTCGGGCGCCGTCGCGACGACCGGGGCCCTGGAGAAGGACATCGTGCTCGCCTTCGCCCTGACGCTGCGGGATCGCCTGCTCGCGTCCGGGCGCTTCCGGGTGATGATGACCCGCGACGGCGACAGCTTCGTGCCGCTGGACGAGCGCGTGCGCCTCGCCCGCAATGCTGGCGCGGACCTCTTCGTCTCCATCCACGGGGATTCGATCGGAAGTGCCGCGATCCGCGGGGCCACGATTTATACGGGCGCCGAACAGGCGACCGACCTCGAATCGGCCCGGCTCGCCGAGCGCGAGAACGCGGCCGACCTGGCCGGCGGGGTCGCGCCGCCGGAGGTCCAGGCGGGGATCGCTGACATCCTCCACCAACTCACGCTGCGGGAGACGCGCGGCCTGTCCCACCGCTTTGCCAACCTGCTTCACGGCGAGCTCCGCCCTGTGCTGGGCTTCAGCGCCCACCCCCATCGCGAGGCCGGCTTTCGCGTGCTGCGCGCCCCCGACATGACCTCCGTGCTGGTCGAACTCGGCTACCTGTCCAACGCCAAGGACGCCAACCTGTTGCTGTCGGATGACTGGCGCCGGCACACCGCGGCCGCTATGGCGGGAGCGGTGGAACGGTTCTTCGGCGCCCGGCTTCGGGGGGCTGCCGCCGCAATCTTACCATAGAAACCGTGCTCATGAGCCCGGCCGGGCCAAGGGGCCGGGAAGTGCGCCTGCCCGCTCTCGGAGCTGGGCGCCGGGCGAGTCGGCCTGACCGGCTGATCAGGTGGAAGTGGAGCGGATGCGGTTCATCCTTCGGTTCTTCGGCTTCCTGTTCTCGGTTGGCGCGATCGCGTTCCTGCTCGCCGGCGCGGCGGGCGGCTACTATTTCTGGAAGTTCAGCCAGGGTCTGCCGGACCACGCGGCCCTGTCCAACTACGAGCCGCCGGTCACGACGCGCGTGCACGCGGCCGACGGCAGCCTGCTGGCCGAATATGCGCGCGAGCGGCGGCTCTACCTGCCCATCCAGGCCGTGCCGAAGCTGGTCACGGGTGCCTTCCTGTCCGCCGAGGACAAGAACTTCTACCGGCATAGCGGCATCGATCCGGAAGGGATCGTGCGGGCGGCGCTGAACAACTTCCGGTCCGGCCGCCGCCAAGGCGCGTCCACCATCACCCAGCAGGTCGCCAAGAACTTCCTTCTGTCCAACGAGCAGACGCTCGAGCGGAAGGCCAAGGAGGCCCTGCTCGCGCTGCGCATCGAGGCGGCCTTCTCCAAGGACCGCATCCTCGAGCTCTATCTGAACGAGATCTTCCTCGGCACGCTGGTGCCCGGCCGCAATGTGCACGGCGTGGCAGCGGCGGCCTTGGAATATTTCAACAAGTCCGTGCACGAGCTGACGCCGGCCGAGGCGGCCTATCTGGCCGCGCTGCCGAAGGGGCCGAACAACTACCACCCCTTCCGGAAGACGGCCGAGGCGATCAGCCGCCGCAACGAAATCCTGACCCTGATGGTCGCAAACGGCATCATCTCCAAGGAGGAGGGCGAGAAGGCGAGGGCGCAGCCCCTCGGCATCAACTCGCGCATGCACTCGCCCAACATGATCGCGTCCGGCTTCTTCGCCGAAGAGGTCAGGCGCGAGCTCGGCGACCGCTACGGCGAAAAGGCGCTGTACGAGGGCGGCCTGTCGGTGCGGGCGACGCTCGACCCCAAGCTTCAGGCGATCGCCCGCAAGGCGCTGGTCGACGGGCTGATTCGGTTCGACGAGGCGACCGGCTGGCGCGGCCCGCAGGGCAATCTCAACCTCGCCGGCCGCGAATGGGGCCTGGCGTTGGCCGAAGTGCCGGCCCTCGCCGACGTCCAGCCGTGGCGGCTCGCGGTCGCACTCGAACGTTCGGGAGGCGCCGTGCGGATCGGCCTCCAGCCGAAGCGCGAGGCGAGCGGCGTCGTGGTGCGCGAGCGGGAACTCGGCCAGATCGCGCCCGAGGGCCTGGGCCGCGCGGCCGGCACGCTGCAGACGGGCGACGTGATCTATGTCGAGCCGCTGGCCGGCAAGCCCGGCATGTTCCGGCTGCGCCAGCTTCCGGAGGTGTCGGGCGGTCTTGTGGCGATGGATCCCCATACGGGCCGCGTGCACGCCATGGTCGGCGGGTTCTCCTACGACCAGAGCGAGTTCAACCGGGCCACGCAGGCGATGCGCCAGCCGGGATCCTCCTTCAAGCCGATCGTCTACGCGGCTGCGCTCGACAACGGCTACACCCCGTCCTCGATCATCGAGGACATGCCGATCACGGTCGATCCGGGCGGCGGGCAGGAACTCTGGACCCCTAAAAACTTCGGCGGGGAGGCCACCGGCCCGCATACGCTGCGCTACGGCATCCAGTATTCCAAGAACCTCATGACGGTGCGGCTGGCCCGCGAGCTCGGGATGCCGCTGGTCGCCGAATACGCGCGCCGCTTCGGCGTCTACGACGAGCTGCTGCCGCTGCTGCCGATGTCGCTCGGCGCCGGCGAGACCACGGTGATGCGCATGGTGGCGGCCTATTCGATGCTGGCCAATGGCGGCCGCCGCATCCGGCCGACGCTGATCGACCGCATCCAGGACCGGACCGGCGTCACCGTGTACCGGCACGACGATCGCGAATGCATCGGCTGCGCGGCCGAGGCCTGGACCGGCCAGGACGAGCCAAACCTGATCGACAAGCGCGAGCAGGTGCTGGACCCGCTCACCGCCTACCAGATGGTCTCCATCCTGGAAGGCGTGGTGCTGCGCGGGACGGCGGCCCGGATCCGGCCCATGGTCGACAACAAGCCGATGGCCGGCAAGACCGGGACGACCAATGACGCCAAGGACCTCTGGTTCGTGGGCTTTTCGCCCGATCTCGCGGTCGGCCTCTATCTCGGCTACGACAAGCCGCGCTCGCTCGGCGCCAACGCGCAGGCCGGAACCTACGCGGCTCCGATCTTCGGCGAGTTCATGAAGCAGGCGCTCGCCGACAAGCCGCCGACGCCCTTCCGCGTGCCGCCGGGCATCAAGCTGATCCGGGTCTCGCTGGCCAGCGGAATGCGCGCGAGCGGCGAGGGCGGGGGCACGATCCTGGAGGCCTTCAAGCCGGGCACGGCGCCTCCCGACAGCTATTCGGTCGTCTCGACCGGCGGCGCCTCGCCCGAGGCCGAGCGCGCGGTGGGAGCGGGCGGAGGCCTCTGGTAGGCGCCCACTCCCGGCGGCCCAGCCCGGGGCCGCCGGTTTACAGGGTGCCCGCCGCCCCCTATCTCACGCCCTCCCTCCACTGAACCGCGAATCATGCGCGCCGAAATCACGTCGCTGCTCGAAGCCGCCAAGCAATCCTTGGGATTGCTGAGGAGGCATCTTTGACTGGGAAACGGTAGAGCGACGCCTCGGCGAGCTGACGGCCCGGTCTGAGGATCCTGACCTCTGGAACGACCCGGAGGCCGCCCAGAAAGTGATGCGGGAGCGCAACGGGCTCGACGAGCAGGTCGCCGCCATCCGGCAGATCGAGCGCGAGATCGAGGACGGCATCACGTTGATCGAGCTCGGCGAGGCCGAGGGCGACCAGGACAGCGTGACTGAGGGCGAGGAGTCGATCCGCCGCGCTCAGGCCGAGGCGGCGCGCCGCCAGGTGGAGACGCTGCTCGCCGGCGAGGCCGATTCCAACGACACCTATCTCGAGGTCCATTCCGGTGCCGGCGGCACGGAAAGTCAGGACTGGGCGCAGATGCTCGCCCGCATGTACGCCCGCTGGGGCGAGCGGCGCGGCTTCAAGGTCGAACTGATCGAGCAGCAGGACGGGGAGGAGGCCGGCATCAAGGGCGCCACCCTGCTTCTGAAGGGGCACAACGCCTATGGCTGGGCCAAGACCGAATCCGGCGTGCACCGCCTGGTCCGGATCTCGCCGTTCGATTCGAACGCGCGCCGGCACACCAGCTTCGCCTCCGTCTGGGTTTACCCGGTCGTCGACGACCGCATCCAGATCGACGTCAAGGAGAGCGACTGCCGGATCGACACCTACCGGTCGTCAGGCGCCGGCGGTCAGCACGTCAACACCACCGATTCCGCTGTCCGGATCACGCATATCCCCTCGGGCATCGTGGTCGCCTGCCAGCAGGAGCGCTCGCAGCACAAGAACAGGGCGACCGCCTGGAACATGCTGCGCGCCCGCCTCTACGAGGCCGAGCTGAAGCGGCGCGAGGAGAAGGCCAGCGCGGAACAGGCTGCCAAGACCGATATCGGCTGGGGCCACCAGATCCGCTCCTACGTCCTGCAGCCGTATCAGCTCGTGAAGGACCTCCGGACCGGCACCACCTCGACCAGCCCCGGCGACGTGCTGGACGGAGAGCTGGACCCGTTCATGGAGGCGGCGCTCGCGCAGCGCGTCTATGGCGGCGCCGAGGGCGTCGAGGACATCGACTAGCCCTCCGGCGGCAGCCGGACCCCGCCGCTCTCAGCGGCTCACGACGCCCTCTCTGGCGGTCGCCCCGACGAGGCGGCCCGCCCGGAGAAAGCGCGACGGGTCGACCGGTTCACCCCCGATCCGGACCTCGTAATGCAGGTGAGGCCCGGTCGAGCGTCCGGTCGAGCCGACCCGGCCCACGACCTGCCCGGCCTCCACGGCGGTCCCGGTCTGCACGGCGATCGAGGAGAGATGGCCGTAGCGAGTGGTCACCCCGCGGCCGTGATCCACTTCCACGAGGTTGCCGTAGCCGGTCGCCCAATCCGAGACCACCACCGTCCCGGGCGCGGTCACCCGGACGGGGTCGCCGGTCTCGGCCCGGAAATCGAGCCCCGTATGAAGGGCCGGCATGCGGGTGAATGGATCGACCCGGTAGCCGAACCCGCTCGTCGCATCGCTGCCCGGCACAGGCAGGCCGAGGGGCAGCGAGCGCACGGCGGCCTGGAGCCGCCGCAGCTCCGCAAAGCTGTCGAGCGTCGACGTCATCACCCCGGCAAAGAGCGGCCCGTCGAAGCCCGAGGGCGGGGCCACCAAAGGCCCGCCCGTGCCGGGCTCGTCGGGCCCGGCCACCCGGCGGCTCGTTTCGAGGCCGGTGCCGTCGAGGGCGGCTCGGATCTGCTCCGCTCGGCCCTCTGCGGCGCGGCGGAACAGGTCGGCGAGGCGCACCGCCGCCTCGGAGCCGCGCTCCAGCGAGCGTGCAACCGCGGTCAAACGGTCCGCCGGACGGTCGAGGGTGGCCTGGCCCGGCACCTCACCGGTGCCACGCAGCTGCACCGGCTCCATCAGCGGCACGGGTTTGCCGCCGGCGCTCGGAAGCGGCGTCGGTGCCGGCTCGGCCGGGGCAGGCAGCGGCGCCGAACGGGCCTGCAGCGTTGCGTCGCGGCCGAGCAGCCGTTCGGCCACGCCCGCAAGCCAGATCTGGCGCGCCTCGATCTCGCTCTGGCGACGGGCCAGCGCCTCCGCCCGGGCCGCGAAGCCGTTCCGCTCGACGAGCCCGTGCGTGATCTCGCGCTCGAGCCGCGCCTTGAGATTGGCGATCCGGTCCTCGTAGCCGTAGCGCAGCTCGGTCTGTCGGGCGAAGAACCGGGTTGCGATCTCGTCGCGGGAGGCGATGTACCAGGTGGCGGCACCGGCCCAGGCGAAGGCCAGCCCGGCCAGCGCGCCGGTGCAGAGCAGCGTCCGCCGGCGCAGCACGATGCGGTCTGACTGGCGGCCGAGGCGGGGCGGAGTGAGGTGCTGCGGCATGGGGCCGTCCTGGGGAGGCCCGATCACACCCTGTTAGCGTTAAGGAAGCCCGAACGGGCGGCGCTCAGAGGGCGCGCGCGGCAGCCAGAACCTCCTCCGCATGCCCGGGCACCTTCACCTTCGGCCAGATGCGGGCGATGCGGCCCTCGCGGTCGATCAGCAAGGTCGTGCGCTCGACGCCCATGTATTTGCGGCCGTACATGCTCTTCTCGACCCACACGCCGTACGCCTCGACCGTTGCGCGCTGCTCGTCCGCTGCGAGAGCGAGATCGAGCCCGTATTTTCCCGCGAACTTCGCCTTGCTGGCCGGGCTGTCGGGCGAGATGCCAACGATGTCGGTGTCGGCCGCGGCGAAATCTGCCCTGAGCGCGTTGAAATCCTGCGCCTGCCGGGTGCAGCCGCTCGTGTCGTCCTTGGGGTAGAAATAGACCACCACCTTGCGGCCCTTCAGTGCGCCAAGCGAGATCTCGCGCCCGGCGGTTCCCGGCAGCGTGAAGGGTGGCGCCGCCTGCCCGACCTCGAGTGCCATAACGCCTTCCTTTCGTCTGATTGGGGGAGTGTAGGTCTGTCGGCCGAACGCTTCCGCTCGCCCGCACCTTCGACTGCGTCTATAGCCCAGGGCGGATCGGCAGTCCGCACAACCTCTCGCGAGCTGGATGGAAACTCTCGCCAGGCCCGATTCGGGAGCGCCAGTGCGGCCGTCCCGGCGCGAGCGCGTCGCCCGCCTGCTGCGTGGGATCCTCTATGTCGGGGCCGGGCTCGTCGCGCTGGTGGCGATGGTTGCCGGGGTCGGCTACCTGCGGCTGCTTGCCGGCCCGGTCCAGCTCAACGGGCAGACCAGCCGGGTCAGCGAGGCGCTCCGCACCCGCATCGGCCCGGGCTGGTCGGTGACGCTGGGCGACGCGGCGCTGGAACTGCATGGCCTCCGGCCGGCCGTGCGGGCCGCCGGCTTCGAGATCCGCGATCCGGGCGGCGTCCCCGTGTTGCGGGCGCCCCACGCCGTGGTGAGCCTCGACCCCTGGTCGCTGCTCCGGGGCGCCATCTCCGCCCGCGAGGTGGAATTGCGCGACCTCCAGCTCCGGGCCGTGGTGAGCGCGGACGGCAGCCTGACCTTCCTGACGGGCGAGGGGGACGGCGCGGCGCCAGCCGCGGTCGCGGCCCCCTCCGCTCCGGCGGGATCGCCGCTCGCCGTGATCCTCGCCTCGCTTCTCGCGCCGGTGGTCGATCCGTCCGGCGTGGTCGGGGCGCTGGACCGCGCCAGCGTGCGGGGGGCGCAGCTCACGCTGGTCGGCCCGGACGGCCGCGAGCGGGCCGTGTTCCGGCGGCTCGATCTGTCGCTGGAGCGGGCCGCGACCGGGGAGCGGCAGCTCGCGTTGGAGCTGGTCGGACCGCACGGCCCATGGGGCGTGAGCGGGCGCGTCACGGGCGGCAAGTTCCGGGGCGTCGATCTCCGCTTCCGTCAGGTGCCTGCGGCCGACATTGCGCTCCTGGCAGGGCTCGCCGCCGGAGCCGGCGGCTCGGACGTCCTGTTCAGTGGCGGCATGACGGCCGGCTTCCTGGGCACCCGGCTGATCGCCATCGAGGGCGGCTTCGAATCCTCCGCCGGCTCGGTGCAACGCGGCTTCGGGCCGCCGATCCGCCTGGACCGCCTGGCCGGCCGGGCGAGCTGGAACGAGGAGGCGCGGCGCCTCAACCTGTCCTCGCTCGAGATCTCGAGCGAGGGAACCGAGGTGAGGCTGTCCGGCGAGATGGGGCCCGCGCCCGAGGGCGGCTGGCGGGTCACGCTCGGCGGGCGCGATGCCCGCTTTGCCGGGATCAAGCCGACGGACAAGGCCTTTGCGGTCCAGGAGATCGCGGCCGAAGCCACCATCCGGGAGGGCGCCGTGAGCCTGGACCGGGCGGTGCTGCGGGGCCAGGAGGTCGACATCCAGGCCTCCGGCAAGATCCTGCCCGGCCCGGAGGGCCACCAGTTCGAGGGCGTGCTTGAGGCGCAGCAGACCGAACTGCGTCGGCTGGTCCGGCTCTGGCCCGACCGCCTGAACCCTAATCTCCGGCGCTATCTCGCCGAACGGGTCGGCGCGGGCCGGCTCGAGCGCCTGCGCCTCCGCTCACGGCTAGACGCGCGCGAATTCGCCCAGATCCTGACCGACGCGCCGCTCAGCGACGGCGCCGTGGACCTTGCCTTTGCGGCGCGGGACGTGGAGCTCGACGTCGTGGACGGGCTGCCGCCGCTGCGGGGTGTGGCGATCGACGGCACGGCGAGCGGGACTCGGACCGCCCTCAGGGCGGCCAGCGGCCGCATCGAGACCCCGGACCAGCGCAGCCTTGCCTTCTCCGAGGGCTCCTACGTCCATGACGGCATGGACAAGCCGGACAGCCAGGCCCAGGTCGGCTTCGCGGTCACGGGCGGCGCCGACGCGCTCGTGTCGCTGCTCAAATCTCCCGCTCTCCGGGAGGCGATCGCCATCGACTTCGATCCGGATTCCGTCCGTGGACGGGTCGACATCCGGGTGCGCCTGCCGCTCGTGCCGAGCCGGGTCCCCACCCTCGCGAACATGCCGCTGTCCGTGCGGGCGACGCTGTCCGACATCGCCGCGGATCGGCTGCCCGGCCGGGAGCGGCTGGAGAACGGGGCCTTCACACTGAGCTACGAGGCGGGCGCGCTGACAGGGCGCGGCGAGGGCAAGCTCGGCGGGGTGCCCGCCACCTTCGATCTCGCCGCCGCGCCGGGGCGCCCCGGGGAACTCGCCATCGGGCTCGTGCTCGACGAGGCGGCGCGGGCGCGCCGGTCGCTGCCGGTCGGGCCTCAGCTCGCCGGGCCGGTCCCGGTCCGCATCGCCGTTCCGCTCGGCGGCCGGCGCACCGGGGCCCGCGTCGAGGCGGATCTCGGCCGGGCCGCGATCGACGGCCTGATCCCGGGCTGGACCAAGGCGGCCAATCGTCCGGGCCGGCTCACCTTCACGGCCAGTGAGGGCGAAGGGGGCGCGACGGAGATTCGGGACGTCTCCCTCGAGGCCGGCTCCGTGCAGATCAAGGGCCAGGCCCGATTCGCCGCGGCAGGCGCGCTCGAAAGCGCCGACTTGCAGACCTTCAAGCTCTCGCCGGGGGACGACCTCCGGGCCCAGTTCGAGCGCGCGCCGAACGGGCCGTATCGGGTCGGCATCAAAGGCAATGTCGGCGATGCGCGCCCCGTTCTGCGCTGGGTCACGTCCAGCTCCGGCAAGGCCGGGGGCCGCGACGATGTGGAACTCGACCTCGCCGTGAACATCCTGACCGGCCACAACGACGAGGCCATGACCGGCGTCGCCGGAAAGGCGACGATCAGGGGCGGGGACCTGCGCGCGCTGCAATTCACCGGCCGCTTCCGCAGCGCCCTGGTCGAAGCCCAGCTCGCCAAGCGCGACGCCGGCGCCCCGGTGCTGTCCGTCCGGTCCGGCGATGCCGGCGCGACCCTGCGCTTTCTCGACGTCTACCGCCGCATGGTGGGCGGCCGCCTCTCCATCGAGGGCCGCTCGGGAGACGGCGCGCAATCCGGCAACGTGTGGATCGAGGAGTTCGGGCTGCGCGACGAGCCCGCCTTGCGCAGCATCGTGGCCCGGGCCGAAAATCCGGCCACCACGGGCGGCGACCAGCGCGGTGCCCCGGTGGCCCGCTCGGATCTCGACCAGGTGCTGTTCAACCGGCTCAGCGCCGAGTTCAAGCGGTCCGGCTCACGGATCGACCTCGCCGATGTCGTGATTTACGGCGCGCAGGTCGGGTTCAACCTGTCGGGCTTCGTCGATTACGGGCGCGAGCGGCTCGACATGGGCGGCACCTTCGTGCCGGCCTACCTGCTCAACAATGCGTTCAGCCAGCTGCCGCTGGTCGGGATCCTGCTCGGCGGGGGCGCCACCGAGGGCCTGATCGCGGTGGATTTCCGGGTGACCGGGCCGATCAGCGGGCCGACCCTGAGCGTCAACCCGCTGACCGTGGTGACGCCCGGGATCCTCCGAAAACTGTTCGGCTGGATGCTGCCCGACACCGCGGAGGAGACCCCGGCGCCGCCCCGCACCAGCCGGGCTCCCCCGGCGCGGCCTCGGCCGGCCCGCTAGCGGCGCAGCAAGGGGGCCGCCCGGCTGCGCCCGGCCGTCAGACGGCCCGCAGCAGGACGTGGCGCTTCTTGCCGAAGGACAGTTTGACGACCCCGCCTTCGGACAGGTCGCCCGTTCCGAGCACCCGCTTGTCGTCCGCCACGCGCTCGTCGTTGACCGAGATGGCCCCGTTCGAGATGGCGCGGCGAACCTCGCCGTTCGAGGCCGCGAGGCCCGCCAGGATGATGGCCGGGCCGATGGCGAGGCCGGCCTCGAGGTCGGCCCGGGGGCAGTCGACGGACGGCAGGTCGGCCGCGATCACGCCCTGTTCAAAGGTCTGCTCGGCCGTGCGGGCGGCGAGCCGGGCCGCCTCCTCGCCGTGCAGAAGCATCGTGGCTGCGGAGGCGAGAGCCTTCTTGGCCTCGTTGATCTCCTGGCCCGACAGGGCCTCGAGCCGGCGGATCTCGTCCATGGGCAGGCGGGTGAACAGCTTCAGGAAGCGGCCCACATCGGCGTCGTCGACATTGCGCCAGAACTGCCAATAGCCGTAGGGCGCGAGCTGGTCCGCATTGAGCCACAGGGCCCCGGCGGCGGTCTTGCCCATCTTGGCCCCGGAGGCGGTCGTCATGAGGGGCGCGGTCAGGCCGTAGAGCTGCCCGGTGCCCATGCGGCGGCCGAGGTCGATGCCGTTGACGATGTTGCCCCACTGGTCCGAGCCGCCCATCTGCATGCGGACGCCGTAGCGGCGGTGCAGCTCGACGAAATCGTAGCTCTGCAGCAGCATGTAGTTGAACTCGATGAAGCTGAGCTCGTGTTCGCGGTCGAGCCGGAGCTTGACCGAGTCCATCGACATCATGCGGTTGACCGAGAAGTGGCGGCCGACGTCCCGCAGGAACTCGATGTAGTTCAAGGGAGCGAGCCACTCGGCGTTGTCGGCCATCAGGGCGTCGCGGCCGGCGTCGCCGAAGCGCAGGAAGCGGGCGAAGACCTGCCGGATCCCCTGCTTATTCGCCTCGATATCGTCGAGGCTGAGGATGCGGCGTGTCTCGTCGCGGCCGGACGGATCGCCGACCCGCGTGGTGCCGCCGCCCATCAGCACGATCGGCTTGCCGGCCCCCGTCTCCTGGAGCCAGTGCAGCATCATGATGGACAGCAGGTGGCCCACATGCAGCGACGGCGCCGTGCAATCGTAGCCGACATAGGTCGTGAGCCGGCCCTCGTGGGCCAGCGCATCAATCCCGGCCAGGTCCGAGAGCTGGTGGATAAAGCCGCGTTCTGTGAGCACGCGCAGGAAATCAGAGGTCGGGGCGGACATCGGCTCGGTTCTCGGCAGGAGGTGGCGCGTGTAACAGCTCTAGCCGGTGATTTCGACGGCGGGGTGCGCGGTGCAACGCTTCATCGGGCTGATGAGCGGGACCTCGATGGACGGCGTCGATGCCGCGCTGATCGAGACGGATGGACGAGGAGTGGCGGTGGCGCGGAGCGGCAACGGATTGCCGTCCGTCGCGGGCGCCACGCATGGGCTGGCCTATGCCCCGGCGGAGCGGGCGTTGCTGGCCCGCGCCAAGGAGGAGGCGAGGGCGGGGCTGCTCGACCGGCGTGACCGGCCCGGCTCGCTTGCGGCCGCCGAACTCTTCGTCACGGAGGTGCATGCCCGGGCCGTGCGCGAGCTGATGCTCCGCGAAGGGCTCTCGGCCCGCGACATCGCGGCGGTGGGCTTTCACGGCCACACCGTCCTGCACCGGCCCGAAGCCGGCCTCACGGTGCAGATCGGGGACGGTGAGGCACTCGCGAATCTGCTCGGAATTCCGGTGGTGTTCGATTTCCGGGCCGACGACGTCGCGGCGGGCGGGCAGGGAGCGCCGCTGGTCCCGGTGTTCCACCGCGCGCTGGCCCAGGCGAGCGGCTTCGAACCGCCCATCGCGGTCCTGAACATCGGCGGCGTCGCCAACGTCACGCTGATCGGCGAGGAGGAGGACGACCTCATCGGCTTCGACACCGGCCCGGGCAACGCTCTTTTGAACGACCTGATGAAGGAGCGCTGCGGGCGCGACCTCGATCTGGACGGGCGTGTCGCGGCGGCCGGCCGGCCCGACGACGAACTCGTGCGCTGGATGTTGCTGCACCCCTATTTCGCGCGCCGACCCCCGAAATCCCTCGATCGGGACGCCTTCTCGCACCGGATGGTTGCGACGCTCGCGACCGAGGACGCGGCCGCCACGCTGGCGGCGTTCACGGTCGGGGCCGTGGGCCAGGCGGCACTGGCCTGGACCGCGGCGCCGCCGCGCCGCTGGATCGTGGGCGGAGGTGGCGCCCGCAATCCCCACCTGATGGCCGGTCTGCGCGATGTGCTGCGGGTCGAGGTGGCGGCCGCCGACGAGATCGGCTGGTCGACCGATTTCCTGGAGGCGCAGGCCTTTGCCTATCTGGCCGCGCGCCGGTTGGCGGGCCGGCCCATCACCTTTCCGGGTACGACCGGGACGCCGCGTGCCCTGACCGGAGGGCGGGTTGCCCTGCCGGGCTCACGCCACCGCTGAACGGGCGATCGTCGCGGCCAGGAGCGCGGTGGCGACCGCGCCCAGGAGACCACAGGTGGCCTGAAGCGTGCCCCACCGCCGCACGAGCGGGTGAACCGGCGCGGCGTCCCGACCGGCCTCGATCGCTCGCAGCTTGCGGCTTAGCGGCATCATGGCCCTGAGGGTGAACGGCCCGGTGGCCAGAAGCGCGAGGCCGCCGACCAGGAAGCCGGGCCGGCCGGTGAGCCACCAGGCGAGGGCGGCGAGCGCGGAGCCCGCACCCGCGATCGAGAGCTGCAGGGCGAGGCCCCACTCGTGGGATCGGCTCCAGTGGCGCAGCAGCGCACCCTCGTCGAGCGCCAGTCGGGCCGGCTGCTCGGCCAGGGTGACCTGAAGGGCCGCGCCGGTGAACAGCGCCGCGGCGACGAGGGCCAGGATGCCGGCGGTCATGATCTCAGTCGGCGCCTCTCTCGGCCGTTCGGGGCGATGCGCCATCATGCGCCATGATGCGGCGGAGCGGCAGGCTAGGTCAGCCGCGGGCGGATGTCGCCCGTCCGGGCGGCGCGACCCTGCGGCCGCGCCACGGGGAGTGCGGCTTACTGGATGGCCTTGGTCATGGCCTCGGACAGAGGCGCCTTGGGGTTCTTGGTGCAATAGTCGCGCAGCTTCCGGTCCAGCGCGGCGGCGGCCGGGTCCGAGCTCAAGGCGGCCCTGTCGGCCGGGCTCATCGCGGCCTGCATCTGCGCGTCGGCCTTCAGGAAATCGGCGCAGCTGTCAGTCTGGGCGACCGCCGCGGCCGTCGTCAGAGCGAAGATTCCGGCCGTCACAAGGAGAGTTCTCACGGGTCAACCTAGTTCTGACACGCTACGCGCCGGACCGTTGCGCGGACCGGATCAGCAGCGTGGGAGGAGGACGCGGGTGGTCCTCCGTGGGCGGCAATTCGGGTGCACCCCGGCCCGAGCCGCCGGTGCGACAACTCAGGCGGCTGCGTCCTCGCGCTTGCCGAGGCGCTTGTCTAGATAGGTGTCCACAGTCACCATCAAATCGTCGACCTTGCCGTCGAAGAAGTGATTGGCGCCCTCAACCAGCTGGTGCTCGATCTGGATGCCCTTCTGGGTCTTCACCTTCTCGATCACGGCCATGACCTCCCGGTGCGGCGCGACGCGGTCCTCCGCCCCGTGCACGAACAGCCCGGAGGACGGGCAGGGGGCCAGGAAGGTGAAATCGAAGCGGTTGGCTGGCGCTGCGATCGAGATGAAGCCCTCGATCTCCGGCCGCCGCATCAGGAGCTGCATGCCGATCCAGGCGCCGAAGGAGACCCCGGCGATCCAGCAGGTGCGGGCGTCGGGATTGATCGACTGGGCCCAGTCGAGCGCCGCGGCGGCGTCGGAGAGCTCGCCGGCGCCGTGGTCGAAGGAGCCCTGGCTGCGGCCCACGCCCCGGAAATTGAAGCGCAGCGCCGAGAAGCCGCGGTTCAGGAAGCCGTAGAACAGGTTATAGACGATCTGGTTGTTCATCGTGCCGCCGAATTGCGGATGCGGATGAAGCACGATGCCGATCGGCGCGCCCTTCTGCTTGGCAGGCTGGTAACGGCCCTCGATGCGACCGGCTGGGCCGGTGAACACCACCTCTGGCATTGTCTTGCGTCTCCGATGAACAGCGGACCCGACGGGCGAACACCCGCCGTCGAGGCCGCGCACAGGCCCTCCCAGCCGCATTGCCTTGACTCCGCGGCAGCGAGGGGACAGAACACCTTAGAACCATTCTAACGAGTTAGAACTGTTCTAATCTGAGTGACCGTCTCCCCGCCGCGCCCTGGGCAAAGCTGGCTGGCAGGCGTCGAATGGGAGCCGTGGATATCACGCTGCGGTCCCGTGATTGCAAGGTTTTTCCTCCGTCGCCCGGCCAGGCAGGGTGACGCGTTGCCGGAGCCGCTGCCGCGAGATGAAGGGGACGCGCCTCTATCTCGACCATAACGCGACCTCGCCGCTGCGGCCCGAGGTAGCGGAGGCGTGCGCCGCTGCCGCCGGGGCCGGCAACCCGTCATCCGTGCACGCGGAGGGCCGCCGGGGGCGGGCCCTGGTGGAGGCCGCGCGACGAGAGGTCGCCGCCTTGGTCGGAGCCCGGGCCGAGGACGTCGTGTTCACGAGCGGCGGCACGGAAGCCAACAACGCCGCGCTGCGGCCGGGCGCTTTGCGGACTGAGGCCGGCGCGCCGGTCGACCGCCTCCTCGTGAGCCCGACCGAACACCCGTCGGTGCTGTCCGGCCACGGCTTTCCGCCGGAGGCCGTGGAGGTGCTGGCTGTGGACGGGGCCGGGCTCCTCGATCTCGAAGATCTCGCCCGCAGGCTGCATGTCGGACCGCCGGCGCTGGTTTCAGTGCAGGTCGCGAATTCAGAGACCGGCGCCCTGCAGCCGCTCGCGGCGATCGCCGAACAGGTGAGGGCCGCCGGCGCGGTGCTCCATGCCGACGCCGTTCAGGCGGCCGGCCGCGTCCCGCTCGGGATGGAGGCTCTGGGGGTGGACGCGCTGAGCCTGTCCGCGCACAAGCTCGGTGGGCCGATGGGGATCGGGGCGCTGGTCCTCAGGCCCGTCCGGTCGGGCGCAGCCCCATCCTTTATCCGCGGCGGCGGGCAGGAGCGCGGGCGGCGCGGCGGCACCGAGAACGTGGCCGGTTGTGTCGGCTTCGGGGTTGCAGCGCGGCTGGCGGCGGCCGAACTCGGGGCGGCGGCGAGCCGGCTCGGGGCTTTGCGGGACGCGGCCGAGGCCGGCCTGCGCAGGCTGGCGCCCGACCTGACCGTCTTCGGCGCCGCCGCCCCGCGGCTGCCGAACACGCTGCTGTTCGGCGTGCCCGGCGTGGCGGCCGAGACGGTCCTGATCGGTCTCGATCTCGCCGGGGTGGCGGCATCGTCGGGGTCCGCCTGTTCGTCCGGCAAGGTCGGGCGCTCCCATGTGCTGGCCGCCATGGGGGTCCGCGACGAGATGGCGCGCGGCGCATTGCGGCTGAGCTTCGGCTGGTCCAGCGGCGAAGAGGATGTGGGCCGTTTCCTGGCGGCCTACGAAAACGTGTTGCAGCGCCTATATGAACGGGAACGGGCGCGGGCCGCGTGACGGCCGCCCGGCCTGAATCCAGGTGACGAGACCATGACGACGGCGAGGGTCGCCGATCCGAGGAGTAGCTGATGCCTGCCGTGCAGGAGACCATCGAGCGCGTAAAGCTGATCGACGTTGATCAGTACAAATACGGGTTCGAGACCGAGATCGAGATGGAGAAGGCCCCGCGGGGCCTATCGGAGGAGACTGTCCGCTTCATCTCGGCCAAGAAAAACGAACCGGCCTGGATGCTGGAGTGGCGGCTCGATGCCTACCGGCGCTGGCGCACCATGCGCGAGCCCGATTGGGCGCGCGTCGACTATCCGAAGATCGATTACGACGATCTGTATTATTACGCCGCGCCAAAGGGCTTCAAGGAAGGGCCCGCCTCCCTCGACGACCTCGATCCGGCGATCCTCGAGACCTACAAGAAGCTCGGCATTCCGCTGCGCGAGGTCGCGATGCTCGAGGGCATCCCGGGCTCCAACGTGGCCGTGGACGCAGTGTTCGACTCCGTGTCGGTCGCAACCACCTTCAAGGCCGAGCTGGCCAAGGCCGGCGTGATCTTCATGCCCATCTCGGAGGCGATCCGGGAGCACCCCGACCTGGTGCGTCAATATCTCGGGACGGTCGTGCCGGTTACCGACAACTATTTCGCGACCCTCAACTCGGCCGTCTTCTCGGACGGCTCCTTCGTATACATCCCTCCGGGGGTGCGCTGCCCGATGGAGCTGTCGACCTATTTCCGCATCAACGAGCGGAACACGGGGCAGTTCGAGCGCACGCTGATCATCGCCGACAAGGGCTCGTACGTGTCCTATCTCGAGGGCTGCACCGCGCCGCGCCGGGACGAGAACCAGCTCCACGCGGCCGTGGTCGAACTGGTCACGCTCGACGATGCCGAGATCAAGTACTCGACCGTCCAGAACTGGTATCCGGGCGACAGCGAGGGCAAGGGCGGCATCTACAACTTCGTCACCAAGCGGGGCGATTGCCGCGGCAAGAACTCGATCATCACCTGGACCCAGGTCGAGACGGGCTCCGCCATCACCTGGAAGTACCCTTCCTGCATCCTCCGCGGCGACGGTTCGCGCGGCGAATTCTATTCGATCGCCATCTCGAACGGAAAGCAGCAGGTCGATTCCGGCACCAAGATGATCCATCTCGGGAAGAACACCACCTCCAAGGTGATCTCGAAGGGCATCGCGGCGGGGCGCTCCGACAACACGTATCGGGGCCTGATCTCGGCACATCGCCGGGCCACGGGCGCCCGCAATTTCACGAATTGCGACTCGCTGCTCATTGGCGACCAGTGCGGTGCCCACACCGTGCCGTATCTCGAATCCAACAACGCCTCGGCGGTGTTCGAGCACGAGGCCACCACGTCCAAGATCTCCGAAGACCAGATGTTCTATTGCCAGAGCCGCGGTCTGTCGGACGAGGAGGCGGTGGCGCTGATCGTCAACGGCTTCGTCAAGGAGGTGCTGCAGAAGCTGCCCATGGAGTTCGCGGTGGAAGCGCAGAAGCTCATCGCGATCTCGCTCGAGGGGAGCGTCGGGTGACGACCCCGGGCCAGCAGGCGACACGGGCGGCCTTCGAGGCCGCCCTCCGGTCCGGCGCCTCCGCTGCCCATCTCGAGGCCGCCGTCGCGGCGGCTTTTCCGCGCCTCCAGGCCTTTCGCGAGGCCGAGGATCTCATCCTGGTCGCGGGCGAGAGCCGGCGCCTTCTCGTGCGGCGCGTGGGTGAGAACCGCTTCGTCACCGGCGAGGTCGCCTCGGCCAGCGCCTCCACCAACATGCTCGACGCGGGCGGCGAGGCCGAGCGCGACCTCGACGGCCTGATTCGCGAGATCGCGACCTTCGCGAACTCCTGACCTATCAACGGACACTGCTTTTCATGATCGAGATCAACAACCTGGTCGTCCAGATCGAGGACAACCGCATTCTGAATGGCCTGAACCTGAAGGTCGCGGACGGTGAGGTCGCGGCCATCATGGGGCCGAACGGCTCGGGCAAATCGACCCTGTCCTACGTCATTGCCGGGCGGCAGGATTACGAGGTCCTGGACGGGGAAATCCTGCTCGACGGCCGGAACCTGCTCGAGATGGAGCCCGATCAGCGCGCCGCAGCGGGCGTGTTCCTGGCCTTCCAGTACCCGCTCGAGATTCCGGGCGTCGGCACCATGACCTTCCTGAAGGCGGCGCTGAACGCGCAGCGGCGCGCCCGCGGCGAGCCGGAGCTCACCACGCCCGAGCTGATCAAGCGGGTCAACGCGGCCGGCGCCAAGCTCGAGATCAACCGGGACTTCCTGAAGCGCGCGCTCAATGTCGGGTTCTCCGGCGGCGAGAAGAAGCGGATGGAGATCCTGCAGATGGCCCTGCTGGAGCCGAAGTTCTGCATCCTGGACGAGACCGATTCCGGCCTCGATATCGACGCGCTCCGCATCGTGTCCGAGGGCGTGAACGCGCTGCGCTCGGCCGATCGCTCGTTCCTGGTGATCACCCACTATCAGCGCCTCCTGAACCACATCGTGCCGGACACCGTGCACGTCATGGCGGATGGCCGCATCGTGAAGACGGGCGGCAAGGAGCTGGCGCTCGAGCTCGAGAAGAACGGCTATGCCGATTACCGCCAGCCGGCCGCTGCTTCGGCCGAGGCAGCCTGACATGGCCGCGCAGGTAAGCGTGATCCGAACGGCAGCGGAGACGGGGCTCTCCGAGCTGTTTGATCGCCTCAAGGGCGGTCTCCCCGGTGACGTCGCGGTGCGTGAGCAGGCCCTGTCCGGCTTCCGCGAGCGCGGCCTGCCGCACCGGCGGGTCGAGGAGTTCAAGTATTTCGACCTCCGCGCGCTGATGCGCGAGGCGGCGCCCCCGGCCGGGCGGCCCGGCCCGACCGAGCTGGCGCTCGCCTTCAACCAGGCCAGCGCCTTCGCGGATGTCCCGGCGGCGCGGCTGACCTTCGTCAACGGTCATCTGGCCGGCGAATTGTCCGAGATCTCGGCCCTGCCGGCCGGGATCGAGGCCATTTCCCTCGCCGACGCGCTGGCGTCCGGCGATCCGCGCCTGGCCGAGCTCGGCGCCGTCGCGACGGCGGCCACGAACCCGGTCTACCAGCTCAACACCGCCTTCCTGCGGGATGGCGCGGTGATCCGGATCCCGGCCGGCCTTGCGCCGGCCCAGCCGCTGGCGCTGCGCTTCGTCAACACGGGAGCGTCCGCCTTCTCGACGGCGAGCCGCGTGCTCGTGCTGGTGGAGGAGGGCGCCTCGGTCACGGTCCTGGAAAGCCATGAGGGGCCGGACGGCATCGGCTACCAGCCCAACGGCGTGGTCGAGTTCGTGGTCGGCGACCGGGCCCAGGTGAAGCATGTGCGGCTGAACGCCGAGGGCTCGGACGCGCTCGCGCTCTCGACGCTCACCGTGAAGCTCGGCGCCGAGGCCTCGTTCGACACGCTGAACACGGTCACGGGCTCGCAATCGGCGCGCCACCAGGTGTTCCTGATGTTCGCCGGGGAGAACAGCCGCGCGGCGGTCGACGGCGTGACCCTGCTCAAGGGCAGCCAGCACGCCGACTCGACCCTGGTCGTGGATCACGCGGTGCCGCACTGCACCAGCCGTGAGACCTTCAAGACCATTCTCGACGGCGACGCCAAAGGCGTGTTCCAGGGCAAGATCATTGTCCGGCCGCACGCCCAGAAGACCGACGGCGGCATGAAGTCGGACACGCTGCTGCTGTCGGACGGCGCCAGCATGAACAATAAGCCGGAGCTGGAGATCTTCGCCGACGACGTGGTCTGTGGGCACGGCGCGACCTGCGGGGCCCTCGACGAGGACCTGCTGTTCTACCTCCGCAGCCGCGGTCTGCCGGCCCGGGAGGCGGAGAGCCTGCTGCTGCAGGCCTTTGTCGGCCCCCCGCTCGAGGCGCTGGAGAACGACGCGGTGCGCGACGGGCTGGTGGCGAGGGTCGAGGGTTGGCTCGCCAACCGGGCCTGAGGCACATGGCTGTCCGACGTCGTGGCCGGGCTCGTCCCGGCCAGGGCGGCTCGGGGCGCGACATCTCTCATCGGGGTGGCTGGGCAGGCCCAGCCATAGCAGGCACATGAACGCACCCTTCAGCCCGAAGCCGGCCTATGACGTCGAGGCGCTCCGGGCCGAGTTCCCGATCCTGTCCGCGCAGGTCTACGGCAAGCCGCTGGTCTATCTGGACAACGCGGCTTCGGCCCAGAAGCCCCGGGAGGTCATTGACGCCATGGTGGCGACGATGACGGGCGGCTACGGCAACGTGCATCGCGGCCTGCACTACATGGCCAACGCCGCGACCGATGCCTTCGAGGCGGCGCGGGAGAGCGTGAGGAGCTTTCTCAACGCCGGCTCCACGGACGAGATCGTCTTCACCCGCTCGGCCACCGAGGCCATCAACCTCGTGGCCGACAGCTACGGCCGGCTGGCGATCGGGGAGGGGGACGAGATCATCCTCTCCATCATGGAGCACCATTCCAACATCGTGCCCTGGCACTTCCTGCGCGAGCGCAAGGGCGCCGTGCTGCGCTTCGTGCCGGTGGACGACGACGGCAACTTCCTGCTGGACGAGTTCGAGAAGCTGATCGGGCCGCGCACCAAAATGGTGGCCATGACGCACATGTCGAACGTGCTCGGCACGGTGACGCCGATCGCCGACGTGATCCGCATCGCCCATGCGCACGGCGTGCCCGTCATGGTGGACGGCAGCCAGGGTGCCGTGCATCTCGACATCGACGTGCAGGCCCTCGACGCCGATTTCTACGTCTTCACGGGCCACAAGGTCTATGGGCCGACCGGGATTGGGGTCCTGTACGGCAAGCGGGAGTGGCTGGAACGGCTGCCGCCCTACCAGGGCGGCGGCGAGATGATCAAGGTCGTGGCCTGCCACGAGGTCACCTATGGCGAGCCGCCGCATCGGTTCGAGGCCGGCACGCCGCCCATCGTCGAGGCGATCGGGCTCGGCGCCGCGGTGCGCTTCATGGACCGGATCGGGCGGCCGAACATCCGGGCGCATGAGGAGGCCGTTTCGGCCTATGCGCATGAGCGGCTCGGCGCCATGAACTCGGTCCGGATCATCGGCCGGGCTCCCGGCAAGGGGCCGATCCTGTCCTTCGAGATGAAGGGCGCACATGCCCATGACGTCGCGACCGTGATTGACCGCCAGGGCGTCGCCGTCCGGGCCGGCACCCATTGCGCCATGCCGCTGCTCGACCGCTTCGGCGCCACCTCGACCTGCCGCGCGTCGTTCGGCCTCTACAACACCATGGCCGAAGTCGATAAGCTGGCCGAAGCCCTGGGCCGCGCCGAGACGCTGTTCTCGTGACCGTGCCCGCCGATGAGATGACCCCGATGAGCGAAGCCCTCGCACCCGTGGCCGACACGCCCGCCGCGTCCTCCGGCCTGCCGCCCGAGGAGATCGACCGGATGACGGACGCGATCGTGGCGGCCCTGAAGACCGTCTACGACCCCGAGATCCCGGCCGACATCTACGAGCTCGGCCTGATCTACCGCGTCGACATCGCCGACGACCGCCATGTCGCCATCGACATGACCTTGACCGCGCCCGGATGTCCGGTGGCCGGCGAGATGCCGATCTGGGTGGAGAACGCGGTCACCTCCGTGCCCGGGGTCAAGGACGTGACGGTCAACATGACCTTCGATCCGCCCTGGGACCAGAGCCGGATGTCGGACGAGGCCCGCATCGCCCTCGATATGTGGTGAGAGCCGGCCCGGGCTCGGGCCAGGCCGCCCGCTCAGATATGCGGGCCTGAATCGACCCTGACCGGGCCCACCGCGACCCAGGGCGCCCCGCGCCCCGTCAGCTTTCGGCTGAGATCCTGGATCCAGAGGTAGAGGTCGAGCTCGTTGCCGCGCAGCCCCGGCAGCGATTTCGGATCCAGTCCCGTCCAGGGGATGAAGGGGTTGCGGCGGATATAGGTGTGCAGCGTGACCCGCGTGCTCGCGCGCTCGCTTCTGGCCCGGGCGTGGAACCCGAACGTGTCGGCAATGACGAGCGTGTTGGCCGGAACCGCGACCTTCATGGGCGGCCGGTAGCCCATGGCCGCGACCTCTTCCTCGCTGACCCGGAACGAGCCGGCGGCATGGTGCGGATTGCTGCTTCCCGCTGCCCCCAGGCTTTGCGCGTATTCCCAGGCCAGCCGCGCCGGCGTCACCCGGTGCGACCCCGGCACGTAGACAAAGGGGCCGTCCTCCTCCGCCACGTCGTGCAGGAAGAACCAGCCTTTCGCCGTCGGGTGGAAGGTGTCGGCGTGGAGCGCGGTCTGCGGATCGGGCGCCGGCCCGTCGGCCTGGGCCACCACGGTCTGGATGTAGAACACGGGCTGACCCCGGTAGGAGGCCGCGTAGAAGCTGAGGTTGCGCAGGGCAGGGTGGTGAACAAGGGCCGAGAGGCGCGGCAGCGTGGCCATCCTCTCCTGCCCGAGCGGCACCATGCGCTGGACCGCGACGCCCTGGCGGATCTCGCGCGCCTCGAAATCCTGTCCGAAGACCTCCTCCTTCAGAGCCGCAAAGGTTTCGGCCGGCAGGAAGTCCCGTTTGATGACGATGCCGTCGCGGTCGAAGGCGGCCCTGTCCGCCGCGTCGAGGGCCCGCCCGAGCCGGGCCCGGCGCCGCGCGGCCATATCGGCCGCGAGCCGGATGCGCGACGCGTGCAGTCCCCACCTGTTGAGCGTCGGGTTGCCGATGATGGGATTGCGGGAGAACGACTTCTCGGCCCCGGCCACGCCGGCCAGCCAGAGCGGGGCCTGCAGCCAGGACAGCGCCTGACGGGCGACGGAACCGGCCCGATGGAGGGGGAGGCGGTGGGGCATCGTGCAGGGCCTCCTGGACAGGGGACACGCGATGCGTCCGGCTTGCCACGACAGCGCGGCAACGCCAGGATCGGCAGCATGACGCTTAGCACGCGCAAGCTGTGACGACGACCGAGGCCCCGCGACGCACCGCCCGGATCGAGGGCGTTCTCGAGACGGCGCTCTACGTGGCCGATCTCGACCGGGCCACGGCCTTCTACCAGGGCGTGCTCGGGCTCGGCCGCCTGTTTGGCGACGACCGACTCGTCGCGCTCGACGCCGGCCGCCCCGGCAGCGTGCTGCTCCTGTTTCGACGCGGCACCACCCTCGAGACCGTCCGCATGCCGGGCGGCACCATTCCGCCCCACGATGGCCACGGCCCCGTCCACGTGGCCTTCGCGGTCTCGGAGACGGCCCTGGCGGAGGCCACCGAGGTCTTCGGGGAGGCCGGGATCGCGGTCGAGGGCCGCACAGCCTGGCCGCGCGGCGGGCGCAGCCTCTATGTCCGCGACCCGGACGGCCACCTCGTCGAACTCGCCACCCCGGGGCTGTGGCCGACCTACTGAGCCGGAGCCGCTATTCCCTTGTGGCCCCCACCGGCCCGTGATACCGACCGCGGCGACCACGCGACCTGTTGGAGAGGTGGCAGAGTGGTTGAATGCACCGCACTCGAAATGCGGCATGCCTGCAAGGGCATCGGGGGTTCGAATCCCTCCCTCTCCGCCAGTTCTGCGCCTTGGGTGTCTCTCGGCCGGTGAGGTCGGACCTCGGTCCCGCGGCTGGCCCGGCTCGGGCCACCCCTCACTTCCCATGCCGCCTCGGCTCCCCCGCCATCGCTCCCGTGTCAGATGGCAGCCGTGGGCCTCCCGTTCTGGCTACCAGCGAGGCGAGCGCGTGCCGACCGCACCCGTGTAAGGATTGACGTTGCCGCGCGTGCTGTAGTTGTCGAGATCGGTGTTGTTCGGGTTCGAGCGCTGGTGCGGCTGGGTGTAGGAACCGTTCGAGTTGAAGTGGCCGCCGACAGAGTTGCTGTGGGAATTCGATCCCCAGCCGTAGCCGCCGCTGTTGCCCCTGTTCTGAGCCGCGGCGACCGAGACCGTACCCGCGATCATTGCGGCGGCGAGTGCAATCCTGAGCATGCGTTTCTCCCTGTGTGGCCCGTGGGGCAGGAGATACGGACGGCAACGCTAAGTCGAGTCTCGGTTGGGCAACACTCGTGTTCTGATAGGGTCCTGCGGCCTCGGCACCCTGGACGGTGCAGCGGAACGATGTGGCGCACGAGCCCCGGCCGCAGCTCCTTGATGGCGTGTCCACATGTCGAATTCGTGATCATTGCTTCAATCTTCAGTTGCTCTGAAGACGGAGCGTCTGTTCCCATGGAGTCGGCAGAGACGTGAAGCTCCGTTGGCAAGGCCCGCGGACGCGGTGAGTTCTGCTTGTCTGACGACAAAGCTTGAGGGCGTCCTGCCAAATACCTGACATGACATTCGCCAGCAGATTGCGAGGAGGTATCAATGCTTCATCGGTTGCCAACCCCGGGGAGAGACTCGTCGCAAGCTGGCCGGTGAACGGCGAATTGCCGCCACACCGGATGCCATCCCACTGGGCGCCGTGGCCTCCAGTGCCGGGCCCAGCGACGTTAGCGGGCTTCACCTTCTCGGGACGCCGGCGGGAGGCAAGCTCTGGCGATTCCGCGACCAGTTCGGC